>CAJGCV010000027.1 GCA_904501915.1 uncultured Akkermansia sp. | reverse complement strand
CTCATGACTCTGACTTGCGCCCTGCTCTGCGGCGCCTGCATGGGTACCGAGCCCCAGCCTGCAGCTCAGGCCGGGACTGTAGCAGCAGCATTACAGTCCCCTGAAGCAGTTTACATTACAGAAGCCAGGCCGGACACATCGGCGCGCTTCTACATTTACCTGTGCTCCGCTTCCTGGTGTGCACCCTGCCGCGCTATCATGCCGAAAGTTGTGGAGCAGTACCCCGCCATTAAGCAAGCCGGCGGTGAACTCATTCTTCTTTGCTTCGACAGCACACCGGAAGGGGGTAGAAAATACGTCAGCAAATACAACGCAAAATTTCCCGCAATGATGAACAGCTCCTGGGCTGTCTCCAAGACCGGGCTTCCCGGCTACAAAGCTCCGCGTGGCATTCCTCATGCTGTCTTTGTAGCTAAGGATGGCAAAGTACTTCATGCCGGACACGGAGCCTCTGTTCTTGGCTGGCACGAGATTGCCGCCAAACTCAAGTAAAATCTGCAAAAAAGTAACATACATGAAAGCAGCCGGAGACATATCCTCCGGCTGCTTTCATGATAACAGGCGGGATGAATGCTCAACAGGCAGAGGCCACCACGCCGTCGCGGATAATGAGGGTGCGGTCACCGCGTGCTGCAATCTCAGCATCGTGTGTTACCGTTACCAGAGTCTTGCCCCCCTCCTCTGCGAGACCGAACAGCAAATCAAGAATCTGGTTGCCATTGCGAGAGTCCAGATTACCGGTAGGCTCATCGGCAAAGATGATGGCAGGGTCATGAGCCAGCGCACGGGCTATAGCCACGCGCTGCTGTTCGCCACCGGAAAGCTCATTAGGAAGATGATCCATACGGTCCGCAAGGCCTACGCGTTCCAGCAGGTACTTGACTCGCTCTGTAGCTTCTCTTCCAGCCACAGCTGTGGCGAGCGAGGCATTTTCCAGAGCGGTAAGTTCCGGCATCAGCATATAGTTCTGGAAGATGAATCCCATGGTCTTGTTGCGTAACAGAGCCCGGCGGCGCAGAGAAAGACCGTATATATCTTCTCCATCAATCAACACTTTACCCTGCTGTGGCGGCTCCAGGCCGGCGAGGGTGTACATGAGCGTTGTTTTGCCCGCACCACTGGGGCCACAGAGGAACACTTTCTCGCCCCGGCGGATATGCAAATCAAGACCATGAAGCACTTCTATCTGCTTCTTGGCTATGCGGTACGAACGGTGAAGATCAAATGCCTGTATCATGCTCGTGAAAGTTCTATGTTATCAATTAAGCGCACATCTCCGAACCAGGCGGCTACGGCCAGCAGAGCAAGACGGTCAGGCTCAGCAACCTCATGCAGCGTTTCCGCATCCACCAGTTCTACATAATCACAATGCACACCAGGAATAGATTCAAGTGTGCACCTGACTTGCGCACATATGGCAGAGGCAGAGTCTCCCGCGCGGTAGGCTGCACTGGCAGTCAGGAGGCTGGCGCGAATGGCAGGTGCCGCGCTGCGGTGTTCCGGTGTCAGGCGCACATTACGACTGGAAAGGGCCAGGCCATCTTCCCCGCGCACAATTTCAGCGCCATGCAGTGTAATCGGGATATCCAGATCACGCACCATGCGGCGCAGGATAGCCAGCTGCTGGTAGTCCTTTTTGCCAAAAACAGCATCTGTGGGCTGAACCAGGTTAAAAAGCTTATTGACCACCAGGCAGACCCCGGCAAAATGCCCCGGACGACTGGCGCCGCACAATACTGTGGAAAGATGCGTTTCCTCCAACGTAATAGAGCGGTCTGCCATGTACATGACATCCGGAGTAGGCATGAAAACGACATCCACCCCACAGCTGGCACAGGTTTCCATATCCTGCTCAGGGGTTTTAGGATAGGTTGCTAAATCTCCGGCATTATCAAACTGCACCGGGTTCAGGAATACACTGGCCACCACTGAGCCCTCAGCTCCAGCAAGCTCACGCGCCTGGCGCAGCAGAGTGGCATGCCCTTCGTGCAAAGCGCCCATAGTCGGCACCAACACCATGCGCTTACCACGCAACGGTGCCAGCATAGCGCGCAATTCTTCCTTTGTATGTGCAATCTGCATGGCGTTATACTAACATAAACAAGTCCCTGCTTCAACCCATCATGACAAGGATATGGCTTCATGCTGCTCTTTTCTTGACTCAACGCATGCTTACAGGTATAATGAGTACACGATACAGGCGTTCATGAACAAACAACTATATATATACGACTGTCTCTGCTCCAAGCTCCGGGCTTCCGACGGAAACTTCATGACTATCGGTGCAGGCGATAAGAACACATTCCGCGTTAAGATGAAGGTGGAAAATGGTGGTTCTTTTGCGCAGAGGGATGATGTCTGCCGGTTCTTTCCCCACGGACACATCAGCAGTTATTCTCTGAACGGTGTGCAGATGAAGTCAGATGTCATCATCCGCCCGGAGAAGATGTATCTCTTCGTACTGGGGTGCGGATGCTTCATCTGCTGGTACGGGAACGATGCATCACGCCCGGATTTCAGCCAGTACGACGCGAATATATGGTTTTTATACAACCCGACACAGTCTGAGTGGTACGGACCATATGCACTGCAGGATCTTCCCATGGTAGCGCCTGAATTGCCGGAAGATATTCTGGCAACATTCCAGGGACTGGACCATAGTGCTTTCTACCTGAAAGACATAGTTACAGTAGCAGAATACGCTATCAGCACAGGTGAAATCTGTGTTGAGCAGCAGGAGGAACACCCGCAGGGGGCGGAAGAACTCCGCTGCCCCAATTGCTGGGAATTATTCAATCCAGCGGAAATCATGAGCATTGCAAGCCACCCGGACTTGCTGGGAGACCCCAAGCTGGGAGAAACAGCCATGCTGCGATTCATTCCGCACGAATATAACGCCAGCGGGTTGCCTCTGGACAGCAGAGGGATGATATGCAGCGAGCACGCCTGCCCGCATTGCCACCGTAAGCTCCCCCCCTTCTTTACGGAAACCAAACAGCATATCATTTCGCTGGTCGGTGTTCCTGCAGCAGGCAAGAGTTACTACATCACCGCTCTGGTACGCGAGCTTGAAACCCTTTTCCCGCGCGAATTCGGCATGCCATTCCGGGATGCAGACCCCGTCACGAATGAGCCTCTCAACGAAATGCGGATGCGGCTGTTCACGGCGCAGACCCCGCAGGAAGCATATCTGGCCAAAACGCATATGCATGGTCGCCTGTACCAGAAAATATGGAAACAGGGAATCCATGTCAACATTCCCCGGCCATTCATCTATAATCTGAACAAGGATTCAGAAACACACTCCATAGTGCTGTATGACAATGCAGGCGAAGATTTCCAACCCGGTAATCATGATGCACAAACGATGGGAAGCCAGCATCTCTCGGTTTCCTCTGCTATTCTTTTCCTGTTTGACCCGACAGCCAACCCCGGATTCCGTCAGTTATTGCAGGAATGCCCAGACCCCCAGCTGCGCAGTAACCTGTATCGCCCAGGGCGGCAGGCCATGCTGCTTGCAGAATCAGAAATGCGCCTCCGCACAAGGCTGAACCTGCCGCCGTCTGAGAAGCTCGACATTCCTATGGCAATCATCATCGGCAAATGTGATACCTGGAGTCATCTGCTGGGACCGGAGCCGCTGCTGCCAGCCACCCGCAACGGCATGTTCATGCCCGAGCACATCAACATCAACTCTGCGCGACTCAGGCAATTCATTTTCAACATAGCGCCGCATATCTGCACCAATGCCGAAGCCATTTCCTCCAATGTGCGTTACTTTGCCGCCAGCGCGTTGGGCGAATCGCCAGTCGAATTCGTGGATGAACGCAGTGGAACGAAGCTTATAGGACCGGCAAATGGCAGCGTTCATCCCATCCGCGTGGCAGAGCCTGTACTCTGGGCATTGCATTGCGCGGTTCCGTCATTGATTCCCAGTTCGCATAACTGAGTCATATGTCATTCCAGCTTGTCCACACAAGTTATCCGCACCTGCTCGATTCTTCGGCATCGGGATACGGGACTGTTGCCCGCTCAGAAAAGCTTCCCCCCGCGCTTGGTGCCAGGCTGACAGCGCTGAGCACCTGCAGAGAACCAAGAGGTGGATATTGTTCCAGAGGAGCACAATTCAGTTACCGCATCGTGGAGCATGCCGGCGAAGTCTGGCATGTGCTGACATGTGTCCAGGACGCAGGAGCGGACTACACCGGCAGAGGATGCTTTACCGCACACCACCTCATTTTCACACAACAGGAAGTGGAACAGCTGCTGGCAGATGAGCACAGGCCAACACCATCCGGCGTCATGCTGGCATTGTACAACTCCGGTTTCTGGATCAGAAAATGGCAGGGAGAACCGCGTTACCTCATCAATGCCCCGCACATGATGCTGGAGCGCATGCCCGATGCCTCTGTTCAGCCTACATGGAAGCAGCTGACAGGTCACAAATCCAACGCCAGGACATTTTATACGCATCCGTACGACCGCGAATGCCTGGTTACCTTGCCCTGTGAGACCCCGGTACAGTCCATATTAGGACTTTTTCACGAAAGTGACTGGCTCACGCACTCGAGGGGATGGGGAATAACTTTCACAACCGAAGCAGACGATTCAGATTCCTTTGCTGAAACGCTCCGCATGGTAACACTGGAATCATCACCGCTGGTGCAGCGGGCTTTGCGCACCGGTCACCCCGTGTTAAAGATTTCGGCAGATATGGAATTACCCGTTGAACCGGTATCCCCGTCCGGAACCGATGGTCAACCAACCGCTGCAGGAAACAATAACACCGGCGAGCAGCCGAACAAGGGAGTCACCCGCGTTCTCTCCCGTACAGTTTCACACTATCACTATACGGAAGAACCGGACTGGATGCTCTATGACGTGCCCATCCCCAGAAGCATGCCCTATCTTCTCCCCATGGCAGCATGCGGCGTCACGATTCTGCTCTCCGGTATTGCGTTTGGCATCTGGCTCGGATTGTCTGATTCAGTGCGGGAGATTGAAGATTTCATCAGCCAGTCAACAGAAGTCCAACCCGAGGAAGTTCAGGCGACGGGTATACAAAAGCTGCTCGATTATCTGAGTGGTCCGCATCAGGCAGAGGAATCACGATATCTCCTGCAGGAGCTTACCTTGCTTGATGAATCCATCCCCGAAGACGCCCTGCTGAAAGACTGTGCCATACTCATTCTGAACAGCACGGCTGCTATTGTAGACCACTCCTCAGCACTTAAGCGTTTGTGCGAAAACTCACGTCTGCTCGGACTGAACGAAGCCGACATGGGAAGGCTGTATATTCAACAGGCAACATACGGACTCACACCGGAGGAATGGCACGCCAGACACGGGCTTGACACGCAGGATGCATGGGAGCTGCTCACCCTGCAGGAGCCCGGGCTTGCTGCTATTTTCAGCACCGATGCATTAGAACCATACAAACCGGGAAACGTAGTCACGCCTCCTGTTCCGCCCACTGTTGAGACAGCAGGAACAGGGAATACGCCACAGGAAAAGGAATCACCCGTCATCACTCAGCAACAGGTGAAAGGCATGCACCCGGTTGTGTGCGGCAATGCCATTCCTGCACCACTGGAGCAACTGCTCGCAGGTTTGACGGAAGAAACAACAGTCACCAGCGGAGCGTACAGCATTTTCAGCATCATCAAGGGCGAACCCGTTCCAAGTGCCATAAAGCTTGAGCTCAGTCCCTCTGAGTACCATCTTTGTATCAAGCCGACAAAAAACAAGGGCGAATATAAGCTCGGAATTAAAGACAAGGATGGCAATAAAGCCGATCTTCCTGTCGTTACGTTCGCCATCCGCGATAACAAATTGATAAAAGTCCGCAGCAACAATGGAGATACAGTAGTCATTTTCCCCATACCAACCAATAAGGAAACGCTGACGAATATCGTACTGGCCCCAAGTATCAATTATCCCATACCTTCTGGTGATAAAGATATTTCATTCCCGGCAGTTAATCTGGGAGTTACCCCGGACCAACTCAGCGTCGAAAAAACCGAACGGGGTTACACTCTGAAGCTCAAAAACAATAAGATGCGTTTTCCCTGGAGGCTCAACCCCAAAAAACACATCGAACGCATTCAATTCCTGATTCACCTGCCGGATCTCAATAACGGGAAATCCAACAGAATCGTAACGACATATGATGAGGACTCCACGTTTGTATGGCAGAAAGCCGAAGAACAGGAAAGCCAGGGCACTCCGACCCTGCGCTGCGAAGTGCTGCTCCAGCCCCAGTTCCCGAAATGGCTCAAACAAACCTTCCATAATGTTGCCAACGCCCCCTGTTGCGGGAATCCGGAGGTCAAGAAACAGTCGCTCTCTCTGGCGCACCTGTACTACATTGCCAAGCGGCTGCAAGATGACAAAAAGCCAGGCAAACAGCTTTTTCAGGCTTATTATGAGCTTTTCGCCAATAAGAAATTCAATGACGAATTGCAGAAAATCATGCAGAACACACCGGATCTTCTGCTCTCCGTTGAGCAGGCGTCAGGTAACAGAGCATCCGATAAATTCGCCAGAACCAAGGTTAAGCAATTATTAAGCAAACCCCAGAGCAGCCAGCATATAATCAACCATATCTGTAATGTCCTTTCAGCATCCCTGATTCGCAGCTACGCAGAGGTCACCAAAGCTTTTGAAAAAGAACAGAAGAAGAAACCGGTCCTTACGCTCAAGAAAATCAGCCAAGGTAAACACGGCGAGATAATCTGGCATTTCCACCTCAAATCAGGCAAATAATAACTTCACATGGCCCGACGTCGACGTTCAGACCCCCTGTTGCAGAAAGTAAGACAACTTGCACGCCAAGGAAAGCGCGCTGCCGCAGGGGAGTTGCTCGAAAACGCACTCAAGCAGAATCCCAATCACGCCAAGGCAAGGGAAGAATACCTTCGCTTCGCCAACAACCAGCCTTTTACATTTGAAGAAAAGGACTATGCGGAGCTTCAGAATATGATTTCCAGTTTCCTGTCGACACCACAGATGCTGACAACTATGCGAAGCGCAGCGCTGCGGAAGCTCAGACAGAGAGCCAGCCACCTTCAGAAGGCGCAAGAACATATGTTGAGCGCCATGGAGAAAAAAACAATTTCACAATTACGCAGCAACATAGCACGGGAATTACAGCGCCGGCGCAAACCTCTCGGCAAAATCGCCACCATCGCGGGTTCAGTGCTGATAGTGCTTCTCCTTATTTCTGCTGGTGTTTTCTTTTTATGGAAGCGCGCCCAGAACGCCGCAGTCATTCTTGACAATGCCAGCAAGGACCACATATCTAGAACAGCAGCCATCAATCTGTTAAATATACATGATACCGGACTGAACCGGACGCTGAACCGCCGCGTCAGCCTGGAGGCCGATAACCTGCGGGCCTATATCATGATGCAGGGGAAGCGTATGCAGGAACTGGATGCCATCCTGCGCGTCATCGAATCAGGAAAGCAGTCCGTTGTCGGCCAGGGGGTAAGACGCCGTGCCGGCATTGAACGCAAATTGAAAGACCTGGGGCAGGATGCCAGGCAGCTGCAGATGAGATGGGCTGCCCTGTGTGAGGCAGAAAAAGAGGCGCTGAACCAGCAACGTCTCACACTTTCTGAAGAACTACAAGCCCCCCTGCCCGTAGCTCCGCCCCTGACCGGCGATTTAATCGAGGATATCTCCGGCATCAACAGAATCAACAAAACACTTCTGCAACGCATCAATATCTATGAAGATGCTAAGGGTCCCCTGGAGCTCGGACCTGAAAAAATAGAGCCCGTGCAAAAGGCATACGAGAAGAACCTTGCATTGTTGAAGGAAATGAAGGCGTGGCAAAATATGCTGCAGCTTCTTCCCTCTGCCCGAGATTACGAAACATTCAGGGAACGGATTTCCAGCTGCAAGACAGATTTGTATTCCTTTGCTTCTGAACTCCAGAGCATCTGCAGCCAAATGCCAAAAGAAGGAGACCTGAAGGTTTTAATGCAGGAAGAAGGGCAGAACGTGAAGCCCGGCATGCTGGTAGCAGCTCGCAAAACCCTTATGGAGGGAGCTCCCTCATTCTGTAAGGAATTTCCAGCAAACCAGAAACAGCTGCACATTCTGGAGGAATTGCTGAACAACCAGGTTCTGAACTCCCGCCTGTACGAGCACATTGACACGTATACCAAAGAGCGTGCCATTTCCTCCGAACTTCCGGTAATACGCATGGGACGAGCCTGCTTCCCCCGCTCTGCGTACGACCCGAAACGCAGGATTGAAGATGAGAAGGAAATAGAATGGCACAACCCGGATGACATAGTCACCCGCACGCTGGATCCCACCCCCTTGTTCACCGAACTGGGATTAAGCAACCGGGCAGGCTTTTTCAGCACAGTTAACCTGCCAGAAATGATTACTGATATCTTCCAGTTAGAAGGCAGGAACATTCCAGCCCTGGCTCGCGCCTACGTGCTTCACTACACAATCAAAGCGCTGCATACAGCGGAAGCGCCGCTGCTCAATGGGCTGCGTTATGCACCAGAAACACAGAAGACGCTGGATGAATTCGAAAAGCTCCGAAAGGCCTGCGATGTCCGTCTGGATGGCACATGCTGGCTGCAATATACGCACAAGCATGTCACCGCAGAAGCGAGATACGCCCATTGGTTCAACGAGCACAAAACGCTGAACTTCCAGAAAGAAGTCCGGAAAAACCTTGGCAAGCTGATGAAGGTAAGCCCCAGGTTCTGCGGGTATGTCAACGAACACAAGCAAACCGTTGTGTTCCAGGAGATAAAGGAGGGACAGCTTGTATGGTATCTGGCAGAAGACGGAAGCATTGCCACCGGCAGGTGGGGGAGTCCCCTGCAAGCCCCCCGACCGTTATCGCCCATTTTTACAAGAGAAAAGCAACTCTGAAACTAATCATGCGTGTTGCGTTGCTATCAGATATACATGATAACATCACCCATCTGCTCCTTGCTCTGCACACTGCAGAGCAGCATGGCTGCACGCACCTGCTCTTCATGGGAGACATGACTGCAGCCTCCACATTCCGGACGCTGCGAGAAGAATGGCCGCACCCCATCGACCTGGTTTTTGGCAACAATGAATATGAACTGAATGCGTTCTCGCGCATTGCAGAAGCATCAGCCAACACCAGACTTCACGGCACGGCTGCAAATATAGAGCTGGATAAACGCAGACTTTTCTTCACGCATCTGCCCAGGGATGCGTACAAAACGGCTGAAGCAGGAAATCATGATGCCGTTTTCTACGGTCACACCCATACGCAGGAAATCAGGACTATCGGTTCCACCCTGGTCGTCAACCCTGGGGAAATATACGGCCGCAACGGCGTGCCCAGCATCGGCATCTACGACACCCTCACGAACTCGGCAAGTATCATCCGCATCTGAACATGGACTATCTTATATATAGCCTTGCAGAATTACGAGCCGCTGAGGTTGATACAGCCGTGCTCTCTGCAGAAGAACTCGCAACAGCTCAAAAGCGAGGTGCTGATTATGCCATGATACGAAGTGTGCTGAAACACGAGCTTGCTCGAAGGTGCGGTTGTGATGCTCGTGATATCACCTTTTGCTATGGAGAACACGGGAAACCGCATTGCGACAGACAACCATTCAACCTGAGCCACTCCGGAGATTGTCTCTGTATCGCCTTTCACCACCAGAGCACAGGGGTGGATGTAGAATACATCAGACCCAGGAAGTATGACTCTCTTGCCTCGCGTTTCATGTGCGACCAGCAGCTGCAGGCTTTTCGCAGCAGAGGATGCCCGCAGGAAGAATTCTTCGCCTGCTGGTGCGCTGCGGAAGCCCTCGTCAAACACGCAGGAGACACCATGTGGAATGCCCGCGCATATCCCTTCATCTATCAACATGGGCGCATTCAATGCCTGTTTGCCGATGCTCCGCACATCGAACTATTCACCCCATCCCCCGGCTACCAGGGGGCCATTGCTTATACCCCTGCCATACCATGACTGAGCTCCCCCTCTATGCAAAACTTGCCACCTGGGCCATTATTGCCAGCACCTCCCTCTGCCTGCTGCTTGTACCTTTCGGTGTGCTCAGGCAAAAATTAACAGGCGATATACCGCCAGTACCGCAGTTCCCGGGGAGCAACTTCCCGCACACTTTTGCCTATTTCTATACGGCATTCTTTGTGCTGACATTCAGTCTGTCTTCCATAATGCAGATTCGCATGCCGCTCACGCGCCCGGAGCCGGAAGAAATGATTGTTTCCGCACTCTTCCAGATTGCGCTCTACGTACCATTCCTCTGGGTGTACTTTACTTTGCCCAGGCGGGATGTACCGGCCACACACCTGCTGGCAAAAGCAGGCTGGGTGTGTGCTGCCCTTTTCATCCTCTGGTTCTCACCCATCATTCTGGAGATATCGCAATTCAACAAATGGTTGGCAGAAAGCACTAACTGCCCGCTGGTGCAAGATGTAGTCGAACGCATGCTGAACGGCAGCAATTTTGAAAAGGGACTCATGGTGTTCATGGCTGTAGGAGTAGCGCCTGTTACTGAGGAATGTTGTTTCCGCGGCTTCATCTACAATATACTGAAACGCTGGAACGCTCGCTGGGTGGCTACCCTGGCTTCCGCTTTCCTCTTTGCGGCTGTTCACGGATCCCTGATGCAGCTTCTCCCCCTCACGATTTTCGGCATTATTCAATGCATTGCCTACGAAAAAGCCCGTTCCCTCTGGCTGCCTATTGTGATTCACACGCTCTTTAACGCCTGCTCTTCTCTTTTCATTCTTCTGGCTCCGCATCTGATTCCTTCATGACAACCCCGCTTTCACAGCTCGGCGAAAATGCCATTCTTGGCAGAATCCTTCCTCTTCTGCCGGTCAATGAATCTCTCGTTACCGGGCCTGGGGATGATTGTGCCGTCGTTTCCAGGGATGATGAATGGGATACCCTGCTGAAAACAGATGTGGTCGTCGAAGACTTACATTTCACCCGCAACACAGCCCCGGAACGAATAGGCCGCAAGGCACTTGCCCGCGCCGTGTCTGATATCGCCGCCATGGGCGGCATTCCCGAGCATGCTCTCATTACGCTGCTTTGCCATCCATCCCGTCCTGTGGAGCTCCTGGAAGGCATTTACCGCGGTATACGTGAGCTGGCACTGCAATTCGGCATCTCCATTGCCGGTGGAGAAACCTCTGGCCTTCCATACGATGGTCTGGTCATCAATGTGGCACTCACCGGCAGGGTAGAGCATGGGCAGGCAGTTTTGCGCTCCGGTGGTTCCCCTGGTGATGTATTATTCGTTTCAGGCCTCCTGGGCGGCTCTTTCCCCACAGAATGGCATCTTGACTTCGAACCTCGCGTCAAGCTCGCCAGAGCGCTTCTGAAGGCCAATTTCAGGCCCTCCGCCATGATGGACCTTTCCGATGGTCTGGGCACAGATTTACCGCGTCTGGCGGCAGCCAGCGGGTGTGGGTTTGAAATAGATGAAACAGCACTCCCATGCCGACCGGGTTTCTCGATTCAGGATGCTGTTTCACACGGCGAGGATTACGAACTGCTCCTCGCACTCCCTCCGGATATTGCCGAAAAAGTTGCAGATTCAGCGTTTGCATCCACGCTCCACTACATTGGCAGACTCACCTCTGGTTCTGCCCGGAAAATAGCCTCCGGCTGGCAGCATTTTTCCGCTTAAAACACTCTGTTTCTAACTGGTAAATCTACCCTCACCAGGCCTTTTTTTATTTATTTCAAAAAGCATTATAATTACTTCTGTATATTGAGTTTTAATAAGTTGCCACTTTTAGTCACCCGCGTTCTACAAGCCTGAACCGCCCCGTCAGGAAGCATACAGAAAATATCAAGAAAAGTTAACTATCCAAAAGCACCTTAATAAAAAATTTTTTTTACTGTGGAACGCTTATGGAACACCGCTTTCAGGGTGGAACGCGCCACCGCATGCGGAAAAAAAACTTTTGCAAATGGGGTAGTCGTGGCATATTGCACCCCGCACGCCGCAAACGGCAGCAAAAAGCACAACTTTACGAAACCTACGAAACAAGACGGAACGGAAAACGATGGAAAAGGAAAAACAGGCGAGTGAAGCCCTCTGGGCGCAAATCATGCAGGATTTGCGCACCCATGGGCAGGCGGACGGGTATGCCATCGATTTCATCTCCGGATTACGCCTGGTGGAAGACACCGGCACGAGACTTATTATCGAATACCCCCAGGGGCTCATGCTGGCATGGCTGGAGCTCAACTATAGTGAATATATAGAAAACGCGGCAGCAAACGTGCTGAAATCTCCGCGCGAACTGGATTTTGTGGAAGCAGGCACCCTGACCCTGACGGGCGAACAGGAAACACCCCCTGCCCCGGTTACGCCCCCCCCTGCTGCCCGCAAGGAAGCAGGTGCGCAGCGTCGCGCAACCAGAACCACACGTACCACAACAAAAATCCAGAGCAACCTGAACGAGGATTACACCTTCGAGAACTACGTGGTGGGTTCCAGCAACCATTTTGCGTATGCTGCAGCTCAGGCGCTGGTCAACTCGCAGGAGCGGGTATTTAATCCTCTGTTCATTTACGGAAACTCCGGCATGGGCAAGACCCATCTGCTGCATGCCATAGGCAATGCGCTGCGTACCCGCCGCGAGAATGTACAGGTGCTCTACGTTACCAGTGAGCAGTTCACCAATGCGTACATTGAAGCTATACGCAAGCGCGGAGACGCATTGGAAGTCTTCCGGAAGAAATACCGCAAGGTGGATGTGCTGCTCATCGATGATGTCCAATTCATGGCACGGGCCGACAAGACCCAGGAAGAATTCTTCCACACCTTCAACGCGCTCTTTGAATCCGGCAAGCAGATTGTGCTTTCGGCAGATTGCCCCGCCTGCCAGATTACCAACATGGACGACCGCCTCAAGACACGCTTCTCGCAAGGCATGACCGTTGAGCTCACCGCCCCTTGCTATGAGATGCGCATGGCAATCCTGCGCCAGAAAATGCTCAAATGGCAGCAGAATCTGCTCAGCGATGAAGTCGTGGAGTTCCTGGCCCGTAACATTACACAATCCGTACGCGCCCTGGAGGGGGCTCTGGTACGCACCAGCACCTTCGCCTCTTTCAACAATACCTGCCCCAGCATTGCGTTCCTGCGTGAGAATCTTGCAGACCTCATGACCCGCCGCGCGAGCTCCGGCATCTCCATCGCTGACATCCAGCAGCGCGTGGCCAGCGAATTCGGGCTGCGTGTGGACGACATCAACGGACGCCGCCGCACTGCCGCCATTGCGCACCCCCGCCAGGTGGCCATGTTCCTGGCCCGCCAGCACACCTCCTGTTCGTTGCAGGATATCGGCGCAGCATTCGGTGGGCGCGACCACGGCACCGTACTGCACGCTATGCGCACCATTGAGGAGAAACTCCGTTACGACTCCTCTCTGCGTGATACCATCAACCGAGTTGCAGAAGCCCTCGCCTGATTCCTCAATCCATTCCCCCCTTACGAGCTGCGGACACATACATGTCCGCAGCGTTTTCTTTGCGCATACTGTTTACTTTTCCTATAGAAAAAGTATATTAATACTTGACACTTCTTATATATATAACATATAATACACGCACGCCTATGATGAGAATCTCTACAAAGGGGCGCTACGCCCTGCGAATCATGCTGGATCTGGCACAACACGCCGAGCAAGGACCTGTTGCTCTGCGCGAAATTTCCGAGCGCCAGAACATCACGCCCAAGTATATGGAGAGTATCATGGCTCTTCTGTTGCACGACAATCTGGTACAAAGTCTGCGCGGCAAAGCCGGTGGCTACCGTCTCACGCGCGAAAGCTCACAGTATACTCTGTATGAAATACTGACCTGTGCAGAAGGGGGCCTGGCACCTGTTCATTGCCTTGCCTTGGAAGAAAACGAATGCCCGATAAAGAAGAGCTGCCTGACCATGCCGGTATGGGAAGGTCTGCACTCGGTCATCAAGGAATACCTCACCGGCATTACCCTGCAGAATCTGGAAGAGCAAAAGGACATATGTCAAAACTAAACATACTGCAATTAAATCTGATTATTCCTGCCGCTCTGGTTACAACCACAGCGGCAGCTTCCGTTTCAACTTCACACACCCGGATGTAAATCCCCCCCAATATGTACTCTCTCTCCACATTACTCCTCAGCATTGTATTCCTCTGCTCCATACCCGCTTATATCTTCGGGCGCAAGGGAATTCGCGAATCCCTGATTGCCGCAGAAGACGGCGTACCTACAAGAAACCGTATGGTACTCTACCAGTTAGCCGGCATCATCTCGGTTATACTGCTTCTGTACTTCGCATACAACACAGCCACTCTTCTCTATGGCTGTGCAGCACATGCAGATGACAGCTATTACTACTACCACGCATTCACCTCCGGCTGCTCCACGATTCTGTGCGCCTGGGTGCACATTCACACCCGCCGCGCGCGGCAGCGCAATCAACATAAGCACCTGCTCTCCCACCGTCTCAGCAGCCTTGTTTCCGGTACTATCAACAGCGTCGGATTCATCTGCCTGTTCATGGGGCTCGCAGAACCCGCCATCGCCCTTCTGGGGGTGCTGGTATTCGTGCTGCGCTATATGATAAGCTACACAGCACACAAGAAGTAAAGCTTTTTTGACCGGCTGACACCCTGCGGGGTCGGTTTAGACTTGAAAATCCGCCCGATTGGGTGTATAAGGCGCGCATGTCTACGCCCGTACGCACACGCTTTGCTCCGTCACCCACCGGCTATCTGCACATCGGTGGTGCCCGTACCGCTCTCTTCAACTATCTTTTCACCCGCAAAATGGGCGGCACATTTGTGCTGCGCATTGAAGACACCGACCAGGAACGCCACGTGGAAGACGCCATGAAGGCCATCTTCACCGGCATGAGCTGGCTTGGGCTGGACTGGGATGAAGGCGAAGGCAAAGGTGGCGACTATGCTCCCTACTTCCAGAGCCAGCGCAAAGATATTTACGACCGCTACTTCCAGAAGCTTGTGGACATGGGGCGCGTATACGAATGCCCTGCACCGAACAAGCGCGACAAGAACGGCGATGAAATCCCCGGCACCAGCGAGGGTACGGTGTGGCGTTTCCGCTTCAAGCGCGAAGGCGTCATGACCCTGCACGACATGGTGTGCGGCGATATCTCCGTGGACTACAACAATGTGGATATCAACCCGGACATGGTGGTGAAGCGTACGGACGGTTCCTACATTTTCCACCTGGTCAACGTGGTCGATGACATTGAAATGAAAATCACCCACGTCATCCGCGGCGAAGACCACATCATGAACACCTTCAAACACCTGCAGCTCTTTGATGCCTTTGGCGTGGAGCCGCCGGTGTATGCCCACATCCCCCTGATTCAGAACCCGGATGGCTCCAAGATGAGCAAGCGCGACGTAGGCGCCCAGCTGGGTAACTACCCGGAGGAAGGCTTCCTGCCTGATGCTGTGGTGAACTTCATTGCCCTGCTCGGCTGGAGCCCCAAGAGTGATGATGAAGTATTCACCAAGGATGAACTCATCAACCTCTTCTCCCTGGAGAACGTGAACCGCGCCGCTGCCAAGTTCGATATCACCAAGTGCAAGTGGATGAACCAGCAGCACATCATGCGTCTGGAGCCGCAGAAGTTTGTAGAGCTCGCCATGCCCTTCTGCACCAGGGCCGGGCTGGAAGACACCGCCCAGCTGCGTGAGCTGCTGCCCTCCGTGCAGACCAAGGTTCAGCTGCTTAGCGAAACTCCGGCATGGGTCAAGTGGGTGCAGACGCTGGAATACGAAGAGGAGTCCATGGCCAAGCTGCAGGAAAACGCCCGCGAGATGCTCAACCTCTTCGTGGCAGAAGCCCGCCAGCTCACCGAGTGGAGCGGCGAAGCTGCATTCCAGATTGTGAAACCGCTCGCCAAGGCCAATGGCGTGAAAGTAGGCGCCATGATGTTCCCGCTGCGCATGGCGCTCACCGGTTGCCACGCAGGCCCGGGCATCGATGTTGTCATGCAGACCCTCGGTCGCGAGGAAGTTCTGCGCCGCATCGAGATTTTCCCCTGCTGATACGCCCCGCCCATGCGCACCATCGATTTCGATTACCACCTGCCGGAAGAACTGATAGCCGACCGCCCGCTGCCGGACCGCGCCGCCAGCCGCATGCTGGTAGTGCATCGCGATACCGGGCTCATCGAGCATCGGCACTTCCACGATATTATGGAATACGTGCAGCCCGGTGACCACTTTGTGCTCAACAACACCAAGGTGGTGCCTGCACGCTATTTCAGCAACGATGGCGGCATCGAACTCGTTCGCGCCGGACTGGCGCAGGAACTCGTGTGGAAATGCCTGGTACGCCCAGGTAAAAAAATGAAGGTGGGGCGCACTGTGCAGGTGGGCGATGCTACCGGCACAGTCGAAAGTATCGATGACGAGGGCTACCGCTATATCCGCTGGGATAAATTCGTTGACCCCGAGGTCTACGGTCGCCTGGCGCTGCCGCACTACATGAACCGCGAAAGCGAACCTGTAGACAAGGAACGCTACCAGACCATCTACGCAGAACACGAGGGCGCTATTGCCGCTCCCACTGCAGGACTGCATTTCACCCCGGAGATTCTCAACTCACTGCCGCACAGTTTTGTAACCCTGCATGTGGGTGTGGGCACTTTCCGCCCGGTAAAAGTGGAAAACGTGGCCGACCACCACATGCACCGCGAAAGCTTCGTGATGCCGCAGGATACAGCAGATGCCATAGCTGCGGCTAAGCGAGTTGTGGCTGTTGGCACCACCAGTGTACGAGTGCTGGAGACCCTGGCCACCCGCCATGGCACTCCCCTGCCCGCCACCAGCGGAGACACGGATATCTTCATCTACCCCGGCTACGAGTTCAAGACCGTAGGGGCGTTACTCACTAACTTCCACCTGCCGCAGAGCACCCTTATCATGCTGGTGTGCGCCTTTGCCGGCAAGGAGCTCATCATGGAAGCATACCGCCAGGCCGTGGAGCAACGCTACCGATTCTTCTCCTATGGAGACTGCATGCTGATTGTGTAAATGAAAACCGTCCTTGCCAGACTTTACAATTTCCGCGGTAACCTCAGCCGCCGGGATTTCCTCGTCTACTGGCTCTGGGTTTACCTGCTGCCCAAAATCTGGCCATTCCTGGCAGCAGCAGTTAATTATTTCGTCTTCGGCAAAAATTGGGAACCTGTCCGAATTGCGGGAGGCCTGCTCTTCACCGTGAGCATTCACCTGCTGCTGATGTCCTTCTTTGTCGGTGCCATGTGGCGGCGTCTGAATGATATCGGCTTTGCCATCATGCCCAGGCTTATCATTTGCTCGTTAAGTTTCTTCTTTCCGCCCTTCGGCTGGATGCTCCAGCTCACTGTGCTCATGCTCAACCGGCGCAAGAGCCGGAATTAGGCAGACTGTTACCAGCGGAGCTTGGCGCGGAGGCGCGCGGCGTAATCGCTTCCCGGCAAGTTAAGCAGACGCAGGGGATTCGGCGCTTTGCTGATGCTCAATGTCTCATTCAGCGCAATGGGGTACGTATTGCGACCATCCAGCGAGAAAATAAGCGACTCGCCAGCGCGGCCACGGCGTTCACGCGGACGCAGGGTAATTTCCACCGCATCCGGCAGCACTATCGGACGGCTGGTCAGGCTGTGCGGACAAATCGGCGTCAGGCACGTAACACCTGCTGTGGGCCACATGAGCGGCCCCCCGGCTGACATAGAATAAGCCGTTGAGCCCGTGGGAGTTGCCACCAGAATTCCATCTGCGTGGTAGCGGTTGAGCAGCTTGCCATCCAGTTCCACGTCTACGTCTATCATCTTACCCGTCTGCGCACGGGTAAGCGAAAGTTCATTGAGCGCATAGAAACGGCGTTCAGCCTCCTTCCCGGCAGCATCAAACTTACGGACTTCGAGCATGGCGCGCTCGTCCACCTCAAAGCTGCCATCAGCCAGGGCATGCACCAGTTGTTCAATTTCCTCGCGTCCGCAGGCGCTCAGGAACCCCAGATGCCCCATATTGATGCCACCCATAATGGCACCGGTGCTGCTGGCGTTCAGAGCAGAAGAAAGCATCGTGCCATCCCCGCCCAGGCAGAGTATCATCTCCGGCTTGCCGAGCACCGGGTCATTCACCGTGTTCTTGCCAAGCTCATAAGCATTCAGACCGGCAGCGGCACAGGCATCCATGAGATGCTGCAGAGCCAGCAGGCAGGGTGCCGTGCGCGTGGGCGAAAGAATGCCGATGGAAGCGGGCGTTTTCACAGTATGCACATCAGCGCTGTTCGCGCACAATTTCGGTACCGATACCCTCGGGGGTAAAGATTTCAAGAAGCAGCGTGTGGCGCAGGCGTCCATCAATGAAGTGCACCTTACGCACACCGGCATTCAGGGCATCTACTGCGCTCTTCACCTTGGGAATCATCCCGCCGGAAATCACACCTTGCTCAATGAGGTCAAAAGCCTCCCTGCGATTGATACTCTGAATGATGGTACTGGGGTCTGCCGGGTCATTCATGAGCCCGGGCACGTCGGAGATGTAGACCAGCTTCACCGGCTTGAGCTCGCGGGCAAGCGCGGCGGCAGCCAGGTCGGCGTTCACGTTCAGAGAATGATTCGTACCCAGCTCGCGGGCAAGCGGTGAAATAACCGGAGTAAGCTGCAGCGAAAGAGCCTCCTTCACGCGGGAAAGCTGGCAGCCAATCACATTGCCCACCATGCCGATATCCACCGGATTCCCCTCGGCATCTTTTTCCATGATTTTTTCACCCACAAACACATTGGTGCCGGGAATACCCACAGCCTTGCCGCCGTGTGCACGCATCATTTCCACCAGGCCGGGATTGATGGTGCCGCTGAGCGTGCGCTCCACAATGTCGATAGCCTCCGGTGTGGTCACGCGCAGCCCGTTCACAAAGCGGGCTTCCAGGCCGGCATCTGCCATGGCCTTGGAGATAGCCTTGCCGCCACCATGTACCACAACGGGGTTCAGCCCCATGGTTTCCATCACCACAATATCGCGCATGAGCGACTTCACCAAATCCGGATTATCCATGGCAGAGCCGCCAAACTTGATGAGGATGGTCTGGTCACGGTATGCCTGCAGATACGGCAATGCCTCGATGAGGATATCAGCCTTGTAAATTTCCTGGTCCGGGGTAACAACCTTGCGAATGGGAATCATGGTCAGATGTAGCGTTTGATTTTGAAGATAATAAGCGGCAGCGCACCGGAAAGCACCATGAGCACCACCGACACCCACACACCCCAGTCCGTATTCAGGAAGGGAATGAACTTGAAGTTCATGCCGAACATGCTGGCAATAAGAGTGGGCGGCAGGAACACCACGCTCATGATGGTGAAGACCTTGAAAATGTCGTTCTGCTCAATGTTAATGAGACCGAGCACGGCATCCAACATGAAGTTAATCTTGTTGGAAAGGAACGCCGCATATTCGGAAAGTGAGTTCACGTCTCGGGATACCGAGCGCAGCGGCATATACAAATTGTCATCCCCAATGCAGCTTTCCTCATTGCCGGCATAGGTGATGAGGCGCAGCAGGTTCACGAGGGCGTCTCGCTGACGGGTAATGAGGTCACCCACGCGCCCGAGTTCTTCCAGCGCGTCACGCAGGTCATCCGTATCAGGGTCTTCCACCTTCTGCTTGCGGCGGGTGTGGTGCGTGCCGAACACCTTCTTGGAAAGCGTATCCAGATCCGTACCGAAACGTTCCAGCACGTCTGCCTGGCGGTCCACCAGCGTCTCCAGCAGCCCGATAAAGACTAAATCGCGGTTCGTCTGGCTCATGCGCAGCAGCTGGTGCGAGAATACGCGGAAAGAATACGAATCCGTATGGCGGATGGTAATGAGCAGCTTACTCTTCAGAATGAACGTGATTTCTGAAATAATCGGTTCATCCGTCTCCACGCGGGAAAGCACCGTCGTGGTCATGAACCGCCCGCCGTCCTCGCAATACAGACGCGAGGTAGCCTCAATTTCCCGCATTTCATCCTTGGTAGGCATTTCAATGCTGCACAGCGATTCGGCATATCTTAGTTCCTCTGCATCCGGAGTCAGCAAATCAATCCAGAACACATCCCCGCGGCGGTCTTCCTGTTCATCCAGGCCTACCGTGCGGGAAATTCCATTCTCCGTCTGCGTGTATATGCGAATCATGGCTCCTCTGAGGGGTTGCGATTTCGTTTTTCCTTGCGGCACCCACGCGCGCCGTGTCACTATTATGCCGCAACATGCGCTGAATGACAAGCCTAAAGGGCTATTTCCCCGCATTTTCCGACATTGACATCTATATGCATATTGATTGTATCAAAGCCCGGACAGCTCGACATGTGGGAAGATGTTGAACAGGCGGAGTCCCTTTCCGCCTCGTACTTCAATAACTTCCCATTTCTCGCACTAAAAATCCGCAGCATCTGTTTTGATGCTGCGGAGCGTTATACATTTTACAGAATCGGTATGCTTATTTACCTGAAGTAATACTGCGCCAGTTTTTCAGAATTTCTTTAACCTGGGCTGCACCTACGCCACTGCCACCGCTGATGCCTTTCCCGTTCTTATCGACAACGGAAATGGCCGGCAGCCCCGGCATGCCGCAACCGGGCAAGCCGCGGAATTGGGTAGCCTGCAATGCGGAGAACATAATAGCGGGACAGCGCATCCTTTTTTCCTTGAGGTACTTCATTGCTGCTTTCTCAGAGCCGTCACCGTCAATCACAATGAGTTCCACCTTGCGGGACTTCATTTTACTATATTCCTTAGCGGCAATCGGCATACAAGCCTGACAGTGACCACACGTGCTGGCAGAGTACAGGTATATAAAGTATTCCGCCTTTTTATTCGGCTTGGCATTGAACACCTTGAACTTGGACAATGCCTGAATAACGGCAGACTCCCCATCAGCCTTCTTGTCCTTTTTATCCTTTTTATCCTTCTTGTCCTCTTTATCCTCTTTCTTCGAGTCCTTGGACTTCTTCTTTTTCTTCTTGCCGGATGACTCCTCGGTCTGGGTCTCCTCCTCATCATCAGCCTGCACCGGAGTCAGGCCTACACATCCGAACAAGGTTGCAAGGAAAAGCAATTCAAGAAAACGGCGAATCTTCATGAATTCATCGTAACAAATGATTTCCGGCGTGTCAACACCAATGTAACCGGGCAGCTTCTTTTTCCCATATTTGAAGTAGTATTTATTGCTTCAACACAGCTCAGAGAAGCAAAAGCAGTCAGATTCCGGCCCGGCGCGCCCGGCGTTTTCCTGAACCATGGCGCCGCTTGTGCATTTTGCGAATCTGGTATCCCATCATCCCGAAGATAAACAGGCTCATCATCCCCATGCCCAGGGGCGCAAGCCACAATTCACCAAACGTGAGCACCACGTGGCATTCAGGGGCTGAGGCCATATACCGCACCGGAACAGTCGAGCCGACCCGGTAGGTGACATCGTCCGATGAGAGGGTCAGGCGGAAGTTCTCTCCCAAGGGAAGCGACAGGGTCATCCGGAACGAAATGGAGTCTTCGATTTTCTTTCCATCCGGCGTAATGAACTGATACACAGGTTTCCAGCGGCGGTTCTTCCCACTGCCGGTGCGTTCGTGCCGGGTAATCAGCGCCTTGGTTTCCACACCTTCCTGCAGCAGGATGAGCCGGTCGTATACATCCACACCAGTTTTGATACCCAGCAGCAGCGCCACTTCCAGAAAAAAAGCCAGTACCAGGTAGACAAGAGCTTTGGAATCAGCAGGCTCGTCCTTATAATTCTTCCAGGTCGCAATGGCAAAGATGCCGAAAAAGAGAATCCCCAGCTGGGAGAACACCAGGACGCAAGACGCATCGGCCCAGCTTGTGTCACCAGCCAGAGCCTGTCCCACCTGCCACAGGAAGACACCCAGGCAACCACAGCACAGCAGTGCCGTTACAATACTGATAATGAGGGACGCTATCATACACAGCAACAGAGGATAATGAGTACTACCACCAGCAGGATAAGCAGCAACACCCACCAGCGGACATGCAGCAGCAGGTCCGCCAGCAAATTTGCAATCCACTCGAAAATGAAATCCATCATAGCATCAGAATGGTCTGCCTCCCATAAATGCCGGTGCCAGCACCATCACCGTGCGCGGCAGCAGGTAAAGGGAAAGCTGCTGGTTCTTATCGGTGAAGTGGTGCACGCCGGCATCCTGGCGGGCAAAGCCGCCGAAGCGGGCATCGTCCGAATCCAGCACCACTTTCCACTCCCCTGCCTTG
>CAJGCV010000026.1 GCA_904501915.1 uncultured Akkermansia sp. | reverse complement strand
GAGGTCGCCGATGAGGACGACGCCCGGGTCTGATAAAAACACACCGGTACAGATTATGCCGTCCTCACGCATTCAATGGATTGATTTCTGCCGCGTGTGGACGGCATTCTTCGTGGTGTTGCGCCATGTGGACCGTCCCTACGGTAGCTTCAACTACATCATCGATTTATTCAACTACCGCAGCCTGATTTTCTTCTTCTTCCTGGCTGCGGGTTATTTTACACATAAGGCAGCCGCAGGCCAGTGGGTGGACTGGAAACGCACCCGTGCCCTGCTTGTACCCTTTGTGTTCTGGACCGCGGTGGCATCCATTCTGCTGCTGCAACCCATGATGCACTGGGGGCAGACGCTCGCAGGAGATTTTTCCTGGTTCCGCTGGGAGCTGGTGCCTCGGGAAATGGGGTTGCTCAACTGGTGCTACTGGGATTTTGACAACGTGCCGCTGTGGTTTCTGCGCACGCTGATTCTGCTGGCGTTTTTCAGCCCGCTGCTGCAGCGTTTGCCGGGCAAGGTGCTGCTGGTTGTGGTGCTGCTCTGTTTTGCCGGCAGCGATGTGCTCTGTGCCCGCGATGCCGAGACGGCCGCCAGCCACAAGTCATGGAAGGTGGGCTGGCTGCCATTCCGCCTGTACGAGAGCGTGCTGGCGCTTGGCTTTTATTCCCTGGGGCTGTGGATTCGCCGCTATGCCGATTTTGACCGCTTCACTGCTTTTGTGCGCAGTTATGCGTGGGCTCCGGTGCTGGCGGCTCTGGTGTTGCTGCCTTTTGTCTACTTGTTCGGTTTCTATCCGCCGGTGCAGAGCAGTGCGCTGGTGTTGCTGGGGGTGAGCTGCACGATGGGTATCGGCGCGCTGTGTGAGCAATACCTGCCGCGCTTCTGCCGGGCTGTGGTGGCGCTCGCGCCGGCTTCGTTCTTCATATACGTGACCCACTACATTGTACTGCACGCGCTGCGTCTGGCTCTCACAGGCTCATATGGCGGGCATTTCACCCGAACCCAGTGCCTGTATATGCCGTTGCTGATTCTGGGTATCTGCAGTGTATTGTTCTTTGCGCTGAAACGCTTCTGCCCCGCCTTCCTGCGGGCGGTGGCGCTTTCCCGGTGACGGCGTGTATATTTTTACAGAGAAGCAGCCCTTGCCGTTTTTTCCGGCAAGGGCTGCTTTTCGTATGGTGAGCTGCAGAATCTGCGTTATTTCTTCTTATCTGCAACCCAGAGTTTGATAATCTGGTCTGCGGTGACACCCAGGTTTGAGTTCGGGTTCAACTTCTTGATTTCCAGGGCATGCGAACGAATCTTGGCTGCGTTGGCAGGACCATCGCTGCGGCGCAGGGTACCGATGATGATAGCGTGGAACACCTGTTTCTGCTCATTGGTGTATGCTTCATCCTTGAGCATTTTCTCCATTTCCTGGACTGTGGCAACGGGACCCAGTTCAAGTCCGCCATCCTTGTCGCTGCCGCAGTATTTCTGGGCAAGTCCCCAGCCATCGAAGTGCAGACGGCGCACCATGCCGGATTCATCATTCGGGTCGGCCTGCTTGACGATATTGCGGATGTTTCTGGGCCATTCAATGCAGTCAAATTTGCATGCTTCGGCCAGGACTCTGGCGGCTTCCGCGCCTTTCAGGTTTGTGGCGCTCTTCAGAATTTCCTCCTGCTTATGTTTGGCTTCCAGTTTGGTTTTTACCTCAGCTGCAATTTCCTCCATGGTGCCGCGCAGTAAGACGGGCCCCTGGACTCGGCCATAGAGATATCCGTCGCGGTCATACATGAGGAGGCAGGGGTATGTTTCCATGGATGCAGCACCTGGCTCGGCCAGCGAACCCCATACGGCGCGCTGTGCCTGGCGTTCTTCATTTGTGGCGTATTGGTAGAACGGTGCCAGAATGAGCGCGGCTTCGCCTGCGGCTTTCTGTACTTCCGGGGCAGCGATGACCTTTTTGCAAAGTGCCTCACTGAAACGATCCCAGCCCTTGGCGTAGACGAAGAGGATGTAGCCATCGTCCGTTGCTTCGGCTGAAGCGGCTTCCTGGGTATCGTATTGCTTGGCTGCCAGGGCGGGCTGCAGTGTGGTCAGCAGTCCGGTGGCCAACAAGGCAAGATAAAATGCTTTTTTCATGCTGGTTGCTAGGAATAACAATGTTTAGGCTGCGTCTCGTCCGTATACGTATATGCCGTTGAGATGGAAGAATTCGGGCCCACCCTTGCGCAGGATGCGTATGTGGCGGCCCAGGTGTTCCTGGAATTCGATTTTGATGACGCGCTGGTTGCAGTTGCCCAGGCTCTTGAGGTCGGTCCAACTTTGGCCGTCGTCAGAAATCTGAACCACCATGTTGTTGAGCCGGTGGTGATTGCCGTTCGTGGTTACGATGACAACCCCGTTGACGTAACACGGCTTCGGAAGCATGACGGAAGCCCAGGCGTTTTCATCCTTATCGGTGTGGAAGCGGCCGCCACATGTGCGCAATACGTTCCAGTGCGAAATGGCGGAATCGTGGTTGCAGGTGGAGCTGGTGGCCAGCAGGCCATTTTCTGAGAGCAGCTTGCCCGGCATGTCCGGAAGCTCCGGCATGTCTCCCGGGGTTTCCATCTTGTCCTGGCAGTTGGCTCCGAGTCGCTGGAATGTGGCTATGTCCTTCGCTTTGGCTGCCGCCATCATCATCTGACCCGTGACCTTGGTGTTGTCGCCACCACCCATGGCTCCTGTGGCGGTTTTTGAGATATCCTTGGTCAGGGTGGTAATCGTTGTGCCGTCTGCACCGCCTATGCCCTTTGCCAGTTCGTCCCCCCAGCCCATCATTACAGGCAGATAATCTGCCTTGGAGGCCAGGTTGTTCATCATGAGTTTGTATACCGGAATGGCTCGTTCGGGTGCTGGCGGCGGTATTTCCTTGCCATCGGGCGGATCCTGGTGGGTCAGCAGCTCAATCTGGCGGCGACCGAATTTTTCAATTCTCCAGCGTTCAGGTCCCATATCGCGCACGTTGTCCCAGAAGGCATGGTAGCGTGGCATCAAATCCTTGGCGGCCATCTGGGCGTTTTTCATCTTGGGGTATACCCAGGCGCTCAGGAATGTTGATACCACCTCCGGGTAGCGGGGTGCAACCAGGTAACACAGGTCATCGTGCAGGTTGCTCAGCAGTTTCATATCGTCGGCTTTACTGGCGCTCAGGAAGTTGTTGTATTCCTGCCATACGGCGATGTTGATGGGTTGAGCCGTGACCGCATCTTTGAAATAGTTGATGGCATTTTTGTCTTTTCTGGCGGCTGCCTGGTGTGCCAGAACGCGGTATACGTTGGAGGCGTGGGTATCCGGGTCCAGTTTTTCGTACAGCTCTGAACCCAGGTGCAGGGAGGAGAATGCCCCCCACATGTTCAGAACGGGCTGCCAGTGCGGACCGCGTTCCCAGCTTACGGTGTTGCCGGGTGTCCATTTGCCGTTGAGCCACAGAATGTAGGCACAGTGCCCCGGCTCGCCGTTGGTGAGGGCAGGTACGCCGTTGGCAACGGCCGCAAAGGCGCCGAAGTGGGAGATACCACCGCACACGCACCCTACATAAAGCGATCTCGTGAAGTGGTTGCCTCCGTATATGTGATCCCATGGCATGTAGTATTGTGCGCCGTGGATGCTGTCGCCAAAGAGGTTGTACAGACGGTAACCCAGGCGGTGCGGGCTGCCCATGTAGCGTTCTGCCGCCACGTGCACATTGTCCAGAGCCCATTCGAGACTGATGCGGTCACCGGCTATGTTGTCGCCCTTGCAGCCGCATACAATGCGCCGCAGGTACATGGGCAAGGTGTCAAACAAGACATTCAGTCGCCCTTCTTTCCAGTGCTCGATGTAGAAATCCGCACGATCCATCACCTTGCCAAGGTCGTAGCCATAGCGTGCCCATTCCAGACCTATTGCGGTGGCTATGTCACGCACCACTTTGTCCTTGTACACGTCGGGGTGCTTCTTGGCAATCATGGAAATGACGTACAACACGCGCCCGGGTGCTACGCAGGGGCCGGAGAAGCAGATGTTTTCCATCCATTCCAGGTTGCCTGTCACTTGCTTGAGCACTTTGCTGCCATCGCGGTGGCGCGAAAGTTCTGACAAGGTCCACGGTGCCTGGTTCTTGATGTCTACCTTCAATTTCCGGAGTGTGGCTTCCTTTGCCCTGATAGCCGATGCGAACGCCGTGCGTTCCTTGCCACGAAGTGTCTTGAGCTTGTTCTTGTCTGCCTTGATTTCATCCGGAAGCCGGTCCAGCGTATTAGCGTCTTTCTCCCGGCTGCGCCTGATCATGTCTTCCGGCGTCATTGTGTCAAACTGCGCCAGCATGTACTGCGCCACCAGAAGTCGGTTCTTCGGGCTTTCTACAAACTTGACGACGCGTTCCGGTTCCGGGGATTTCAGCGTCGAGCGTATTTTCGATGCCAGAGAATTCTGTGTTGCCGTGGGGTTTGCCCAGCTAGGTATCGTTTTCGAGATGTAATTTGTGTCAGCCTCTTTGTCGGCCTTCGGTTCCTTGCTTACCTTGGCTTTTTTTGGCGCTTTGTCTGGCGCAGCCTCATCCTTTGCCTGCAGTGTCCCGAAACACAGCGGTGCCAGAAGTGAGAGGGATAATAATTTGAAAATTGTTCTCATTGCCACAAACTTACTCTACCTTGTATACCCCATGGAGTCAATCTAAAAAACGCCTTTTATCGACTATTCGGGCGTTAATTTCTTATCTTTTACATACTGTTTTAGTAGAATATCGTGTCAGCACGCAGAGAATGCTTGTAGCGTGGCGCGGAATATGGTAGAGTGGTGCGCAAGTTATGAAGACATCCACCATATGCGTTCAGAGCGGCTGGAATCCCGGTAAGGGAGAGCCCCGCGTAGTCCCCATCTACCAGTCCACCACCTTTAAATACGAGACGAGCGACCAGATGGCACGCCTGTTCGATTTGGAGGAAGCCGGTTTCTTCTATACCCGCTTGCAGAACCCCACCAACGAGTGCGTGGCCAAGAAGATAGCTGAGCTGGAAGGGGGCGTGGCAGCCATCCTGACCTCATCCGGACAGGCGGCATCGTTCTACTCCGTATTCAACATCTGCGAGGCGGGCGATCACTTTGTGTGCACCAGTGCATTGTATGGCGGTACATACAATCTGTTTGCCGTGACCTTCAAGAAGTTCGGCATCGATTGCACCTTTGTGGACCAGGACGCTCCTGAAGAAGAAATTCAGAAAGCCTTCCGCCCCAACACCAAGTGCGTGTTCGGCGAGACGATTTCGAACCCCTCTCTGCAGGTGCTGGATATCGAGAAGATGGCGCGTATTGCCCACAGGAACGGCGTGCCGTTGATTGTGGATAATACCTTTGCCACCCCCATGAACTGCCGTCCCTTTGAGCACGGGGCAGATATTGTGATGCACTCCACCACCAAATACATGGATGGCCACGCCACCCAGGTGGGCGGTGTAGTGGTTGACAGCGGCAAGTTTGACTGGGCTGCCCATGCTGACAAGTTCCCCGGCCTTACCAGACCCGATGATTCCTACCACGGCCTGGTGTACACGGAAGCCTTCGGCGCCGGCGCATACATTACCAAGTGCACCGTGACCCTCATGCGCGACCTGGGCTCCATTCCCTCGCCCTTCAATGCCTTCCTGCTCAATCTGGGGCTGGAAACCCTGCACCTGCGTGTGCCGCGCCATTGCGAAAATGCGCAGAAGGTGGCCGAGTTCCTCTCCACCCAGGAGGATGTGGCATGGATTAACTATGCCGGTCTGCCCGATAACAAGTACTACGAGCTTGCCCAGAAGCAGTTCGACGGCGGCCGCACATGCGGTGTGGTTACCTTCGGTATCAAGGGCGGGCGTGAGCGTGCTATCAAGTTCATTGACAGCCTGAAGCTTTGCTCTATCGTCACCCACGTGGCAGATGCCCGCACCTGCGTGCTGCATCCCGCCAGCCACACCCACCGCCAGCTTACAGACAAGCAGCTGGAGGAAGCCGGCGTGAAGCCCGACCTCATCCGCTTCTCCGTGGGTATCGAGGATGCCGAGGATATCATCGATGACCTCAAGCAGGCTCTGGCTCAGATTTAAGCGCCATTCCCTTGTTTTTCCGCGCCGGGTAGAACTTGTTTCTGCCCGGCGCTGGTTTTTAGTTTGCTATAACGACCATTCCGGCACATTTGCAATTTTTATTCTGTTGAATTTCAGAGTTGCCAAGGGCGCCTTAGCTCCGCCAGGGGCGGGTTATGGGGTAGTCAGGATGGCAGGTAGCTGAGAGATGGCGTACAGGGGTAATTCCGTGAGCGTGCAGTCAGTGTGCGGATGCAGCGGCGACTTGAAGGGGATAAGGCTTTCTGAGTAGGGGTGCAAGGATGTGCGGATGGCGTGGCGCGGCTGGAAGCGCTGGCAGTAGACCAGTAGGCTGCGGGCACGTATGCTTTTTCCGCTTTTGACCTCAATGGGGATGATGTTTCCTTTGAGCGTGCAGAGGAAATCAATCTCTGCTTTGGCGTTTTTTTCTCGCTGGCCCAATAGCAGGGCGAAAGCTCACAGGTGGTGCGTAATTCCTGCTGTACGAATTGTTCTGCGAGGGCACCCTTGAATTCACCGAAGATTTCGTTGTCATCCAGAAGGGTACCGGCTTCCAGTCCGCTGGCGGCAGATAAAAGACCCACATCCAGGAAATAGACTTTGCTGATGCCGGATTCCCAATAGGTGGACATGGGAAGGGCTGGTTTCTTGATGCGTGGCACAGGGTGAATCAGACCGGCGTCCTGCAACCAGCGCAAAGGGATTTCCAGGGGTTTACGACGGGCTCCGGCGTAGACCTCGTTGTAGACAAATCGCTTGTTTTCCTTTGCAAGCTGTTCAGGTATAGAGTCCAAGACCATGTTCATTTTGGGCTGGGATTCGCTGGGAGCGTGTTTGCTGAAGTCCTCGCGATAGTCGCGTAGCAGGTTGAGCTGCGCCTGGCGCACTTCTTCATAGTTGCGCAGTGAGGCGTATATCTGAACCACACCCGGCATGCCGCCTACATACAGGTAGGTGCGCAGATGCCGGATGTAGAGGTCTTCAAAGTGAGCGATCATGCTCCAGTCCCGCTTTTGTAAGAGGGTTGCAAGGCGTTCTTCGCCGGTGGCTTCCAGAAACTCGCAGTAACTCATGGGGTAGAGGTTAAGCCTGTCGACTTTACCGACCGGAAAGCCGGTGCCCACGTGGTCGGCCACGCCCAGAAGTGACCCTGCGGCAATAATGGCGTATTCTCTGGCTTCCTCGCAGAAGTATTTCAGTGATGTGAGCGCAGCGGGGCATTCCTGAATTTCATCCAGAATGATGAGGGTGTTCTGGGGTTCAACAGTGCATTTTCCTTCAATGGAAATAGTTTCCAGAAGTCTGGGAATATCGAAATCTGTGCTGAAGGAACGGCGGGCTCGTTCACTGTTGTCGAATCGTATGTAAGCTACGCTTTTGAAATGCTTGCGCCCGAATTCCTGCATGAGCCAGGTTTTGCCTACCTGGCGTGCGCCCATCAGCAGCAGGGGCTTCCGGAATGGGTGATTTTTCCAGCTTTTAAGCTTCTCCAATGCGTGTCTGTTCATGGCTCTTCTCTTCTGAAAAGAGATTATGTTTCTTTTTTTGTTTACTGTCAATGCTAATTTGCAAAAAACCAAGGTTAAATTCAGGGGTAGCGTTACGAAAACCCAAGGTTAAATTCAGGGGTAGTGTTACGAAAACCCAAGGTTACGCCGGAAAATAGGGTGCTGATTTACTGCTGCTCGGTCATGGCGCGTGCTCATTCGTGGAAATACTGCGAGAAATTTATACGCCAATATTTCTTATGCCGCATTCCAGAACTGAGCTGCCGCCTGTACGCCGCGCTGGTCCACATAGCGTGTGCGTAGCAGCGTGGCATCGCGGTGGCCTATTTCCAGCTGCAGCTCTGCAAAACTGCGGAAGTGGCTCAGGTGGTTTCAAAGCATTTCGTCGCTTCCCCGTCTTTGGGACACACATGGGTCGCCGGGGGCTGCTTAAAGGTGATTGTTCATGATTTGCAGCCAGTTGCGGTATTGGAGCGGAGAAATTTCGCTGGGGCGGATTTCGGCGCGGAGGCTCCAGAATACGGCGGTGTGGAGCAGGGGGATGCCGCAGGCGGCGAGGTGGGAGTCGATGGTGGCTTTGTGGGCGAGGACGTCCTCGCGGGTGGGGGCGTGAACCACGCCCATAATCTGGGCGCCGCCGAATTTTTCGCCACCGCTGCGCCAGTAGCAGTGGGTCATGCAGGTGTGGCGGCCGCATTCGGCGCCGGCGCGTTCCTCCATGCCGGCGGGTACGGCCCAGTGGAAGAGACCGGCGGCACCTGTGCCGGTGCTGCGGTTGGCGCTCTGGCGCTGGTGGTCCAGAAAGGTGGCAAAACGGCCGATGACTTTTCTGGAATCGAGCGCTTCGGCAATGCGGCAGTAATCCTCAGTGCTCATGCCAAGGGCAGCAGCGCGTTGCTCCCAGGGGCAGGGGGTGAATTCGGTGGGGGTAAGGCTTTCTTTGAGGCTGAGCAGCACGGCCCATTCCTGCTCGCTGAGCTGCGGGGTGGAGGGACGCTGCATAACCGGCAGGGTGGGCAGCTTGTCGCCCGGTTTGAGCCCGGCGCGGCGGGCGTGTCCCACGCCCAGGGCAAACATGCCCACCACGGGCAGGGCTACCCAGTCTGTAGCGCCTATGTGCTGCATGAGTAACTGGTTGTGTTCGGCGACGCTTCCGTAGCCGGTGGGTACTTTCAGGGTGGTCCAGAGGCGGTAACTGGCGCCGGGGGCAGCGGCGTTGCTGCATTCACGGATGACCACGTGGCCGGTGAAGGGATCGTTGGCGCAGAGCCAGGCATAGGCGCTTTCGAGCTTTTCCTCCGGCACCTGCCAGGCGATGAGCGCACCTTCTGCCAGGCTGGTGGAAAGGAGTGTCTGGCGCACGCGGCGTATGGTGCCGGCGGCCAGCATGGCCTGCAGACGGCCGACGACTTCGGCTTCATCAAGCCCGCAGCGGGTGGCAATGGTACGGAAAGGGTAGCGGTGGAAGCCCTGCACGGCGTCTTCTGCCACGCAGAGGAGACGGTGGTTCACCGGGTCTGCGGCGGTGGCAGGGTAGCTCATTCTGCGCTGCAGGGCTGGGGGTTGACGGTGCCGCAGTAGGTGAAGAGGGTTGGGTCAATCTCCTGCAGGGCGCGGGTGGCAATCTGCTGCGCCTGCTCCGGGGTTTCGGTGAGGGCAAACATGGTGGAGCCACTGCCGCTCATGAGGGCGGCGCGGGTGCCGGGTTGCTCCAGCAGCCAGTGTTTCATGCGCGCCAGCACGGGGAACTTGGCAAATACCGGACGCTCCAGGTCATTCACCAGGGTGATGCCGTCGACCTTCTGCGGGCCATAGGAAATTCCTTTGAGCCTGCGGCTGCAGGTGAGGGCCTTGTAGGCGCTGGGGGTGCTCACGCCAAAGGCGGGTTTGAGGAGGACAATGGGGCTGCTCCACCCGGCCAGCTCCGGCACAGGGGTGACGATTTCGCCGCGCCCCTGGCAGCGGCAGATGGTGGGGGTCAGGAAGTAGGGAACATCACTGCCCAGATTGGCGGCCATGGCGCTGAGTTCTGCCAGGTCGTAATTGGTGCCCAGAATTTCGTTGACGGCCAGAAGGGTGGTGGCGGCATCACTGCTGCCCCCGCCGAGACCTGCGCCGTGGGGCACGTTTTTGGTAAGGGTGATGCGCTGCTTGGCCTTGCGGCCATATGCTTTTTCGAACTCGCGTATGGCCTTGAACACGAGGTTGCTTTCATCTGTGGGCACGCCGAGGGTGTCGCAGAGCAGGGTGGTGGTGCGGGAGTTGTGAAAATCCAGCGTGTCGTACAAATCAAGCGGCGCCATGAGGATATCCACGTTATGGTAACCGTCCTCGCGTACCTTGTTCTGCACGCGGAGGGAGAGGTTCACTTTTGCGGGGGCCTGGTAGGTGGTCATGGTGTGTGGGGGTGCTGTTGGTTAATCTCGTTGCGGGCGGCGGGCGGGGCGCTGCTTGCGGGCTTCTTCCTGCATTTTTCGCTGTTCTTCAGCCGTGGGGCGGCGCACAACATGCTCTCCGGTTTTGGCGAGGTTGGCGCGGTCGCGTGCCATTTGTTCGAAGTACTCCGGGTCAGACATCCAGAGGAAGCGTTTGTAGGCTTCTGTTTCTGCCTGCCTGGCGCGCTGGAGCTGGTGCTGCGCGTGTTCACGTTCCTGCTCGAGGGTGTGGAGCTCCAGCAGCGGGGTGAGCAGCAGCATGGATGCCAGGAAGGCTACCAGCATCAGGAAGATGATGCCTGTCACCTTAATCATGCCGCGTATGCCGCGAGAGCGATTGAGGCGTTGTTCCTCAATTTCTTCAAGCGTGGGAATGCGGGGCGTGAAAAAGGGCAGATTCATGGCCGGCCGGTGGTCTTAGCGTTCTGCAAAAGGTACAAAGCGTCCGCGGCGTGCCAGCACCAGTGTGTGCATGCGCAGCTGTTTGCCCTTGGCGGAGGCCGGCACCAGCGTGGTGCTTACCTCGAACCCGGCGCGGCGCAGGGTGGCTTCCAGGCGCTTGTCTGCCTTGGCCAGGTTGATGGCAAGCAGACTCCCGCCTTTCAGGGCGTTGAAGTAGGCCTGGGCATCGCCCAGTGTCATTTCGCAGCGGGTGTGGGCGCTGCGCAGGAGGATGGCGTGCAGCGAACCGGTGCGCTTGCGGCAGAGCTCGGCGGCACTGGCGGGTTCGGTGCTCACACGCTTGTCTTCGAAAAGGGCTTTGTTCTCGCCGAATTCGCGATTCCATTTCACGATTTCCGGAATGGGTTCGGCCACGATGAAGCGTGCTTTTTCCTTGGGAAGGCATTCCATGGCCTTGGACAGGCCGTAACCCAGCCCCAGCCCGGCAATCATGATGCAGGGCTGCCCGGCGCGGGTGATGGGGGAGGTGGCGAGTTCTGCCATGGCTTCCTCACTCCCGTAGGTGAAGGAGTTGGCACAGGGCATGCCATCCAGCTGCAGGGTGAGCACGCCGTCGCGCTCCCAGAGCTCCCAGATGGAGCCGTCATCCAATGTCTTTTCTCCCAGTTTGGTAAGGGGTTTCATAATTCAGTATCAGTTCAGGGTGATAGAAACGGGACAGTGGTCTGAGCCGGTGATGCCGGCGTGGATTTCCGCGCTCTGCACGCGCGGCAGCAGGTTTTGTGATACGCAGAAGTAATCAATGCGCCAGCCTACGTTCCTCGCGCGGGCGCCACCGCGGAAGCTCCACCACGAGTACGCATCGCGTGCGTCCGGGTGCAGGCTGCGGAACGTATCTGCAAAGCCGGCCTGCAGCAGCTCTGTGAAGCCGGCGCGCTCTTCATCGGAGAAACCGGCGGAAAAATGATTGGCGGCGGGGCGCGCCAGGTCGATTTCCTCGTGTGCTACGTTTAAATCGCCGCAGAAGATGACGGGCTTTTTCTCTGCAAGGCCCGCTACGTAGGCTCGGAAAGCGGCATCCCATTCCTGGCGGTAGGGCAGGCGGGCCAGCTCGTTCTGGGAATTCGGGGTGTAGCAGTTCACCAGGTAGAAATCCTCAAATTCCATGGTTGCTACGCGCCCCTCGGTGTCGTGCTCCGGGCAGCCGATGCCCAGGGTGGTGGAGAGTGGCGCGATGCGGGAAAGAATGAGCACACCGGAATAGCCGGGTTTCTGGGCGGGGTTCCACAGGCTGTATGGCCAGGATGCCAGCCATAGGTCGCTTACCTGCTCCGGGCGGGCTTTTACTTCCTGCAGGCAGAGGATATCCGGCTGCAGGGTGTCCATCTGCTCGGCGAGTCCTTTGCCCAGGGTTGCGCGGATGCCGTTTACATTCCAGCTGACGAGTTTCATGGCGTGTTATTTCCTGTGGTGGGGGTGGACAGAGCGCAGTTTGTGCAGGCGTTGTTCCATGCGCGGGCGCAGGTTTTCTTCAATCCAGGCATTGGCGGCGGCCAGGCCATCGGCTTTATAGATGCGTCCAATCTGGGCCTCTACGCCGGTGGCGTTGCCGGTGAGGCGCAGGAAGTTGTTGCTGGTGAACTCGATGAAGAGTGCGCCGTCAATCTCTCCTTTGAATGAGAGAATCCATTCCCGCACGTAGAGCGCGAGCACGGCATCACCCACCCAGGCCTGGGCGCGTGCGATGGGGTCTTGGTCAGGGCTTAAGGTCGGCATGCTGGTATTGAGGGTGTGTGCTGTGGCTGGGAATAATCGGTTTGTTCTGGCCTGCGTAGTCAAGCTCGATGCCTATGCAGCTGTGGGGCAGGTTGGTTTCGGTGTGGATGAAAAGCAGCCTGCGCTGTGGCTCGAGCATCTTAATCTGCATGGCGATGACGCGTTCATCCACCGAGAAGTGCGTGCGCCCTATGAGTAGTTCTCTGAGGTGGGTGCGCAGCCTTGCGGTTCCTGGTGTGCGGGTGAATCCGGAGTCTTGCTCCAGTTCCCGGCATACCCACAGCCGGGGGCTGAGTTTTTCATCCTGCTCCATAAGGTCGAGGGTTTCACGCAGGGTGCTCACATTGGTGGCCGCAGCGCTCAGGTAACGGATGTTGCCGACCTTGGCGGCGCTTTCGATGGTGGGGGAAGTGCCGATGATGACCCAGTCTCCCGGAGTGAGGGTCGCCAGTTCGGTTTTTACGGCTGTCCGCAGGTCAATGAGCGCCTGAGTGCGTGGGTCAGAATGGCTGCAGCTTGCCACCAGCAGGGGCAGAACTGCAGCCAGACTCAGTAAAATGCGGGAGACTGAACGCATGGACCAGGCGCTATCAGCCGCGGGAGCGCGGCTCGCGTTCGCCGGCGGTCTTGACACCCGGCGTCGTGGTGAACGGCGCACCGCCCGTGGGGGCTTTCTGGGTAAAGGCCACACCGGCCTGTTCAAAATCCTTACCGGCTACCGGGAAATCCTTGCGCAGCGGGTGGTAGGGGTAACCCTCCCACATCATGATGCGGCGCAAATCCGGATGCCCGGTGAACTCGATGCCCATCAGGTCATACTGCTCGCGTTCCAGCCAGTTGGCGGAGCGCCACACCGGAACCATGCTGGGTACGGCGTTGTCGGCTTCGCTCACCGGCGTGCGCACCAGAAGGTTTGCCCCGGTTTCTGCCTGGGTGATGGTGTAGTTGACTTCAAAGCGGGGTTCTTCGCCCAGGTGGTCAACGGAAGATACGCATACCAGCATGTCGAAACCACAGGCGTTCCTGGCGTAGGTCATGGCCTGCTCCAGAATCTCAGGGGCGATGGTCAGGGTTATATCGCCACGGAACTCCTTGCTGGAAATCTGGGGAAAACGGGCGCAGATTTTTTCTGCGGCTGCTTTCTGAAGGTCGGAAAGGTTGTTAGCGGACATGGTCTTACTGATGCGGGGAGAATGTTATTCCTGCGTGATGATACCGGCGGGAATGGTGTGGGCGTTCTGGGCCTGGCGCAGGTCGTGTTCCTTGAAGAAGTCCTTGAGCGGATGGTCTGTAGCCATAATCTTATCCTGCAGGGTGATAAGACCTTGCAGAAGAGCCTCGGGGCGGGGAGGACACCCGGAGATGTACACATCCACCGGCACAATCTTGTCTACACCCTGCAGCACGGAATAGCTGCGGAACATGCCACCCGTGCAGGCGCAGGCACCGCAGGCAATGCACCACTTAGGGGCGGGCATCTGGTCCCAGATGCGGCGTACCAGGGCTGCCATCTTGTAGGTGATGGTGCCGCAGATGAACATGAAGTCTGCCTGGCGCGGTGCATAGCGGTTTACTTCTGCACCAAAGCGGGAAATATCGTATCGGGAGCAGGATGCTGCCATGTATTCAATGGCGCAGCAGGAGGTGCCCATCGGCATGGGCCACATGGAGTACTTGTGCATCCAGTTGATTGCGGCTTCGACCGTGGTGTAGACGAATCCACCGTCTGCATCCGGGTCACACATGAAATTTGTCTCAAGTTCCTGAAGATTGTCGCTGGCCATAACAGTGCGTGCGGGGGTGTAGCGCCGCCCCGCTGCCACTAGCATACCGCATTTTGGGTGAAAGGCAAGCCAAATTTGGTCTGCGGATTTCAAAAAGCATCGTACGCGCGCTTATATTATGCGTGATGCTCTAATAAATTCTTGACGAAATATGCTAATAGGTATAGGATTTCCGCATGAACAAGCCTACTACGCATTGGAGTGCTGTGCTTACTGCGCTGGCACTGACGTTGACAGTGCCGGCTTTTGGTCAGGAATCCACGGGAGACCCCTTCCTGGATGCTATGATGATGGACCAGCAAGCTGCAAAAGAGGAGCCGGCTCCTGTCGCAAAACCGCAGGGTAACGCGTTTGATGAAGCGATTGCCCGCAAGCAGGCAGAGGCCAGACAAAAGGCCGCAGCTGCTGCAAAACCTGTCGAAACCAAACTTGTTTCAGCTGCATCTGACACCAAGCTTCTGGAAGAGTCTGACGTGGTGCGTGAACTTGGTCCGGCTACCGGTCTGTTCCAGAATGATGCCTCGTATGATGGCAAGCGTATTTCCGGGGTGGAGTTCCGTTACACGGGCAAGAAAGTGCTGCCGGACAGCCGACTGCTTGACGTGGTGCAGACCCGCGCAGGTGGTGAATACTCCTCCACACGCGTGAATGCAGACCTGGAGCGCCTGATTGAGCGCAGCCTGGTGGACCCGGATGCAACTGTTTCTGTGCAGCCTGCGGGCAAGGCCGTCAAGGTAATCTTCAATGTGCGTGCCAGCAGTGTGATGGCAGGCGTTGGTTTCACCGGTAATCAGGAATTTGACGATGACGACCTGCGTGAGACTGCCAAGCTTCAGCCGGGTACGGTGCTGAGCGATGCCACACTTGCTGCCGCCCGTGCCAACATCATCAAAGCCTACCAGGAAGCCGGTTATCCTGATACGCAGGTGAACTGGAAAGCCGTGGCTACCGAGAGCGGCGCATACAAGGACGTGGTGTTCGAGATTAACGAAGGTCGCGAAATCAGCATGAACAGCATCGATTTCGAAGGTAATAACGCCTTTGATGATGAGCAGCTGCGCCAGCTGATGAAGACGAAGGAACGTGGCTTGTTCACATGGTTCACCAAGTCCGGACGCGTAGACCGCGAACAGGTGGAAGATGACCTCGAAGCCGTGGTGAAGCATTACCGTAACTATGGTTACCTGCGTGCCAAGCTCGCCAACGTGGAGTACACCGCCAGCACCAACGAAACCGGCCGCAAGAAGCTTCACCTGAAAGTGACCATCGACGAAGGCCCCCGCTACCAGGTGCGCAAAGTGAGCTTCGGTCCGTTGAAAGTATATACCCAGCAGGAACTGGAGCCGGGCCTGAGCATGCTCGACGGCGATATCTACTCCCTGCAGAAGGTGTCTGACGACGTGACGATGATCCGCCGTTACTACGGTGCCAAGGGCTATGCCGATGCCAATGTCCGCCCGGACATCAACGAAGTGGGCGTAGCGGCTGATGGTACACACCTGGTTGATATCCGTTATGATGTGACAGAGGGAGACCGCTACAAGGTGGGCCGCATCAACGTGCGCGGCAACACCAAGACCCGCCAGCATGTCATCCTGCGCGAACTTCCCCTTAAGCCGGGTGAAAACCTCAACTCCGTGGACCTCGAAACCGCCAAGAAGCGTCTTGAGAACCTGAACTATTTCGACCAGGTAGAGGTTTCCCAGGGGCTTTCCACCACCAGTGGGTATCGCGATGTGAACATCAATGTTCATGAGAAGATGACCGGTAGCCTGACTCTGGGTGTGGCCTTCTCCACCGTGGAGAACGTGTACCTCTACACCACTGTCACGCAGTCCAACTTCGATATCCGCGGCTTCGTGAACGGCGGCACCTTTGTGGGTGGCGGTCAGCGCCTGACGCTGAGCGGCAAGCTGGGTACCGAGTATTCCAGCGCTTCCGTCTACCTGCTGGAACCCTGGTTCCTCGACCGCAAGCTTGCCTTGGGTAACGAACTGTTCTACTCGAGCTCTTCCTATCTGAGCGATTATTACGAGCAGCAGAACCTCGGCTGGGCTGTTTCTCTGCGCAAGTCACTCAGCGATCTTACTTCCGTGAAGTTTGAGTACCGCCTGGAGCAGTACAGCATTGACCCCGAGGCCGGAGCTCCGCTCTTCTTCGCCGCGCAGGAGGGTGATTACACCCGCAGCCATTTCCGCGTCAGCTATGAGTACGACTCCCGTGATGCCATGGTGACCCCCCGCAAGGGTGGTAACTGGGAAGTGCACCTGGGTTACAGCGGCCCCGGCAGCACGGAAGAAACCTACACGGTGGGTATGTCTGGTTCGTACTATTACAATTCCTTCTGGGATTCCATCTGGAGTGTGAACTTCGGCATGGAAACGGTGGATACTGTCTCCGGTGATTATGTGCCGATTTTCGAACGCTGCTACCTTGGTGGGCCTGCCAACCTGCGAGGCTTCCGTTACCGCGACGTAGGTATGGTTGATAAGGCTCTTGCCGGTGATGAAACCATGGGTGGTAACTCCTCTGCCTTTGCGCAGTTTGAGGTAACATTCCCCGTGGTGGAATCTGTGCGCTTCGCTATGTTCGTGGACGTAGGCTTTGTGCATGAGGACAGCTTCGACTTCATCCCGAATGAGCTGGCTGCCAACTACGGTGTGGGTCTGCGCATTCAGCTGCCCATGGGCCCGCTGGCTGTAGACTATGCCATTCCCTTCAAGAATGAAAACTGCGCGGATGATGATCCCCAGTTCCAGTTCTACGTGGACTACAAGTATTGATGCCTCTTGTCAGTTGACAGAAAAAGCCCCGGTTGCAGGAAGCAACCGGGGTTTTTTTATCAGTAGCTTAATCAACGGCCGGGGTATTAATCATCACCCTTGTATTGTTCTTTGGATTTGCTCAGGCGTTCTTCCTCTTCTTCGCGGATGCGTTCAGCCTTCTTGGTGTTGCCGGCTTTTTCCCACACATCGGCAATCATCTTGTGAATTTCGACCTCTTTCTTCAGTTTGAAGAAATCACCGCCGTCGCTCTTGATTTTACGGTCATAGAGCCGGTCAACTTCCTTCGCCAGGTTGTTCCAGATGCGTGCCGGGGCGTCTTTGGCCTCAAGATGCCCCATGCACTGGCGCAGTAACTGGGCAAAAATATCACCACGGTCGGTATATTTCTTGAACTGCTTGCGGTAAAGCCCCATCACGCCGTTCAGATTATCGGACTCCAGCATAACCTCTGCCTGGCGGTCAATGGCGCTGAGCACCAGGTCTGCGCGTTCATCACCCCCGCGGCGGTTGAACTGGTTCATGGTGCGGCGCATTACTGCCTGTTTCATGGCTGAGTTCTGGCCGGAAAGTATGTACTTTTCCTGCACATCGGCGGCCAGTTCCATCAATTCGTAATTCTTTTTGCTCAGACGCGATAAATCCGAATGAATCTTGCGCCATACTTTCACGTCGGGTATCTTTTCCTCATCGTGTGTGAGCACATGGATATAGTGCATCCAGGTGGCGGTTTCATTGGGGAACTGGGTTGTGGCGAATTTTGCCGCGCCGTGCGCTTCTGCCGTGCAGCCGATGCGCACCAGATAATCTGCCAGCACCATGGAATCTGCTGCCGGTTCCAGCTTGGCATCTGTTGTTTTGGCCGTGCGGGTCAGTAGTACGGATTCATGCTGCTGGCGGCCTGAGCACGGGTTGGAGAAATGACCGCTGTTATAACCATAGGAATTGGTCTGAACCCAGGTGACATTATCGGTCAGGTATACCATCCAGGCGTGCGGTCCGCGGTCTCCGTCGCCCACTACGTAAACGGCTGGCACGCCGCGGCACTTGCCTGTGTTGCAGGAAAAATACCCCTGGTCCATGCAGATGCCACCCTCCTTGCGGATTTCTTCGAACGAGTATTTCTTGTATGGGTCTTTGCCATTGGCTGCGCGCTCCATCAGATAAGTAATAGAGTTGTACGCAGCGCTCCAGTTGGATTGCTTGTAGTTCGTGTTTTCGGCTGCCCAGTCGAACTCGGACTGCGGGAGTCGCACGTTTACCACATGGATGAGCTGGGAAACCCCCAGTTTCTTGATATCGGTCACCAGCTTGCGGCGGCTGTCCATCTTGCGGAGGTAGGCACAGACCTCCGGTACGCTCAGAATGGCGGCAGAGCTGTCGCGGTAGTTACCCCTGGCGCTGCAGATTCCCGGGTTCATGAGTGCGCCCGCAATGTTGAGGTTGAGGTATTTGACTCGTTCCTTTGCCTCTGTAGCAGCCCATATGGTGTAGAAGAGGTTGAGCGAGTGCTCCATGTTTTCCGGGCGTCCTTCCTGGTAGGCGAAGTTCTGCATGAAGTGGTGCAGCGGGCGGCTCTTATCCTGCAGTGCCCAGCGCAGGAAATCCACACCGCGGGTGTCTGTGCCGTTTCCCTGCTGGTTTGCCAGCTCGGTCACGGCTTTACCGCCAGCCATGCGAATCATCAGGCAGAGCTCTACCGTGTGCACCAGATTCTGATTGTTCTTATACTTGCTGTAGTTCAGGCGGTCACCGGAGGTGTATTCCACAAGCGCTTCCTTGATTTTAGTGGACATGGAGCGCTCGAATGCGCCGAAGTCGCGTTTCTCCAGCAACTGGTCTATCATCTGGTTAAATGCTTTCTTGCCGCTCAGATTCGTGGCATCTGCACCGTGCAGTGAGGGAGCATCATCGTATGCAGAAGGCCCGGGTTCCGGTTCTGTTTCCGTTTCATCCGGTTCGGGTTCCGGTTCTGGTGTATCGCCCTGCTGGGATTCCTTGAGCTTGCGCAGGCGCTCGGCTTCTTCTGCCTCGCGGCGGCGGCGTTCTGCTTCTTCTGCTTCTCTGCGGAGACGTTCTTCTTCCGCCAGACGTTCGCGTTCTGCCTTTTCGGCAGCCAGACGCGCGAGCTCTTCAGCCTTGCGTTTTTCTTCCGCCAGGCGAGCCAGGCGGGCGGCCTCTGCGGCCTGGCGTTCAGCTTCTTTCTGCTGCTGCCAGTAATCATAACCAAAATAGCCGCCACCGCCCAGCGCAATGAGCAGGAGTGTTACAACCCACCCGCTGCTTCCGCCACTGGGGCGGGCGGGCTTCTTGCCTGTGGTGCTGGGGGTGGTCTTGCGAACCTGGCGTTTTACAGAGAGCTTTGCCATACAAACATGCTACACGTTTCGGGCGTGAAGTAAAGTATAAAATAGCCCGGCCTCAGGACTCTTTCTGCCTGGCTTTTCTCTTGCGTTTTTTTTCGGCTTTCTTTTTTTGTCCGGGTTCGTCTTGAACAGCTTGCTCAGGGGATGTTTGAGCCACGAGGTCTTTATAGGTTGCGAGTATGGCAGCGCTTAACCATTTATTGTTGCTGTAATGTTCCTTGCCGATGTTTATCTTTTCACCAGTCTGGGCATCGCGCATGACGATAGTGCCATTGTCCAGGTTGAAATAGGCCAGCGGGGTTCCGTGGGTATCCACTGCGCGCAGTTCGCAGGTGCCGTAGCTGTATTCCATGCCGCGGGCATCTTTTTTGAAAAGTGTGTTGCGGGCTTCGGCGTGGTACAGGTTGACAATGGGTTTTTTGAATGCCAAGGAGCGGAATTCGCGTGAGGTATTCCGCCTGGATTTGTTTTTCTTATCGCTGTTTTGTTCCGGCGGGAAATCGAGATACGCAACCAGCTCAGCTCCGCTGCTCTGCAACTGTTTGCACACCGGCAGGAACGGACGGGTAGCCTCTTCAAGCTTATCCTTCTGGTGTACATTGTATCCCAGGTAGCACAGGAAAAAGACCTTGGCTTTCTGGTCGTATTTAGGTGTGTTAATGACTATTCCCGAACCTCGGCGCCCGGATTCAATCAAGGCTGGAATGGATTTCCGCGCCGGAACGTCGGCTTGGGCAGGCGCGGGCAGACAGCTCATGAGCCCCAGAAGCATGCAGGTAAGTTTCAGTACATGATGCATGGTAAAACAGAGTCTTTCTTTCTGGTATTGTAGGCATTTTGCCTGCTGGGGTCAAGTCGGGATTTTTCGGGACGATGCTAATCCTGCCTGCTAACGGGGATTTGTCGAGGTGCGCAGACTTATTATAAATCCCCGTATAACAATATCGTGTACACAATCTATATTATGCTGGAAACTTGGTGTGGAATGAGGTATAGTTATGGCATGAGTGATTTGCAGTGGAACAGCATTACGCTGGAAGAGGAGGAAAAGCCTCGCGTTATGCCTGAGGATTTGCGGGAAATGGCCGCAGATCTCGACCCGGATGATTTTGATGAACCTGTGCAGGAGTTCCTGGAGGCTCTCATGAACGGAGAAGATTCCGAAACTCTGGCTCGCGCGGCGACACTGCTGCTGCAGGATGAAGTAGACCTGGCTCCAGACCTCGCGTCCGTAGGCGTGGAGCCGGATTGCGGTCTCATCGCGCTGCTGCTGGCTGCCGGTGCGGATGTGAACGCCTGCAATGCCTATGGCCAGCCACCCTTGCATCTGGCTGCCTATTACGGGTACGAGGGTATTGTGGACCAGTTGCTGGCTGCCGGCGCAAATCTGCGCACGCGCAACAAGCACGGCCGCTTTGCGGCAGAAGTGGCCGCCACTCCCAGCCTGGCTGCAAAATTGGAGCCGCCGTATCACCCGGATGATGATGCACCTCTGCCCCCGGAGATTGAGGACGCAGACTATGACCCGGAAGCGGGGCATGAATGCTGCTGCGGTAATCCTGACTGCGATTGCAACCACGACCATGGCGAATGCAGCTGTGGTCACCACCATTCTTAACTTACCAACAAATATAGATTATGAGTACCAGAATTGTTACTTTTCGTTGCCCGGAGGAATTGCTGAGCATGGTTGATAAGACCGCTGCCCATTATAAGCGCAGCCGCAATACTGTTCTTCTTACCGCTGTCCGTCTGTTCTCTCGCCAGCTTCGCGAGCGTCAGAATGGTGTGCTGGCAGTCCCGCTGCCTGATGAAGTGCTTACCCGCGAGATTATGTTCCCGAAGCCTGAGAGCCGCGGCGGACGCCCGCGCAAGAAGGTGACCCTGTCCAAGTAACCCACCGGAAACAGATACGTGCTTTTTTCGCCGCGCAGGTCCCCTGCGCGGCTGTTTTTATTGGGAATTCGGCCTCAGAACACAGGGCTTCAGTTCTGCCGTTATGAGCAAGAGGGACTGAGGGCCTCGCTGCGATAAGGTATGGGACCGCCACTGTAAATCCCCATTTGCCGGATGTGGTGCTCATCCCCGGGACGAGGAAAACAAAGCGGCTCCCCCGATGGCGTGCGGGGGAGCCGGCGAAGATTCAGATGTTCTTCAGGAAGAACCGGTGGTGATTAGTTCTTCTCGGGCATCTTGCCCGTCTTGAAGTACTGCTCGATTTCCTCGAGGGTGCGACCCTTGGTTTCAGGCATGAAGAAGGCTGCGGTGATGAAGTAGATTACCGTGAAGCCAGCCAGCCAGAAGAAGACCGTGGAGTAGCCGGAGTTACCCACCCAGGGCAGGAAGGTGCCTGCAATCGTGGTGGAAACACCCTGGTTGATGAGCAGTGCAATGGCCATGCCGTTGGCGCGGATGCGGTTCGGCATAAGTTCAGAGAGAGCCAGCCATACGCACACGCCGGGGCCTGCAGCGTAGAAGGCGATGAACACCACGAAGAAGCCAGCCACAATCCAACCGGTCACAGCGTTGGGCTTCATGCCGATTTCGGCCTTGGTGATGGTTACTTCCTTCACAGCGCCCTCGGGCAGCGGGGTGGACCAGAAGCAGAGCTTGTCCAGGAAGGTGGGGGCAAGTGCGATATCCTTGGCAATGGCGATGGCGGCACCATCAGCTGCGCCGTCGGCGCGAACTTCAGCCACGTTCTGCATGTTGTCGAGACCCTGCTTGTAGGTCACGATAAGCTGCATGCCGGGAGCTACGGCGTCGCCCTGCATGAATTCGGGGTGGGCGGCGAGCACCTCGGGGGTGATGGCGCTCTTCACAGCGTCAGCTGCAGCAATGTTCAGGGCGTTGTCCTGCACCTGGGCCACCTGGGCGGTCACGTCAACACGTTCGTTTTCCACGGTCAGGAACATGGCACCTACGCCAGCCAGACCCACGATGATGCCCAGCGTACCCATCTTGAGCAGGAAGGTGCGGCCCTTCTTGTCAACCAGGGTCACGGCGACGATGGTCATCACCATGTTGGTCACCTTGATGGCAAGGTCAGCCATGTTGGCCACTTCGCCCTGCAGACCGGCCTGCTGGAAAATCTTCACGGAGTAGTTCAGCACGGAGTTGATGCCGGTAGCCTGCGTGCAGGCCAGCACGATAACAGCCAGGATGAACGGAATCACATACTTGCGCTGCAGCAGGGAATCGCCCTTGACGGCTTCAGCCAGATCAGCCTTGGCTGCTTCCTCAGCGGCATCGGCGGCAATCATCTCGTCCAGAATCTCCTTGGCGGCGGCATCACCGTTGTTAGAGGCCAGGGAGCAGAGAGCCAGCTCGCGCTGCCCGCGGCGGTACAGCCAGCGGGGGGATTCCTTCAGCTTGAATGCGCCGAAGAAGAGGATAAGACCGGGAATGGAGGAGCACCAGAAGATAACCTGCCAGGCGGCCACCTTGCTCTCGGCGGTCACGGTGGGGTCATCTGCTGCGCCTACCAGCATAGTGGTCACCAGACCGATAACGGCGGCGAACACGAGACCGACGGTCAGCATGAACTGGAACATGCCGGTACCCTTACCACGGGAGTTGGCATCCAGACATTCAGCCAGGTACATGGGAACCACCACACCCACGAGACCGGCACTGGCACCCTGCAGGATACGGCCACCCATCAGCATCTCGAACACGCCATTGGAGAAGCAGATGACCGGAATGCTCAGCG
>CAJGCV010000025.1 GCA_904501915.1 uncultured Akkermansia sp. | reverse complement strand
CCCACTGTAGCCCAATACTCCAGTTATAGCCACTGTTTTCATATTTCTGTAATTTGAGAAATCTTGTTTTAAAATTCTTAGATTTTGGCGATAAGTGCAAGAACCTTGCTGCCCATGAGTGCAGCGCGTCGGAACACGGAGGTATTGTAGCGCTGGGCAGCAGTGGCCACATTCTCAGCGGTCTGCAGCAGTTCCTGCATAGCCTCCATGCGAGCGGCGGTGTGCTCATCCCCCGCCTCCCGGGCTGCATCCAGACATTCCTCCACAGCCTGCACCGCCCCGGCTGTCTCGCGGCGGCGGCGTTCCTCCAGAATACGGCGGGCCATTTCCCACACATCGGACTCTGCCCGGTAGAAACTGCGGCGGTCACCAGCCCGCGACTCGCGATAGATAAGGTTGTAGCCCTCAAGTTCCTTCAGGCTGGTGCTCACATTTGACCGCGCCAGCTGCAACAGCTCGCACATCTCCTCCGCCGTCAGCGGTGACTGCGCCACATACAGCAGCCCATGCAGCATAGCCGTGGAGCGTGGAATCCCCCAGCGGGTGCCCATATCGCCCCACCGGCGGATGAATTTCATCTGCGTCTCGCTCAGCTGCATGCGTGTATTTTCTGAAATTTCAGAAATTTGTCAAGCAATTTCTGCCTTTGTGACGAAATCGCAACTTGTCTGCACGGAACACCGCGTTATAATGAAACGCAATCCGCCATATTCCCTAATGTACTTCGAATCATCCATCTATTTCTACTGCGACTCCCTGCGGGAGGGCTCCCAGCTGCGCCGGGTGGACTGGCTGGAGGAACGGGAGCGCGGCGGCTTCATCTCACCCTCGTACAAATGCAGCCTTGGAGAGAATGATGACATCCCCTTTGCGGAATGGCAGCGTTTTCTGGAGAAAAATCGCCGTCTGCTGCTGAGGGACTGCAGCTCCACGCGCATAGACGTAGGCATCATGGCCGATTTCCAGGTGGCAGATTTCACCCTCAGCGTGCCGCCGGAGCTGCAGCGGGCACTGGCCAGGGCGTGCGTGTGGCTGAGTATCTCACTCATGGCCAACGGCAACGACCAGTCCCGCTACGCAGGGGAATCCTACTACCTGCTCGCCTCCAGCACAACGGGAAGACCGCAGAGCGGCCTGCCGGGCAGCATCCGCCGCCACCTGAACACGCAGGGGCTTCATCCCCATTTATGGACAAAGCACCAGGCTCTCCTATACACGAAGGATGAACTGCTTGCTGCCATCCCGGCCACGGCAGATAGTGTGATCCGGCGCAGCAATTATATAGGAGATTACGGTTTTGCATCACTCGATGTACCACCGGCATTGATGCGAGACCTTGCCGACCGGGGATGCACGCTCCAACTGCACTTCAACACCCCACAGCGGCGCGGCAGAAAATGCGTGCACGCCCTCTCCCCCAACTGATTCCGCCATGTCCGCCACCATCATCCCCCGGCTTACCCTGCAGCATTTCCGCGAGATGGAAGCGCTGGAACTGCAGTTCTATACTGCAGACTTCATCACCCCGGCAGAGGAATCCTGGAGCTGGTATGACCAGCGCCGGTGGTATCGGCATCGGCATCGACCGCCTCTGCATGCTCCTCACCGGTGCCAGCTCCATCCGCGACATCATCCTCTTCCCGCAGCTCAAAAACCGCGGTTAAGCCCCAGGTAACAAGCTCCGCTGTCATTTTCATGCAGCCCCGGAAACCGGGGCGGCATTTTTATCCTTACCTGCCAAAAGTATCGCGTTTGAACTTGCGATTCACGCATGGGCGAATTTTTATACTTTTGAGCAGCAGATAGGGCGGAAATCGGTCTGCTGGCGTTATTTCATCTGGACAGCAGCGGGACACCAACCTATAATTCGCTCAGGATGAATACGGACACTCCCCACCAGTTGTTCAGGCGGCTTCTGGAATTCATGGATGAACTGCGGCAGGAGAGCATTCAGCATGCCGCCCCGACGGAATCAGCGCGAGAGATTTCTCCCAGACAGACGGCCGTCATATCCCAATTGCACCAGATGCAGGAAGAGCAGCCGCAGGGAGTATCGCTCAAAAGCCTGGCAGGCCGCATGCAAATGACAGTGCCGGCGTGCTCCCTGCTGGTAGAAGCGCTGGTCTGCAAAAATTGCGTACAACGCACCATTAATCCGAACAACCGGCGTTCGGTGCAGCTTACCCTCACGGAATCCGGTAAGACACTCATTGAAAACATCTACGCACATTTTCACTGCGAAATTGACAAACGAGCCAAAGCGCTGACCCCGGGTGAGCTTTCCGCTTTTTCCAGGCTGGTGCTGAAAATGACAAAGAAATAACGGGCATGGGCTGTGTCAGCAGATGGGATAAATCTTGACACTTGAGGGATGAACAGGCACAATAGCGCCGCAACCACATCTGGAGAGATGGCTGAGTTGGTCTAAGGCACTCGACTCGAAATCGAGCGTGGCAGAGATGTCACCGTGGGTTCGAATCCCACTCTCTCCGTTTACTTCTTTTTTCATTACCCTGAATCAGCCGCGGCGCATGTTACCGATAGAGCAGATACGCGACCAAGTGCTGCAGGCCATCAGCAAGCCGGGGTTCTGCGTGCTGCTGAGCGCACCGACAGGCAGTGGCAAATCAACCCGTATTCCCGGCATGTTGCTGGAAGCTGGATGGGGCGAGAAAGGCACCATCATCGTGGTGCAACCGCGGCGACTGGCGGCACGCTTGCTCGCCGGGTATGTAGCAAGGCAATTCCCCTGCCGCCTGGGGCAGGAAGTTGGCTATACCGTGCGTTTTGATTCACAGCGCAGCGAGGCTACCCGCATCCTTTTTGTGACAGATGGTATCCTCGAGCGCAAACTGACGGAAGACCCGGAGTTACACGGGGTATCGGCAGTTATTTTTGATGAAGTGCACGAGCGCCGCCTGAGCGGCGATTTGTGTCTGGCGCGTGTGCTGGAGCTGCAACGCAGCGCAAGACCGGAAATCGGCGTTTTTGTCATGTCTGCCACACTAGAGCTGGACAAATTGCAGAGCTACCTGCCCCAAGCTACCATCCTGCGCGCAGAAGGCCGGCTTTATCCCGTAGAAATCGCCTACCGGCAACCCGTGCCCGTGCGCAATAAGTTCGGCTACGTACAAGCGCCTCCGGTGTGGGAACAATGCGCCGGCGCTGTGCGGGAACTCATCGAAAAGCCCGACTGTGGAGACGTGCTCGTCTTTCTGCCCGGAGCATACGAAATTCGCCGCACGGTAGAGATTCTGGAGCAAGCCGGGTGGATGCGCGGACGCGATGTTTTTGCCCTTCATGGGCAGCTCACCCCCGAAGCCCAGGCCCGCGCGGTGGAATGCGGCAGCAATCCGCGCGTCATCGTCTCCACCAACATTGCCGAAACCTCGCTTACCATTGAAGGCGTGCGCGCCGTCGTAGACAGCGGCACAGCCCGCGAAGCGCGCTGGGATCCGCTGCGCGGCATTTCCACCCTGCATGTGGTGCCCATCTCCCAGGCACAGGCAGAGCAACGCGCCGGCCGCGCCGGTCGTCTGGGGCCGGGGCGCTGCATCCGCCTGTGGAGCGAGGCGGAGCACCGCCGCCGCACAGCTTTCCCCGCCCCGGAAGTTCACCGGGCAGATATTTCTCAAGCCTTCCTGAATCTGCTGGCATGGGGCTGCCGGAATCTGGCGGAAATCCGCCATTTCCCATGGCCGGATGCGCCCACAGAAGCAGAGACCTCACGAGCCTGGCAACTGCTGGAAACACTTGGGGCTGCGGATTCGCACGGTCTCACACCCACAGGCAAGAAAATGCTGCAATACCCGCTGCCCCCGGTACTGGCGCGGCTGCTGGTAGCGGGCGATACACATGGTTGCCCCACCGAAATGGCCGCCATTGCCGCTTTATTGCAAGGCGAAAGCGTTGCCCTGAACACAGGGTTGCACCCAAACCTGCGGCTGGAGGATGATTTTTCCGACTTCCAGGCAGAGTGGCGAGCCGTAGAAACAGCCGCTCGTCTCAATTATGCCCCGCAGGAATGCAGCCGTCTGGGCATTATGGGGCGCGCAGCCCGCGAAATTATCCAGAGTTTCAGACAGATGACACACGGTCGCGCCGCCACCCCCGATTTCACTACCCACCGTAGTGGCATTGTGGCTGGTCTGCTGGGGAGTTTTCCTACACATGTGGCGGCCCGGAACAACACAGCCACCCACACGGCGCGACTGTGCAACCGCCAGAGCGGCAGCATTGACTCCGATTCCGTTGCGCGCAACGCAGAGATATTCCTTGCCGCGGAAATCACAGAGATTGGCGGCAAAAATATAGAGACAAAGCTTGGCAAATGCACGAGTCTCACCCTCGCAGAGCTCCCGACCCGGGAGGACGATGTGGCGGTGTACGATACCGCACGCAAGCGTGTACTCAATATGCACCGCATTCTTTATTGTGACCTCGTGCTCTCTGAAAAAGAAACCGGTGATGCCGCTCCCGATGCGGCTGCTCCGCTGCTGGCCGAGCAAGTGGTGCGCGGCAACCTGCGGCTGGAGGGATGGGATGGCCACGTGCTGCAGTGGATAAACCGCCTCACCTGTCTGCGTACCGCCATGCCCGAACTGGAACTACCCGATTTCGGCGAGGAAGACCGGCTGGTGGCTATCACCATGCTCTGCGACGGCGCCGTAAGCTACAAGGACATCCAGAACCGCCCCGTGCTCCCCATTCTGGGAGAATGGCTCTCTCCCTGGCAGAAAGAATGCCTGAATAAATACGCGCCCAAAGCCATCAAACTGCCCAACGGGCGGGAAGTCAAACTGCTTTACAGGGAGGACGGCACACCCACATTCGGGCTGAAATGCCAGTTGCTTTTCGGTGTACCCCATACACCTGCCGTGGCAGAGGGCCGCGTCAAGTGCCTGGTGGAAATACTCGCTCCGAACCAGCGCCCCTACCAGATTACCAGTGATCTTTCCTCCTTCTGGCGCAACGGATACCCCCAGATGAAGAAAGACCTGGCCGGCCGCTACCCCCGCCACGATTGGCCCGCCACCGCTCCCGACGCCTGATTTTTCTGCCATGCCGGCACAATCCGCTTGAATTGTCACGCGCGCACGTGTAATATCAGAGCCCTGAACTATGCCAGAAGACCAAGACAAACTGATAGAAAAGAGCGGCAATTTCGGAGAAGGAGCCCGCTTTCTGCTGACAGCCGCAGCCGCTGTCATCGTCATTATGGGGCTACAGGCGGCACGCAGCGTGCTGCTGCCTATTCTCATGGCAGGTTTCCTGGCCATCATCAGCTACTCCATCACCAAACTGCTCAGCAAATACCTGCGTTTCCCGCACTGGCTGGCAGTCGCATTTACGGTGCTGGTGGATGGCGGCATCCTCTTTGGCGTGGCCAGCATCATCAATTTCCTTGCAGCAGATATGAAAGCTACCCTGCAGGGGGAATTCACCGTACGCATGGCCGAAAAATACAATGAGCTCATGGCGTGGCTGGGCAATTTCGGGCTGGAGGAACAGGCCCGCGCCCTGGTGCGCTCTCCGCAGGATTTGTTCGACACGCAGCAGCTGGTGAGCATGGTGCAGGCTATCTCCGGGCAGGCCATTTCCTTTATCACCACTTGCACCCTGGTGCTCGTACTCATGACCTTCATGCTGGGTGAAGCCAGGCTTTTCAAGAAAAACCTTCACAAGCTGCCCAGCAGTTCCAAGGGCAAGGAAGATTTTACCATAGCGCTCAACGGCATTCAGCGCTACCTGTTCATCAAGACCATTGCCAGCGCCACCACCGGTTCCCTGGCATGGTGGGCCTGCGCAGCCTGGGATGTTCCCTTTGCTTTCCTCTGGGGCGTGGTGGCTTATGTGCTCAACTACATTCCCACCATCGGCTCGATTGTGGCAGCCATTCCTCCTATCATCATGGCGCTGCTCATGGGCGGTTGGGGAGATGCAGCCATCATCACAGCCTGCTACATCGGCATCAACTTCATGATTGGTAACGGCATTGAACCCATCTTCCTTGGCAAGCAGTTCGGCATTGCCACCTCTGTGGTGCTGCTGGCTGTGCTCTTCTGGGGCTGGGTGTGGGGACCCTGCGGCATGCTGCTGGCGGTTCCCATCATGGTGCTCATCAAGCTGGCGCTGGAAAACTCGCGAGACCTTTCCTGGGTAGCCACCATCATTTCAGATGAGCTGCCACGCCACGTCAAAAAACTTAATAACGTAACAAAAGAATAACTATGCATTCATTTGCCTACAAGAATGGCTCCCTTCATTGCGAGGCGGTAAATCTGGCAGACATTGCGGCCGCCGTCGGAACCCCGGTTTTTGTGTACAGCAGGAAGACCATTGCAGAAGACCTGGCAGACTTCCGGAAAGCATTTGCCCCGCTGAATGCTCACATAGCCTACGCCGTGAAAGCATGCTCGAACAAGGCTATCCTTAACCTCATGGCCCAGCAGGGTGCCGGGTTTGATATTGTTTCCGGCGGCGAACTCTGGCGTGTCATCAACGCCGGGGGTGACCCCACCCTCTGCACCTATGCCGGCGTTGCCAAAACAGAAGCAGAAATCCGCTATGCGCTGCAGCAGCAGATTTACTGTTTCAACTGCGAAAGCGAAAACGAGCTGCGCGAAATCAACCGCATTGCCGGCGAAATGGGGGTGAAAGCCCCGGTAGCCGTACGCGTGAACCCCCATGTGGATGCCCACACACACAAATACATCACCACCGGCACCAACGAAAACAAATTCGGCGTAGATATCACCCGCATTGAGGAAGTATACGCCACCATGGCTGCAGAAATGCCGAACCTGCACATCAAAGGGCTGCAGATGCATATCGGCTCTCAGCTCACGGAGGTAAAACCCTTTACCGATGCTGTGAAAAAAATGCTTCCCATCGTCCGGAAGTTCATCGAACAGTACAACATCGAGTTCTGGTCTATTGGCGGAGGCATCGGCATTGTATATGATGGCTGTCTGGAATCCGCCAAGCCGGAGTGGTGGGCTGCCCGCCCTGAACAGATTACAATTCAGAGCTATGCAGACGCCCTCATTCCGCTGCTCCAGCCGCTGGGCATCAGAATACTGCTGGAACCCGGCCGCAGACTGGTAGGCAACGCCGCAGTCATGCTCACTACCTGCCTGTACGAAAAGAAAGGCGAAGCAAAAACTTTCAAGATGATTGATGCCGGCATGAACGACATCATCCGCCCCGCCCTCTACGAAGGCTACCATGAAATCTGGCCCGTCACAGAACACCACGGCGATACCATTGTGGCCGACATTGTGGGGCCTGTCTGCGAATCTGCCGATTTCCAGGCGCAGAATCGCCATATCGCAGATGTGCAACCCGGCGAGGTGCTGGCAGAAATGAGCGCCGGCGCCTATGGGTTCAGCATGTCTTCCACCTATAACTCCCGCCCGCTGGCCGCCGAAGTGCTGGTAAACGGCGACAAATGGAGCATCATCCGCCGCCGACAGACGCTTGAGCAGATGGTGGCAGACGAATGCCTGCCGGAGTAACATGAACTGAGCCGCCGGAACAACTTCCGGCGGCTTTCATTTTGCGGGCATAAAATAATCAGAAGCACAGCCCTTTAACCTTGACGAAACGAAAGCTTTTGCCTAAAATAATCGGGTCATGAAAGTAATGGCTATTCTCTCTCGCGTCATTTTCAGCATCATCCTCGTGCTGTTGCTGGCAGGCTATCAGCAGGTTTCCTCCACCATTTCCCTGGTTGACTTTCTTGCCTGGTTCGATGCAGCAGCATTAACCCACGCGCTCAGCGGTATCAATACCGTTACCATTTCTCTGGTTGTCATCCTTCTGCTGGGCATATTCTCCTTCACCCGAATACTGGAAGCCGTCTGGAATGTGATTTTCTGCGCATCGATTATCGCGCTCCTGTTCTTTGGCTCCTACAGTCTGCTTGGTCCTGGCATTGCGCTGCCCCACGCCATCAGCAACAGCGAAGTCATCAAGCAGGTCTGTGATGCCCTTCTGGCATACCAGGTTCCCCTGGCCTGCACCACACTGGTCTTCATTGCCGGCTGGATTTGTGCTTCGGCATGCGTGCGCGTTGCCCTCACCACTACTATCAGCTATGCACTCTGGTACGCCCTGAGCGAATTCTTCTCCTACATTGTCGGCCTGTGGAGCAGCAGTGATGCCCCCGCCGCCCCGGAAGCGCTCAACATGGTTCTGGGCACCCCCTGGGTCATTGCCGCAGTGCCCGGCGCATTCTTCCTGATATACGCCCTGCTCATGTCATTCTTCGAAACCTTCATCACCACTAAGCAGAAGAAGAGCAAGCCCACCGAAGCCCCGGTTCAGGACAAGCCGGAGGCACCTGCTGAATCGAAGGCTACTGAAGCAGCACCCGTTGAGCCTAAGCTGAAAAGCAAACCCATTACAGAACCCAGGCAGAAGACACTGCGTCTGGCCACAGGTGAACCCGCAACCCCGAAAAAGCTGAAAACGGCAGCTTCTGAAGCCAAGGCAACAGAAGAAAAGGCTGCGGAAACCAAGGAGGACAAGCCGCAGGAAAAACCAGCCGGAACCACACCTGAAACACCTGATACCAAGCCGGAAGCAGAAACCGCAACACCGGAGGCCAGGACAGCTGAGCCTGAAGTTCCCGCCCCTGCTGAAGCCCCTGCCGAAGCCCCTGCTGAAGCCCCTGCCGAAGCCCCTGCTGAGAAACCTGCAGAAGAACCGGCTCCCAAGGACTGCTAACTCCCACAGCCTCCTTCCCATCCCTACATGAAAGACTTACTCAATCCCCTGTTGCTACTGGTCATCATTGCACTGTTCTGCTGGAAAGTGAGTGTCGGCATCGAGACCCCATCATCCGCAGAAGTGGCCCTGCTTACCCTCTGTGTAACAGGGTTTATCGTCAACGGCCTGCTCAGTCTTGCGCGTTCACTCTCCAGCCGCAAGGCGCTTATGTCCGTTACATGGTGCTGTGTTTTCCTCATTTTATGCAGCTGCGCATGGGTAACCATACGCCAGGAAAAGGATTACCGCGACGAAATCTCCACATACAACACACTCAACCACAAGTGGCAACAGGATGGAGTCAACCCCTACACACTGTTCGATGAAGAAGGGCGCTCCCTTCTGGAACTTGCGGCCATACTCGGCAAGAAGATGGCCGTGCGCGGGCTGCTGGCACAACCGGAATCAGCCGATGCCCCCGAGGTAGTTCTGCGTGCAGCCATCAACGCTGCAGCCAATGGACGACACGAGCTGCTCCGTATTCTCGCCCAGCAGAAAGGCGGCTTTGATTTCAACCGTAGCATCGATGGCAGCACACCCTTGATAGCAGCCGTTCTGAACGACAAGGTCAAGAGTGTGGATACGCTGCTGATTCTGGGGGCAAATCCTGATTTCTGCGATGCCAACGGAGTCTCACCGCTCATGCACGCTGTCATTGATAACAACCGGACCATCGCACAGCTGCTGGTGAATAAGGGTGCGAACCCATTCCTCAAGGACCAGACGGGGCGCGATGCCGCCAGTTGCTCACGCACCGCGTCTATGGATGCCGTGCTGGGCATCAATCAATAATCCGAGAGCTTCCGGGGAGGCATCATCCTTCCTCGTAGTCCCGAATCAGCTCCACGAATGCCCGGAGGCCGTGTGTCCTCAGCCACGGGCCAACGCCTTTCAACCGCTCAGCGGCTTCCATGGTGGTGGGTTTCACCGTAGCCATGGCCCGCAACGTATCATTGTGCATAATGCGGTATGCAGGCATATTGTAATCCGCGGCGAGGTCGCGTCTCAACTCGGCCAGGTGTTCATACAACTCCTTATCCATGCGGCCAAGTCCCATGCTCTGCAACATATCCCGCGTTCTGTCCTTGCTGCGGAGCGCAGGGGCAGCCTTTCGTTCAGCAGATGCCCACACCCGGCGAGACATACGGGGCACAGCCCGGCTCTGCATCACTTCCTCGCCCTGCGGGGTCAGAGTGATAAGGGGCATATCTCCACCAGTGCTCTGCAACAGGCCGGCCTCATGCAGAGCGCGGAAAAGAGCCTTCATCCTGGCATCTGTCAGGTTCTTGAGAATGCCATACGTCGAAAGAGAGGTAAGATACTGATGCATCGACGCATTTCTGGCGCCACGCAGCATGTCCATAATCTTGCCGCGGCCATAGACCGCCACCCACTCGCCATCTGCACCACGGCGGGAAGCACGGGCCACACCTGCCAGAGCCTTGCGGACCACCAGCAAATCATCACCCGACACCTCCGCTCGCTCGTCACTTTCCGAAGCGGCACAAACATCGCAATGTCCACACGGCTCCGTGTTTGATTCCCCGAAATAATCCAGAATCCACTGCTGGCGGCAGCCCACGGAATAGGCAAAGCGGGTCATAGCCTCAATCTTGAGATGATCTCGCCTGGCTTTTTCTTCCAGAGCAGCACAATCAATTTCCAGACATTCAAAATTAACCTCCGGCTTAAGCAAACGAGTTCCCTTCGCCAACTGACCGGGCACATCGAAACGCTGAATCGCCCCGGCATGTATCAGGCACGAAAGAGCCGTTCCTACCGCCATGGGATTCACCTCCTTACCCAGGCGCTCAGCCATGGCATCCACCGTAATATGCAACTCATGCGTTGTGGGGTCGCACTCAAAACGCAGCATATTGTACAAGGAACGAATCACGCTGATGGAAGGGTTGCTGCCCTCGAAGAAAAACTCCTGCGTCTTCAAATCGGCATGATTGAACAAAAGCTCACAGACAGCGGGTTCGCCATCACGCCCGGCACGTCCGGCCTCCTGGTAATACGCTTCCACGCTGCCGGGTATCTCAAAATGCACGACAAAACGCACATCCGAACGGTCAATGCCCATGCCGAATGCATTCGTTGCCACGACCACATCTGCACGCCCGGAAACAAATGCATTCTGCGAAAATTCGCGTTCCTCATCCGTCATCCCCGCGTGGTACGCCACAGCATTCACCTGCTGTGCCGATATTTCATCAAACACCAGCATCACGTTTTTGCGTGTAGAGCAGTAGATAATACCCTTCTTCCAGCGCGCAATCACCTGACGGATACGCTCAAACTTAGCCTTGCGTCCCTCGCAATGCATGATGCCGAAATCCAGATTCTCCCGGCCGAACCCACTGATGACGACTGCAGGCTCACGCAGCTGCAGCGTATTCAGAATATCATCCCGTACAAAAGCCGTGGCCGTAGCCGTAAGAGCGACGGTCTGCGGATACCCCAGCGCCTCACGCACCCGCCCCAGGCGCAGATAATCCGGGCGGAAATCATGTCCCCACTGGCTCAGGCAGTGGGCCTCATCCACCGCCAGCAATGCAATCTGCATGCTGCGGAGCATGCTCATGAACCCCTCCTGCGCGAAACGTTCCGGTGCCACATACAAAATTTTCAACTCGCCACCGCGCAGCGCTTGCATCACCTGGCGGTACTCCTCAGTCCCCAGTGAAGAATTCACCGCAGCAGCGGGAATGCCCCGAGCCTGCAGCGCATCCACCTGGTCCTTCATGAGCGCAATCGGCGGAGATACCACCACTGTAAGCCCCGGGCGGCACAACGCAGGCAACTGGTAACAGAGTGATTTGCCACCGCCCGTGGGCATGATTCCCATGGAATCCTGCCCTGCAAGAACAGCCTGCACCACTTCCTCCTGCCCGGGACGCAGCGTCTCAAAACCAAAATACGTTTTGAGCGCCAACTGTGGGTCTGCAATCTCGCGAAACTCTGCCATGCCGCGCCTATTCTATAGGAAGCGCCGCGCGCAGGCAAGCCGGAATTGTTACCGCAACAAATCGAGAACAACCTCCGGCTCGGTTTCCCCTGAACGAAGGCGGGACTTTTTCAACTTCTGCGGTTCAGCATTCGCCCCCATACCGTCAGCATGTTAGCCGTTTTTGTCCCCTCTCGCACGTTTTTTCCGTCTCTGGGCGCATGCCGATTTTCCTAGTTGTGACGCGGATTTTACTTGACAAAAGCCCCACTTTTCTGCCACTAATATACACCAGCGAAGCGCCCCGGGCGCCAACAATTTTCCCCGACATGTCCAAGACCCTCATCATAGCCGAGAAACCCAGCGTAGCAGCCGACCTGGCGCGTGTGCTGGGCAAGCAACTGGGTAAATTCAAAAAAGACGATGCCAGCCAGAGTTTTTCGAATGATGCCCTCATCATCACCTCGGCTGTGGGTCACCTGGTGGAGCAGAAAAAGCCCCAGACGGAGGATGGAAAGAGTCTGCCCTGGAAGATGGAATACCTGCCGGTGATGCCCTCCAACATGGAGCTGGAACCCATCGACAAATCAGCAGACCGCCTGCGCAAAGTGCTGAAACTTGCACGGAACAAAGAAGTCACAACCCTGGTGAATGCATGCGATGCCGGGCGCGAGGGTGAGCTCATTTTCCGCAATATCATCCGCTACGGTAAAATCAAGAAGCCCATCCGCCGCCTGTGGATGCAAAGCATGACCGATGATTCCATACTGGAAGCCTGGAATGCCCTGAAAACAGACGAGGAAATGCACAATCTGGCAGACGCTGCCGTGTGCCGCAGCGAATCTGACTGGCTGGTGGGGCTGAACAGCACCCGCGCCCTCACTGCCCTGCAAAGCGGCGTGGGCGGCTTCAATGTAACCCCCCCCGGGCGCGTGCAGACCCCCACGCTGGCCCTGCTGGCAGCCAGGCAGAAAGATATTCTGGCATTCCAGCCTGAGACCTACCACGAAGTGCGCGCTACTTTTACAGCGCAAGCCGGCAGTTACGAAGCCCGCTGGTATGACCCGCAGTGGAAAAAGAATGAAAAGGCACCACAACAGACTAAAGAGCGACTGTGGGATGCCGACCTGGCAGCCAGCATAGCCACGCGCTGCCAGGGTAAACCTGCTGCGGTAAAAGAAACCCGCAAGCCGGTATCCATGCCCGCCCCCCTGCTCTTCGACCTCACCTCGCTGCAGAAAGAGGCCAGCAACCGCTTTGGATTCTCTGCCCGGCGCACGCTGCAGATTGCGCAGGAATGCTACGAAAAGCACAAGGTGCTCACCTACCCGCGTACCGATTCCAAATTCCTGCCGAATGACTACCTGAAAGTGGCTACCCGCACCGTAAGCGCCATTGCGGAAAACATGCCTGAATTTGCCCCTTACGCCAGCAGCATTCTGGAAAACCGCAGCATCCGCCCCAACAAGCGTGTGTTCGACAGCGCCAAGGTGAGCGACCACTTTGCCATCATCCCCACGGGTAAGTTCGTAAACCTCACGGGCGATGCCGCCCGCATCTTCACCCTCGTGGTGCAGCGCTTCCTTGGCGTATTCATGCCCAACGCAGAATACGAAGACACCGAACGCACCACGGTGGTGACTGCCACCAATGACCATTTCTACACGCATGGCCGTGTTATGCTCACCCCCGGCTGGCGTGCGCTGTATGGCCCGGATAAGCGCAAGAAAGACGAGCTCTGCGCCGTAGGCTCCAGCGAACTGGTTACGGCCTCCCGGGTGGAAGCCACTACAGACCAGACCAAAGCCCCCGCAGCCTACACAGAAGCCACCCTGCTCACAGCCATGGAGACAGCAGGTAAGCTGGTGGAAGACGAAGACCTCGCAGATGCCATGAAAGAGCGAGGTCTGGGAACGCCGGCCACGCGAGCCGCCATTATTGAAGGTCTTATCACCCAGGAATACATTGCCCGCGAGGGCAAGGAACTCATGGCTACACGCCGCGGCATGGACCTCATCGACCTGCTGGGCAAAATCGGTCTGAGCACACTTTCCAGCCCGGAACTCACCGGCGAGTGGGAGTACCGCCTCAAGCAGATGGAGAGCGGGCACCTCGACCGCAACACCTTCATGAAAGATATCCGCACCTACACAACCGACATTGTGGAAGCGGTGCGCGATTATATGAAAAATGGCAAAAACCCGGATCTGGAGCTCACATGCCCTGCCTGCGGCACAAAGGGGCTCAGCAGCCGGGTGGACTCCATCTCCTGCAACAGCTGCAAATTCCGCATTCGCCGCGTACATGCCGGGCTTACCCTCACAGATGACCAGCTCTGCGAACTTATCAGTAACGGTTCATTGCCGGTCATGGAAGGCTTCCGCTCCAAATTCGGCAAACCATTCAAGGCCGGGTTGCGCATGGTAGCCCCGCAGACAGCCCGCAGCACCTGGAAAGCTGAATTTTATTTCGATTCTGACCGCACCACCGAAACAAAGGCAGAAGAATCTGCCGCGCAAAGTGCCGGCGTAGTCATGGTCACAGGCCAGGGTGAGCTCGAGCTGCAAGTCAACGACAAGCAATGGAGTGTTCCCGAATACACCCAGAGCAGCGGGCGCAAAGGCTTTACTATGTCCCGCAATATCCTGGGCATGGACATCAGCGAGGCGGTGCTGCGCCAGGTGCTGGCTGAGGGCAAGAGTGAGCTCATTTCCGGCTTTATCTCCCAGCGCACCCACCGTGCATTTGACGCCTACCTCGTGCTGGATGAAAAGAAAGGCAACGTGGGCTTTGAATTCCCGCCCCGCGAGCCGCGCACCAAAGGCAGCAAGGACAAGGCGGACCAGAAATTCACCGCAGCCTCCGCCGCTGCAGAAGACCTGAGCAAAGGTAAGAACCACGGCATTATCAAGGTAAAAGCCAAAGGAGAATATGAACTCGTGGAAACCGAACAAGCCTGGCACGTCAGTGGGCTGGCTTACGGCAAAACCCGCAAGCCGCTGGTAATTCCCCACACCATGTGCGATGTCAACATCGACGCCGTCACTGTCACCCAGCTGCTCACCAAGGGCAAGACCGAGCTCATCAAAGACTTCACCAGCCACAAGAGCGGTAAGAAATTCGATGCCTTCCTCGTGTTCAACTCCTCGACTGGTCGTGTATCCTACGAATTTCCTCCGCGTAAGTAACCCCTGCCGAACAGCCCATGGGTGTTGTCAGAAAAATACTCGGTTATTTTGATATTTTCACCACGGGCATCATAGCCAGCCTGTTGCTGGGCATCAGCATACCCTGCCACGGCGCCGGGGCTGAGTTCTTCGACTGGCTCACGAATGCTGCCATCATTCTGCTCTTCTTTCTGTACGGCGTCAAACTTTCCCGCAAATCGGTGGTGGAAGGCTTGCTCAACTGGCGCTTGCAGAGTATGGTCTTTGCATTCACCTTTATCTGGTTTCCCCTCATCATTCCCCTGCTTCGCCCGCTGTTCGAACCCATGGTGGGCGGGGCATTGTTCATGGGGCTGGTGTATGTAGCCTGTCTGCCCTCCACCGTGCAGAGCAGCATTGCCTTTACCTCCGTAGCCGGGGGTAATGTGCCTGCCGCCGTCTGCTCGGCTTCAGTATCCAGTCTGCTGGGCGTATTCCTCACCCCGCTTCTGGTGGGCATTCTCTTTGCCACCGATGGCAGCGGTGCGCAGGTGGGCCTGGATACAGTACTGAAAATCTGCTATCAGATTCTTCTGCCCTTCATAGCCGGCCAGCTCAGCCAGCCCTTGCTGCGCAAATGGGTGCTGGGGCACAAAACCCTCATCGGCTGGAATGATAAAACCACCATATGGCTGGTTGTATACACAGCGTTCTCGAATGCCACCAGCGGTGGCTATTGGCAGCAACTTGAAGCCATGCGACTGGGCGGGCTCGTAGTGGTCTGCACCGTCATTCTGCTTCTCACCTTTGCCGCCACCTGGTACAGCAGCAAACTGCTTGGATTCAACAGGGAAGACCGCATCACCATTGTCTTCTGCGGTTCCAAGAAAAGCCTGGCCGTCGGAGCGCCCATGATGATGGCCATATTCGGCACTCTGGATAACAACCTGCTGTTGCCGCTCATGGTCTTCCACCAGGTTCAGCTCATGCTCTGCGCACATCTGGCACGCCTCTGGCAGCGCGGCAACACGGCTGACACGGGCGGCTATTGATTGACTTTTCGACCCAGGTGCATTATACTTCTCCGCGATATGGAAGCAACAGAAGGATTCGTACGCTGGTCTGCCGCTCACTGGGGCGCTATCATTGCCACGGCTCTGGTAACATTCGGCATTATCGGCGGAGCCATTCGCAAACCTCTTGAGTTCCGCCAGAAGGTATGCCGAATGCTGGCTGTTGTTGTGGCCTTAATCTACGTAGCAGATTCCTCCTACATTCTTCTGACCCAATACCACGGCAGCTGGGAACAGAATCTCCCGCTGCATTTCTGCAGCATGATGCTCCTGGTGGCAGTCGTAGCACTCTGGACGCGGAACCGAGCAGCATGCTGGCTTCTTTATTTCGGTGCTCTTACCGCATGCCTGCAAGGGCTCATCACACCGGCGCTGAAGGCCGATTTTCCCACATTCCGCTACATTTTCTTCTTCTGCCTGCATGGCATTCTGATGCCGGCAGCTCTGGCGGTTCCCCTGCTGCTGGGCATGCGCGCCAGACTGCGGGATGTGCTCATCTCCCAGTTGCTGATGGATGCATACCTGCTGTGCATCCATCCTGTGAACCTGCTTCTCAGCACCACCAACTACGGGTTCACCATGGAAAGTCCGGTGCCAGGCTGCATCCTTGACTACGCCGGACCGGCACCGTGGTACTACCTGTTACTGCAGATACCGGCATTTGCCCTGTTCTGCCTGCTGCGCCTCCCGGTGCGGGACAAGAAGCAGCAGCGGGCTGAATGCGAGCTCACGCCCCAAGAAGCCTGAGTATCTTTTCGCGCGTGGCCGTATCCTGTACCTCTCGTACATGCCCGGCTGCTTTCACGCCCTCCTCATCAACCGCATCAGCATCTGCGCCGGCAGCCAGCAATTGCTGCACCAGTTCGTCAAACCCGGACCAGCATGCCACCATGAGCGGCGTAACACCGGACTCATTGCGGGCATCGACGGCAGCCCCATGCTCCAGCAGATAGGCGACCACGGCAGCCTGATTATTACGCACAGCAAAGTGTAAAGCAGTGTCTCCCCGCTGGTTTGCGGCATTCACCTGCGCGTTGTGCATCATGAGCACCTCCACCACGGCCATATGCCCCTCTCCGGCAGCGGTCATGAGCGCGGTTGTCCCCTCGGCATCGGCAGCTTCCACGCAAGCACCGTGTTCCACCATGCGCTGAACGGATAAGGCATCGCCCACCTTGGACCATTCGGCCAGCAGTGCGGTTTCTTCTGGTGCCAGTTGTGCCTGCGAGGGCATATACGGCGCCAGCGCTACCGCCGCCATCACTCCAATGGCCCCGAAAAAGCCACCGACTATCGGAATATAATGCATTTTGCGCATAACGGGAACCTTGCTGGGTTATTTAAGAGAAACAAGAACAGAGCGAAGAATTTCCAGACCTTCTGCCAGCGTTTCCTCCGGCACATTCAATGCAGGTATCACGCGCAGCGTATCGGGTCCGGCGGGACATGCCAGCAGACCGGCCTCGCGGCACAGATTGTTCACATGACTTGCAGGCGTCTGCCCGGCAGGCACTTCGAAACTAGCCGGTCGAAGCCCCACGCCACGCAGCAGGCCAAGCCCGCGCACTGTTTCCACACAGGGAAGATTCCATCCCTCTACCGTGGCTTTAATCTGCGCACCCAGGCGGGCAGCTCGCTCCACAAGCCCCTGCTCCAGCACTTCGCTCACCACCGCCAGCGAAGTAGCACAGGCCAGCGGAGTGCCACCAAAGGTGGAGCCGTGTGAACCCGGCCCCATGATAGAAGAAAGCGGGGTACCGGCCTCATCAATAGCGCGGTTGCTCACCCAGAAACAACCAATGGGGAAGCCACCGCCAATTCCCTTGGCACAGGAAACCAAATCCGGTTCCACCTCAGGGCAGACAGCCTTCCAGCCCATGGTGGCGCCGCAGCGTCCCACGCCGCACTGCACCTCGTCAATCATAAGCATGAGGTCGTGCTGCTTGCAAAGCTGAGCCACACCACGCAGGAATTCGGGTGTTGCAGGGTTCACGCCGCCTTCGCCTTGCACGGCTTCGAGCATGATGCCGCAGGTGACCGGCGAAACGGCTTGCTTCAGAGCCTCCAGGTCATTGAAATCCACATACTTGAACCCGGTAAGCAGAGGGTCGAATTCCACCTGCACTTTCTCCTGCCCGGTGGCGGCCAGGGTGCCCAGCGTGCGCCCATGGAAACTCTTATTGAACGTGATAACCTCGTAGCGGGGCGAACCATCAGCCGCCGGGCGGCGATGCCCGAAGCGACGAGCTGTCTTGATCATACCCTCGTTGCCCTCCGCACCGGAGTTGCAGAAGAACACTCGGCCGGGAATGCCAATCAGCTTTTCAACCACCAGCTCTGCCAGCTTGGCCTGACCGGGTATACCGTAAAGATTCGAGCAATGCATCAGCGTATTGGCCTGCTCGGTGAGCGCTTTCACCACAGCGGGGTGGCAATGCCCCAGCGAACAAGTGGCAATGCCGGCGCAGAAATCCACATAACGGCGACCCTCCGTATCATAAAGGTAGGAACCCTCACCACGCGCAGCATCCAGCGGAGCGCGCCCATACGTCGGCAATACATACTGTTCGTTCATATCAGGCACAAATCTACACCCACACCGGCCGTTTGTCAATCATTTCACATGGTCGCAAGCCACGGAATCATGGCTGTATGAAATCCTCCGGTGTAATAACCGGTGAATCCACCAGCATATCACCATCTGATGCAAGAAGTTGAATTCCCTCCGCGGTATGGCGTATTCCCAGTTCTCCCAGCGGCGACGATGTCTCCGAATAGCGTCGGCAGACACTTACTTTTGCTTCTGGGGCTGGGGTTTGGACGCAGGGCGCAGCTCCGGCATATAGGTTTCAGCCGTTTTCTGAATAGCAGGACGAAACGGCGACAGGCTCGTTTTTTCCAGCAGGCTCTGCATCAGCTGGCGACCATAACGGGTGTCTTTTGCAATAAATGCCACTGAAGCCTGCATCAACTGCGCGCGCACACGGTTACGCTCACTCTGAGCACGCCGGGCAACCTGCCCGAACGCCTCCACCGCGGCGTTGTAATCCTTCTGTTCGGCCAGATGCCAGGCCAGCATTTCCATCAGCTGCGCACCCTCGGGGCGGCTCATGTATGCATGCACACTCTGCTGTAAACCGGCGCGATTGCCGCCGGTAAGCGTCATCAGGCGCCGCCATTGCACAAACACATTCCGGGCATCACCAGCATTGCGGCACATCACCTCAAACGGTCGGTAAAGCGGGTCACCCAGCACCACCGTCTGCCAGGAAATCCACGGGGTTGCCATGAGCGCAGCCTCAGCCACTGTATACCCCTTCAGCAAGCGGTCATAGAACACATCAAAACGTACGCACCCGGTCAGCAGCGGCTCATACACATTACCTACAGTCACCGCAGCACCACGCTGCAGCAGTGCCCCCACCCAGGTGCCACCGTTTTTCACAGAAGTACCGCTGAATGAATGCAAGTGGCACGCCACCGCCCCCGGCGCAAAGCGGAAATCTGCATGCGTTTGAGGATGAAACGGCCCGGTGGCATACCGCGTATACCACCCGAAATATACCGCAGTATCCTGCATGAGCGGAAATGCAGCCGGCAACAACGCCTTGGATTCCTCGTGAAAAAGGGCTTGCCCCTTGTCACGCGCCAGTCGCGCAATTTCGGTAAACACGGCATCACCCTCAGCATATGGTCCTCCCTGGTCCACTACTGCCCATCCCCAGAGCCCGCGGCGCTCCACCTCTGCCGGATACTGAATCATGCGGCGTATAGTGGCATCATCCGGCGCGTCAATGCGGCACACAGCCAGTACCGGCGGCTTCGCATCCTCCACCCTGCCTTCCTTATTGAAGAAAGGATTATTCAGCGGGCCTTTGATCTCGTATCGGACACCCAGCACCATGAGCTCCGAATCAACCGATGCACAATTCTGCGTTGTATGCGTCGGTTTCTGGCCTGGGGCAGCATCCTCCTTGACGCGAAGCGGCAAATCCGGCATGAGCACCATGGCCCGAATCGGAATCAGCCCCTGGCCGGGAGCTCCCGGCAGACACCAGTTCTTCTCCTGGGCTGCCTGCAACAAAGCTATGCGGATTTTTGCATCAAAATCCATGCGGCTGATAGTTTCACCCTTCACACCGCGTATGGCTACCATGCGACTGAAAGGCACGGCGCGCTTGTTGCAATATGCCCGGGCACACTGCTCGCTGCGCTTTGAATCGGCATTGTACACCACCGCTACCTGGTCAGGCAGAAGTGCGTGCGCCGCCAGGCAACTTATCAGCAAAGCCAGCAGAATCCGGAACATGGCTCTCCGTCAGCGTCTGCGGAACAATCCGCTGAAAGCACCTATACCCTTGGGCATCTTTGGCTTGGCACCGCCGCCCATCAGGGCAGACAAATCGGGCATCTGGCTCATATCCGGCATACCGCCCTGCCCCATAAGCGAGCTCATGTCAGGCATACCGCCGCCCTGGCCATTCATCATGGCGCTCATATCCGGCATACCTCCCTTGGCACCCTTCATGAGACTCTTCATCATGCCGCCCATCTTGCCCTTGCCGCCCATCATTTCCTTCATTTCCTTGAAGTTCTTGATAAAGCGGTTCACCTCAATCTCCGACACACCGGAGCCCTTGGCAATGCGGCGACGTCGGCTCGGAATGAGCAACTTGTAGTTAGCACGTTCTGCCGGGGTCATGGAAAGCACAATGGCCTCCATGCGCTTCATACGCTTCGGGTCCATGGCTCCCTCCGGCAGTTGCTTCTTTATCTTACTGAAGCCGGGCAGCAGCCCCAGAAGCCCCTCCAGCGGGCCCAGACTCTGCATCATCTTCATCTGGCTCAGGAAATCATTAAAATTGAACTCGCCGCTCATCATGCGGGTCATCGAGTTCATGGCGGACTCCTGGTCAATCTTCTCGGCAGCTTTTTCCACCAGCCCCACGATATCGCCCATGCCCAGGATACGGTCAGCCATGCGCTGCGGCACAAAGGGACCGAACATGTCCAGCTTCTCGCCTTCGCCCATGTACTTGATGGGCTTGCCGGTGATAGCGCGCATAGAAAGAGCCGCACCACCGCGGGCGTCACCATCCAGCTTGGTCAGGATGATACCAGTGAGCCCCACCGCCTGGTCAAACGCCTGCGCCACACGCACAGCCTGCTGGCCTGTCGCGGCATCTGCCACCAGCAGAGATTCCTGAGCCTCCAGGAACTTAGCCAGCTTCTTCAGCTCCGCCACCAGCTCCTCATCCACCTCCTGGCGGCCGGCAGTATCAAAGATAATCACATCATGCTCCTGACCGGCAGCCCATTTGAGCGCGTCCTTCGCCACCCGAATCACATCCTTCTCCGAAGCGGAAGGCGTATACACCGGCACCTCAATCTGCCCCGCCAGCGTTGCAAGCTGGTCAATAGCCGCCGGGCGAATCAAGTCACACGCCACCAGCAGCGGTTTATGCCCCTCCATCTTCAGGCGGCGTGCCAGCTTGGCACTCGTAGTCGTCTTACCGGCACCATTCAGCCCCACCACCAGAATGCGGGCAGGAGCGGGCTCCAACTGCAGCGGCGCGGCATCGCCACCCAGCAGCTCAGCCAGCTGGTCGCGGAAAATCTTCACAATCTGCTCACCCGGCTTCACCGATTTGAGCACCTTCTCACCCATGGCCTCTTCCTTCACATGCGCAATAAACTCACGCGCAACGCTGTACTCCACATCAGCATCCAGCAGCGCCATGCGCACATCACGCAGCGCATCCTTGATATTGGACTCAGTTATCTTACTGAGCCCGCGCATTTTGCGGAAAGCATCATCAAGCTTATCAGAAAGAAGCGAAAACATGCCTGAAACTTAACAAAAAACGCTCATACTGTCAAGCAACCACGCCGTCAGCAAAAAGCCTTATTTCAATAATGCTGCCACATACGGCAACACATCCACATCTGCCGGCAACCACGGCACACTCTGCAGCGAATCAGCGCCAAGCCAGCGGGCTTCGCTGTGCTCGCGCAGCTGCAGCTCACCGCGGAGAATGCGGCACACATAGCACTGCATACTCAGGTGAAAAGCTGGGTAATCCCACTCAATCGTGTGCAGCAACTCGCCCACAGCCACCTGCACACCGAGTTCCTCAGCAATCTCCCGGGCCACAGCAGCAGTCGGCTCCTCCCCTGGCTCAATCTTACCACCAGGAAACTCCCAGCCGCCGCCGTGCTTATGCTCCGGGCATTTCACCGCCAGCACATGCCCGGAACCATCCACAATCACGGCCGCCACCACGGCCGCAACCCTGAGTCCCACTCGATTCATCGAAACACTCACTTTGCAGGCGCCTGCACCGTCACCGTAAACACAGCTTCACGCGCAGGAGCTTTTCCCTTCTCCCAAGGACGCGCATAGACAAGATGCACCACCGCCTTTCCTGGCTTCATGCCAGTCATCGTCAGCGTCACCGGAGTCGGCGCACCGCAACACATCGTATCATCCCGCTCAATTCCTCCCAGAGAAACGCAGACCGGAGACTCCGCAGGCAACTCCTTTGCCAGCTTCCACATATATCCCGTAGTCGCATTACCATCCAGCAACACACGACGCGTCTGCCCCACCTCCATCTGGAGCGACATACACTCAGGCTCCGCAGCCAATACAGGCAACGCCACCAAAGCTGCATACATCAATGAACCCCATGTTTTCATGCCCATCTTTTAGCAAATTTATCATCGTCAGTCAATGAAAACCTTCGAGCGTAATCTCGCGTAATCTCGCCGCAGGCGAAATTCTCTCGCAGCCATGCTGCGAAATTATCTCCCGCGCCAGCGGGAAATGCTCTCTGCGAAGCAGAAATTATCTCTATCACCTGCGCAGCGGGTGATAGATGATTACCCCTCTCACACGCCATAAGGCGTGTTTTCATTCTTCATGCGTAAACGCATGTTTGCGCTTTCACTCGCGCCATCTGGCGCGTTTTCATCCGGTTACACTCCTCTTGCTTCCCCATCTCCCGCCGCACCAGCGGCGGGAAATTCTCTCTGCGAAGCAGAACTTATCTCTATCACCTGCGCAGCGGGTGATAGATGAATTCTCTTCTGCGTGGGCCTCTTGCT
>CAJGCV010000024.1 GCA_904501915.1 uncultured Akkermansia sp. | reverse complement strand
CAACATCATCGTTCGCCAGCGTGGCACCAAGTTCCACCCCGGCAAGGGCGTGGGCATGGGCCGCGATTACACGATTTTCTCCCTGGTTGATGGCCGCGTGTTCTTCGATCGCGAAGGCCGCCGCGTCAACGTTGCTCCCGAGGCTTAAGTTTTAAGATTAAGAAGCAAATAAAAAAGCCCTGGCACCTGTGTGGTTGCCGGGGCTTTTTTTTCGTTGCGTGCGGGCGCGAAATGAGGTAGAATGCAGTTGCAATGCTGAGGAGAAAGCTCTATACCGGATTTGTTTTTCTGGCTATGATGATGGGGACACCCGCTACCCTGGGGCAGCAGGGCGGGGTACCATTTATCGAAGATATGCCGGATGATGAGGCGGCAGAGGAGATTGTGGAGACCGTGAAACTGGGCGGTGAAGACAAGGCACCCACGATGCAGGAAGGTGTGGGCGAAGCGGAAACATATGATAAGACTGCTGACCCGGATTCGCCATTGCACGCTCAGACCAGCACAGACCAGCCTGCCCAGGATGAAACCGGTATGGGGTCTTTGAAACCGACCACGGCGGTGACAGACCCGACGGTGCATGACCCTTCTCGCGTGGCGTATGCCACCAACCGCAAGAATGCCCGCACGATGTCGTTGACGGTGCCGGGGCCGCGTGGCATTATATCGGACCGCAATGGTCTGGTTATGGTCTGTTCGGAGGTGGCGTACCAGCCGGCTGTGAATTACGGGCAGCTGAAAGATGAGAGCGAGGCCAATATCCTGTCCATTGGTCGCAAGGTGATAGCCGCCTACGAGGCCGCCGGGGTGAAGGTGTATGAAAAGACAGATGCGCAGCTGCTGAACCATTACCGCCAGAGGCGCTGGCTGGCGCTGCCGGTGGGACCCACCATCCGCGCACGCGACCTGGAACCCATTCGCCCCCGTCTGGAAGCCATTGAATACGGGCATCTGATACCGCTTTACATTCGTAATTATCCGCACCAGACCTCTGCCTGTCACATTCTGGGCTACACGGGTGTGAAGGCTAAGTTGCCCACGGGGCCCATCAACCATAATGACCCGATATTTGAACGCCAGGAGGGACGCTCCGGGTTGGAGAAGCAGTTTAACAAGCAGCTGACCGGGCGAGCCGGCGTGTGGCGCCTCATGTTCGATGAAAGCGGCAACAAGATTCTGGATGAGCTGCAGAGCAAGCCCCGCCCGGGTGGCACGATTGTGACCACGCTGAATCTGGAGTGGCAGAAGGCAGCCGAACAGTCGCTGCGCGATAATACGCTGGGACGCGGTGCTTTTGTGATGGTGGATGTGCATTCCGGCGAGGTTGTGGTGCTGGCTTCTGCTCCCAATTTTGACCCGAATACCTTTATTCCCTCCATTTCGCAGAAGGATTACGATGCGCTGCGTCTGGATCCGAATACTCCGCTGGTATCCCGCGCATTTGCCGGTGTGTACCCGCCGGCTTCCACGTTCAAGACCATTACGGTGGCGGCGGGGTTGCGCCACAATGTGATAACGGAGGGAACTTATGTGAACTGTCCGTACAGCGTGTGGATTGGTGGGCATGAGTTCCGCAACCACAGCAAGTTTGCGGGTTCCATCAACTGCGTGACGGCGCTGGTGCTTTCCAATAACCCGTTCATGTACCAGATTGCAGCCACGCGTGAACCGCGTATTGGCGCTGCGCGTCTGTGTGAGGTTGCTCGCCGTTTCGGCTATGGCTCCACTACCGGGCTGCCGCTGCCGGATAAGGCGGGTAACGTGCCGACTGAAGCCTGGATGCACCGCAACTACGGCCGCGGGTTCATGGCGGGTGATGCTGCCAACATGGCTATCGGTCAGGGGGCTTTGCTGGCAACTCCGCTGCAGGTGGCGCATGCTGTGGCTGGTATTGCAAACGGCTCATACCTCCCTAAGCTGCAGCTGATTCGTCAGGTGCTGGATAAGGAGGGTAACGTGGTATACCAGTTTACCCCCACGGCGCAGACCAATCTGCAGGATATGAGCTCTGCGCTGGCTGTGGTGCGCAAGGGTATGAAGGCCGTGGTGAATGGTGGTACCGGACGCCGCGCCAAGCTCAGCTACACCACCAACGCCGGTAAGACTGGCACGGCGCAGTGGGGGCCGCCCTCACAGGATTGCCGCCTCGCCTGGTTCACCGGGTTCTTGCCGGCGGATAATCCGCGCTATGCATATGCTGCTCTGTATGAAGGCAAACCTCACCAGCGTATCTCGGGTGGTCACATGGCTGCCATGGTGGTAAAGAGTTTCTTTGAGAGCATCAAACCCAGCATGCTTGAGGAACTTAACGGGCCTGCCCGCCGCGCCAATGTGCCTGAAAATACGGCTCCGGAAGAAGAAGAAGATGTGGCAGAGCCGGTTTCTGCAGAGGAGTCTGCCGCTGCTGCGGAGGCAGCCCGCCGCGCGACTGAGGCCGAGCGCCTGCGCCAGGAAGCTCAGAAACGCCAGTCTCAGTCCGGCTGGGACGACGGACGCTCCAGAAATTGATTCATTTCATGATTTGCGCGCAGACATGCACAGGAGGTGCGTGTCTGCGCGTTTTTTTCTGATTTATGCCTGAATTGTCATGTTTGTGTAGAATTGCTGTGCATATTTCGTATATAAATGGTAGGGATACTGTTTAATGACAGCTTGACATAACAATACAACATAGTTTATAAATAGACCGTGAAAGCGATTTTTAAATGGGGTGGCGCAGCCCTTCTCTGTGCAGGTGGTGCTGGTTATTGGTATTTTTCCGGCGATGAAGTAGCGGCGCAGACCCGTTTCAATACGGCAGCAGCCGAGCAGGGGGATTTTGTGAGCAAGGTGCAGGCCACCGGTACACTGGAGCCCCAGGAGCTTGTGGACGTAGGTGCGCAGGTTACCGGCGAGATTAAGGAATTCGGTCTCGATGTGGATGGCCGCCCTGTGGATTACGGCAGCGAGGTGAAGGCCGGCCAGTTACTGGCCCGCATTGATGACACCATTGTAGAGCTGGACATCAAGCGTGCAGAGGCGCAGGTTTCGCAGGCGCAGGCGCAGATTCTCTCGTCAGAGGCCTCTGTGGCACAGGCGAAGGCATCTATCTCCCAGGCTACAGCCAATAAGAACAAGGCTGACCGTGACCTGGCGCGCGCAAAGAATCTGGGGGTGGGCGATGCACTCTCTCAGATGACCTATGACCAGTATGTGAATGCTGCTGAGATTGCCTCCGCTAATCTGGAGAGTGCCACTGCCCAGCTGCAGACGGCAGAGGCACAGCAGGCCAGTGCTCTGGCTCAGCTGCAGAGTGCGGAAGCCCAGCTGGAAAGCGAGCTGCGTAACCGCGATTACACCCGCATTTCCACCCCGGTGGACGGCACGATTGTGGTGCGCCAGGTGAACGTGGGGCAGACGGTGGTGAGCAGCATGAACGCCACGACTCTGTTCCTGGTGGCGCGTGATTTGACCAAGATGCAGATATGGGCCAGCGTGAACGAGGCCGATATTGCCAAGGTGAAGCCTGGTCAGGCGGTGCAGTACACAGTGGATGCGCTGCCGAATGAAAGCTTTACCGGCACGGTGAACAAGATTCGCCCGAATGCCACCATGAGCTCCAATGTGGTGACCTACATCGTGGAAGTGGATATTGAAAACCCCGAACGCAAGCTGCTTCCCTACATGAGTGCCAATGTGAACTTCATCGTGAAAGAGGTGAAGGATACCCTCCTGGTGCCCGATGCTGCATTCGATTTCCGCCCCGCTCCGGCACAGATTGATGAGAGCGCCCGTGGCATGCACCGCGGTCCTCGCGAAGAGGGCGCTCCGCGTCCTTCCATTGTGTGGCGCAAAGTGAGCGATACCACGGTGGCTCCGGTGCGGGTCATCAAGGGCGATTCTGATGGTACGCGCAGCATGGTGACTCTGCTGGATGGCGAAACCCTCAAGGCTGGTGATGAGCTGGTGACCGGTATTTCTGCGGTGATGCCCAAGGCCGGGCCCGGTGGTGCGCAGGGTGGGCTGTTCGGCATGAATGGCCCGAAGCGCCGCCAGCGCGGTACGGGTGGTGCAGAAGCCAAGCCTGGTCAGGTTGACAAGGGCGGTTTCCGTCCCTAATCATCATTTCTGCTTGTTCAGACCATGATTGAGCTGAAAAACATAACGAAGGTGTACCACCTGGGCGAGATTGACCTGCCGGTGCTCAAGGGAATTTCCCTGCGTATTGAAGATGGCGAGTGTGTGTCGCTCACCGGTGCATCGGGTTCGGGGAAATCGACCCTCATGAACATACTGGGGTGTCTGGACCGTCCCACCAGCGGGGAGTTCTGGATTGACGGGCACAATGTGGCTGGTCTGAATGCCAATGAGCGCGCGCTGCTGCGCAACAAGCGCATCGGGTTCGTGTTCCAGACCTTCAACCTGCTGGCGCGCACCTCTGCGCTGGAGAATGTGATGATGCCGGCCTACTATTACCACCCCGCCAAGACAACGGCGGCGATTCGCGCCCGTGCACTGGAGCTCATCGAACTGGTGGGGCTCAAGGACCGCATGCACCACACACCGGCACAGCTTTCCGGCGGTCAGCAGCAGCGCGTGGCCATTGCCCGTTCGCTTATCAACAGCCCGGGTATCCTGCTGGCAGACGAACCCACCGGCAGCCTGGATTCCTCCACCTCTGTGGAGGTGATGAACATGTTCCGCGAACTGAACCGCAAGCTGGGTATTACGGTCATCATCGTGACTCATGACCCCAAGATTGCCGCTTTCACCGACCGCGCCATCAATATGTGTGACGGTCTGATTCTCGACGGTGTGTCGGATGAACTTACAGCAACCCTCCAGAAATGAAGTTTAACACCCTGATAGTAACCTGCATGAAAGCCCTGGTGCGCAACCCGATGCGCGCCGCGCTCACCGTGCTGGGTATTGTGATTGGTATTGCCGCCGTGGTGGCCATCATGGAAATCGGCGAAGGCTCTAAAAAGCAGGTGGCTGATAAATTCTCCTCCATGGGCACGAATGTGGTGACCATTTCCGGCGCTTCAGTGAGCACTGCGGGCGTGAATACCGGCATGGGCGGGCGCGCTTCACTCTACGCCACAGATGCTGATGCCCTGGTGAAATACTGCCCGGAGTTTGTGAAAGCCGCTTCGCCGGTAGTGCGTGCCAGTGGACAGGTGATTGTGGGCAACCAGAACTGGAGCCCGCGCTCCATCATGGGCGGCAATGAGCAGTACCTCTCCATCGAAGGCTGGAAAGTAGCCAGAGGCACCGCTTTCAATAAGAAGCAGGTGGATGAAGCCAGCCGTGTGTGCCTCATCGGCAATACCATTGCCAAGGAGCTGTATGCAGATACCGACCCCATCGGTCAGGATATCCGCGTGAAGGACGTGGTGTTCACCGTTATCGGCGTGCTGGAAACCAAGGGCGCCGATGGCATGGGCAATGACCAGGACGACTGCCTCATCCTGCCCTGGAGCAGTATCCGCACCCGCCTTATGGGTTCCAGCGGCTCTGCCGTTATCTCCAAGGGCGGTGCTGCAAACAGTGCCAAGGTTTCCTCTACTGATACCTTCCCCACCACCTCGGTGAGTTTCTACCCCGGGTGTGATATTCAGCCCTACACGAATGCACCGCACCCGCTGCGCACGCGCACGGTGGATTCCATTGCCGTGCAGGTGCACGATGGCAAGGAACCAGGTCCCGCCATGGATGCCATGACCCCCATTCTGCGCCGCCAGCATGACCTGGAGCCCGGCGTGCTGGATGACTTCAACATGCGCGACCGTTCCCAGTTCGTGAAGATGATGACCGACACGACCTCCACCATCAGCAGCCTGCTCATTTCCGTGGCCATGATTTCGCTGGTTGTGGGTGGTGTCGGTATCATGAATATCATGATGGTATCCGTGACTGAGCGCACGCGCGAAATCGGGCTGCGCATGGCCGTGGGTGCGCGCCCGCGCGATATCATGTGGCAGTTCCTGCTGGAGGCGGTGCTGCTTTGCACCATCGGCGGTATCATCGGCATTGCCGTGGGGCGCATTGCCTCCGGTATTGTGAGTCAGCAGATGGGCTGGCCCGTGGCCACCTCTGTTTCCGCCATGGCACTCTCCGTGTCGGTGGCAGCCGTTATCGGCATCGTGTTTGGCTGGTATCCGGCCTGGAAAGGCTCGCGTCTGGACCCCATCGATGCTTTGCGCCACGAATAACCCACGTTCTCCCATCTCACCAATCCTTCCCCGATTATGAAAAAAATACTTCCGCTTTCCCTGCTTCCCCTGGTGCTGGCTTCCTGCACCCTGGGGCCGGATTTCATGGGTGCCAAAGCACCGGAATTGCCCGTCTCGTGGGTGAATGACATGCCTCCCGGCACAGATAAGCACACGCTCAATGAGTGGTGGCACTGCTTCGGTGACCCGCAGCTCACCCGCCTGATTGAAGGCGGTTTTGCCGCCAACCCGGATATGGTGAGTGCGGCGCTTGCCATTGAGAAAGCTCAGTCCACCCTGCGCGCAACGCGCAGCGACCTTTTCCCCAGCCTGGGGCTGAGCGCCAGTGGTTCCAATGCCGGTGATTTTGACGCCTCTGTTTCCCATGGTAAATGGAATGGCGGGCTTTCGGCCTCCTGGTCACCGGATATCTGGGGCGGCACGCGCCGCGAGATAGAGGCAGCCGTGGCATCGCTCGGTTCCACAGAAGCTGCCGCTGCGGCCACGCGTACAGCCCTGGCGTCCAGCATTGCCGCTTCCTACTTCCAGTGGATTTCTGCCATGGAAAGCCTGCGTATTGCCAGGGAACAGCTCGAATACCAGGAGCGCACTTACAAAGTGACTGAGGAACGCCATGCCTCCGGTATGGAAAGTGCCCTGGCTCTTGCCGAGTCTCGCTCCACCATCGCCTCCACACGCGCGCAGATTCCTGCGCAGGAGGCCAATATCCGCAGCTGCGAGACCTCGCTTGCCACCCTTCTGGGTACCACGGTAGATAACATGGCGCTTAAGTTGCCCCCGCGCCGTATTTACAACAAAGTGCCGGCTGTGCCCACGGGCCTGCCCAGCGAGTTGCTGCGCCGCCGTCCGGATATCGTGAAAGCCGAGCATGATTTGCATGCCGCCACTGCCCGCGTCGGTGTGAGTGTGGCCAATTTGTTCCCCAAGTTGTCGCTCACGGGCGGGGCTTCCTCCAGCGCTGGTACTGATTTCTCCAAATTCTGGTCCAACAGTGCCTGGAACCTGGGAGCCTCAGTCAGTTATACCCTGCTGAACCGCACCGCACTCAACGAAGCAGTGAAACAGGCTGAACTCAATCAGCTGAGCAGCATGCAGTCATACCGCAAGACAGTGCTCGCCGCCTTTGCCGAGGTGGAGCAGTGCCTCATCGACTACGCCAAGCTCACGAACCAGCTGCCGCAGTACGAGGCTGCCCGCGCGGCCAACAAGGAATCTGCCGAGCTTTCCCTGCGTCTGCACCATGAAGGTATGGCAGATTTCCTCAGCGTAGCCTCTGCCGAGCGCGCCTGGCTTTCCTCTGAGCTCAATATCATCTCCACCCGCCAGAATATCCGCCTGGCACTCGCGAAGCTCTGCACTGCCCTTGGCGGTGGCTGGAATGTCGACAATATACAGAAATAATTTCTGAAAAAACAGCTTAATTATTTACCATGCAATTCTGCAATGCTCTTGCGGATTTGCATGGTAAATTGCTTGATATGTAAGGTGCGATTTCTATGCTCTGATAATGGAACCGGGAATGCCACTTTTAATGCATTCAATCATCATAAAATCCAAATTTTCCCTATACTGGCGCGATTTTGGCTTGCGCGGGTTGGTGGGTGTAGTAACATAGTGACGGATACTCAGTGTCCGTTAAATTATACCGTGCAAATGCCCAGGCCGCCGGGTATGTACAGGCAGAGCCGGGCATTATCTCCTACAGTAATCCGATTCAATAACTAACATGGCTGAACATTATACACAGGGCCGGCAGGGGCAGGGAGCCCGCCGTCGCCGTAATAACAAGGGCCGTCCGTACCGCCGTCGCATGCCGCGCCAGGAACAGCCCGCTCCCAAACCAAGCCTGTTGCAGCGTATCCTCAGTTTCTTCGGTTTCGGCAAGAAGAAAGATGCTGACAAAAAGGATATCCGCAAGAATGATAAGCGCAAACCCAAGGAAAACGTGCGCGTGGCCAAAGGCCGCAGCAACCAGGGTGGCAACCCCGCCGCCCGCCAGGAAAAACGCCGCCGCCCGGCTTCCGTAGCCCCCACCCGCAATGGCCGCCTCTACGTAGGCAACCTCTCATACGAGGCAAGCGAGGCCGAGCTGGAGGACCTCTTCAAGGGTTTCGGCAATGTGCGTAGCGTGGAAATCATCTACAATACCCGCACATACAAGAGCAAGGGTTACGCCTTTGTCGAAATGCAGAAGCTTGAAGATGCCCAGCGCGCTGCTGAGGTGCTGCATGGCCAGCCCTTCATGGGGCGTGAACTCATGGTGAGTGCTGCCAGCGAACGCCAGGAGATGCCTGAAAAGCCCGAGGATAAACCCGCCGAAACTCCGGCCGGGGCTCCCGTTCCGGCTGAAGAGCCTGCTGCCCAGGAAATGCCTGCGGTGGAAGCTGCCGCACCTGCTGAAGATTAATTTTCACTGACGTTTGATTTGATGCCATCGCGCGTACCGCCAGAAACGGTACGCGCGATTTTTTACTCAGTGCCGAAAAAAGATGAAAGATGAAAGGTGAAAGGTGAAAAATGAAAGATGAAAGGTGAAAGGTGAAAGGTGAAAAATGAAGGATTAATAGAGTGGTGGCAGGCATGAAGCATATGGACATTGTTTCCTTGCAGACAAACTTTCAAGAGAATCTCCTTGCAGTATGTGGCATGTCATGCTACACATGGAGTACATGAAACGATTTGCGCATATTTTCTGCTGTGTGGCTGCTCTGGTGGCACCGGTTCTGGGTACTGAATGGATGACTGATCTGGAAGCCGCCAGGACGCGTGCGGCGGCAGAGAACAAGGCTGTTCTGGTGAACTTTACGGGTTCAGACTGGTGCGGGTATTGCATACGCATGAAGCGAGACGTGCTCGATAAACAGGAGTTCCTGGACTATACGAAGGATAAATTTGTGCTGCTGGAGGTGGATGTTCCCCGCCATAAGAAGCTGGACAGGGCAGAGCTTGAACGCCGCCGCAATGTATGCCGCCAGTATGGGGTGGTGGGTTTCCCCACCATGGTGACGCTGAGCGCCACCGGTGAGATGCTGGGTGGCTGGGGCGGTGCCCAGCGGGATGTCGCCAGCGTCATTCCGCTGCTGGAGCTGGCGCTTGAACGCCAGAAGAAGCTGACAGCAGCCCGCCAGTTGCAGGGGGTGGAGCGCGCCCGTGTCCTCATGGAGGTGTACCAGGATTTTCCCAAGGGTTTCAAAATGGCTGCAGAGGCGCTGCGTAAGGAAATTCAGGAATGCGACCCGGAGGATACAATGGGCCTCAAGGAGCAGGCCGCCGCTGATGCGCAGATGAATGAGCTCATGTCGAATCTGAATGCCTGCCGCCGCGATTACCAGCGCCAGACCGAAATCTTTGATGATTTCATTGCCCGTGCGCATCCCCTCAATCGCAACCGTATCATGGAGCGCAAACGCGATATGGTGGTGTTCCCCTGCCTGAATCTTATGCTTCTCAAGGCTGAAGATGTGGCGGATATTAACGAGGCCCGCGATTATGTGCTCAAAGAGGCGCAGACCTCCTATCCGGAGGAAATCAGGGAGGCTATGATCAAGGACCTGGAGAAAACCTTCAGCAATCCCGAGGCGCTTCTGGAACGCGCCCGTTCCATCCGTAGCCGTAAGTAAGAATTTTTCTGTTTTTGCGGTGAATATGCCCTGTGGCCTGTGTGCTGCCGGGCATATTCAGTATCAGGAAACGGTTCAGACTCCCTTTTTATCATCCCAGAGGGTGAGGTGAAGGCGGTCGCCGAGGCGCACGCCATGGCGCAGGCACATGTCGACCACGGCGGGCCGGGCTGTTTCAAGCGCAGTGCGGGTGGTGGCGCAGGGCATCAGGATGATGCGCTCCCGCGGCAGACCCAGGGCGGCAATGCCGGCCCAGTCATCCTCGCTCTGCACCACGAATTTAAACCAGGCGTGGGGCAGGGCGGCAAAGAAGGCAAGCGCCACCGGATTGAGCGCTTTTTCGCGCGGGTTGCCGGAGTGCGTGAGCTTGGGGGAAATGTTCCACTGGTTGACCCTGTCTGCCAGCGCAGGGGTGGGCATGAGGGTGCCATTGGTTTCCACCTCCACGCAGATGTGGGCTGGCAGCTGGGCCAGGAGTTTTTGCAGCGGTACTTGCTGCAGCAGGGGTTCCCCACCCGTTATGACAAGGGATGCACAGTTGAAGCCGGCTATGTGCCCGGCAATATCACGGGTGGAGCAGAGAATGCCGTTTCCCCATGAGTGCTTGGTATCGCACCATTTACATGACAGGTTGCACCCGGCCAGCCGCAAAAAGACGGCGGGTGTGCCGCAGCGGGTGCCCTCCCCTTGCAGGGAGTAAAATATTTCGGGGGCAGAATTCAGGCGTGCAATGTTGAGCATGTTGTGGTAGGATGCGACTTGACATGGATGTTCATACCAGAATCGAGGGAGATGGTCAACCGGAAATTGCGCCGCAGGCGTTCCGTGTGCTTTTTGTGTGCCTGGGCAATATCTGCCGCTCGGTTGCTGCAGAGCATGTGTTTAATGCCAAAGTACAGGAAGCCGGGCTGGCTGACCATGTGGAATCGGATTCGTGTGGAACGGCGGCTTACCACATTGGCCAGAAGCCCGATTCCCGCATGCTGGCTGCTCTTTCCCGCGCCGGATATGCCTATAATGGTCACCGTGGCCGCCAGTTCAGCCGCCGCGATTTTGCCGCGTTTGATTTAATCGTGCCGCAGGATAATGCCAATTATGAGGATGTGATAGCCATGGCCACCACCCCGGAGGAAATGGCAAAGGTGGTGCCGATGAGTGCCTGGTTTGCCGATGACTGCCCGCTGCATGAGGTGCCGGACCCCTACTACGGCCCGGAAGCGGGGTTTGATGAGGTGGTGAGTCTGCTGGCCGGAGCTGCCAGCCAGATGGTGAGCGACATTGAGCGCGCCGAGTCCTGATGATTTTTTAACGTTGCAGCAAGTCATGAAAACGATGTTTGTGAGAGCAATGCTGGTGGCTGCAGCTTGTCTGCTGGGGGGCTGCCTGAACCAGAGCGGTGCAGTCAGCGCCGCTGCCGTGCAGGAGATGCTGGCTTCACCCGAGCTGGCCGTCACGCCGTTTCAACCCGCCTGGTTGAATGAAGGCAGTGAGGGAATATGGAAACTGCCCCCCGCTGTGCGTGAGCAGGTGTGCAGCATTCTGCGCGCGGGCGAGCCCCGCTACGTGCCAGAGCTTGCATACCAGACCGATGATGCCCGCAATCCGCTGGCAGATAATCGTTTTTACGTATATGCGACCAATGGACAGTGCCTGGCCGGTACGCTGCTGGAGCATCGTGTGGTGATGCATGATATCGTGCTGCAGCCCGAGCAGGAGCAGCAGTTGTATACGCTGCTGAAACCGTATCTTACCAATCTGTTCCCCGAGTTGAAATGAAGCCGTTTCCTGCAATGTGGATGACAGCCGCCCTGGCTTGCATGCTTGGCTCGTGTGTGCAGCAGCCGGTGCCGGTGTCGCCGGGAATTGACCCCGCTCCGCGCACCGGTCCGCTGGAGCGCCGTACCCAGGAGCCCCTGCCTGCCCGCAAGGCCGATGTGGCGTTTATTTTTGTGGGTGGGTTTGCGGAGCCGGTTCTGCTGCAGTTCCGCGAGGTATATGAGCAGCTGCCGCCTCTGCCTTGCGAGGGTACTCAGTTGCGTGCCTACTATGCCTGGGAGAGCGGCACGGGCAACCTCCTTTTTCACAGCACGTGGAAACTCCAGCGCGATTTGCGCGCTTTCCTGGCGCTGAATCCGGCGGCAGATGTGGTGCTGGTGGGTCACAGTTACGGCGGTTCCGCTATTATGGATGCGTTGCGGGGCGTGGCAGATGTCCCGCATACCGGCAAGGTGCTGGTGCTTACCGTGGACCCGGTGAGCCGCCGGGAGCGTTCTAAACCTCGTGAACGCGCGCCGCAGGTGGATTTCTGGGTTAACAGTTATTGCTACCCCTACCGCAATGTGCGCGATGTGGCGGCAAAAATCGGCGGTCCCTGGCGCGAATGCCCCCAGGCAGATATGAATCTGCATTTCTCCGCCCTGCAGCGGGATGCCGAAGGCAGGCGCTATGCTCATGTATACCCCCGCCCGCTGCTGATGGACGCGCCCGGGGGACAGGAAAAATCGGCCTTCCAGCACTTGCTGGATGCCTGCCATAAACTCCGTATAGGAAAACGCGCGGAATGATACCACCCTGGAAAGAACTGGACGCGGAACGCGAGGAATTGCTGCAGCTGCAGCCGGATATCCGCGGGGTGGTGTATCCCGGGGCTCATGTGCTCGGCGTGCTGGAGCTGGGGGAAGGCTCCGTCGTACTGCCCGGTACTGTGGTGGAGGGGCATGTGCGCATTGGCAAGGATTGCCGCATCGGCCCGAATGCCTACCTGCGCGGTGAAACCCGCGTGGGCGACGGCTGCGTCATCGGCAATGCGGTGGAGCTGAAAAGTTCTCTGCTGGGCAACAAGGTCTTTGTTTCCCACCTCAGCTACATCGGCGATTCCATTATCCGTGACGATGTGAACGTGGGCGGCGGTTGTATTTTCAGCAATTTCAGGCACGATGCCGGGGAAATCCGCATGCCCTGGCAGGGCGCGCTGCAGCCCACCGGCCGCAACAAACTGGGCTGCGTGGTGGGCGAGCACTGCCGCATTGGCTGCAAATGCGTTATCCTGCCCGGGCGTGTCCTGCCGCCCGGCACCTGGACTGACCCCGGAAGCGTGGTGCGCTGAGCCGGGGTTAATGCGCCGCGTAGTCTCTTTTGCCGAAAATGGCAGAACCTACGCGCACAATCGTGGCTCCTTCCTCCACCGCCACAGCATAGTCATGGCTCATGCCCATGGAAAGCTCCGGCAGCGGCAGCGGCCCGCGGGTGCGCAGGGTTTCTGCCAGTGTGCGCAGTGAGCGGAACGCCGGGCGCGCGCCCTCCGGGTCTTCTGTGGGCGCGGGTATGCACATCAGCCCGCAAATCTCCAGTTGCGGCAGGGTGGTGAGCTGCGGCCAGAGCTCCTGCACCTCTGCCGGGGTGAAACCATGTTTGCTTGCCTCGCCATCCACGTTCACCTCCAGCAGAATGCGCGCTGTGCACCCCAGCTCACCGGCTATGCGTGATATGGCCTCTGCCAGCCGCAGTGAATCCACCGCCTGTAACAGCCCGAATCCCTGCTCCAGTGCCTTGCGCACCTTATTGCGCTGCAATGGCCCGATGAGGTGCCACTCGCAATCTGCCGGCATGGCAGGAATTTTGCTCATGGCTTCCTGCAGGCGGTTTTCGCCAAAAAGCCGCTGGCCATCATTGTAGGCCTGCATGATATCCTCCACCGGGAAGGTCTTGCTCACTGCCAGCAGTTTGACGCTGCCCGCCGGGCGGCCGGCGCGTTGTTCTGCTGCGGCAATATGGGCCTTTATCTCCTGCAACTGATCCTGTATGTACATGACTGCATGGTATCATACCCGACCGCATTTGGCAAGATGCAACCAATATGAGGCATTGCGTTGCAGATTAGAAAATCCAGCCCAGACCGGCGGTGAAGACGTGCTGGTTCCAGTCCTTGTCGCGGTGGGTGTTGGTGCGTGCAAATTCGTACCCTGCCTGGGCATAGAGGCGTTCGCTGCATTGGATTTTGATGCCGCCACCCAGGGAGTAGGTAACACCGTTATAGCTGTCGCGGTTGCGGAAGCGGCGGTGTTCTTCTTCGTATCGCCCGAATGCCCAGCCGAATTTGCCGCCCACGAAGAGGAAGACGTTTTGAAAGAGGTTCAGGTTGAGGTCATACCCGACGGTGAGGGGCATGTGGAATAAATTCTGCTTAACGCGCCCCTCAACATGGTGTTCGTGGCCGTCGCCCCACTGGGGCGCCAGATTCACGCAGAACTCATGGCGCACGGGGGATTCGCCGCTGCTGTATAAATCAATCCCGGTGCGGAATCCCCAGGTGTCGGGCGTGTCTGAGGTGCCGATGGCATACAGCGCTTCCAGTCGCGTGGTGGGTTGCCAGTCGTATGGTGTAAGGGCGCCCGGCTGCGGGCTGGGCAGGTAATAGGGAGCTGCCACGGCGCTGCTGCACAGGGTAAACAGGGAAACGAGGTGTTTTTTCATAGCACCTCATGTGTAGCATGTTGCCCCGGCTGGTATCAAGAGGTTAGAGCTATATGTTCTCTAGTGGCACTGCGGCGCACTGGGGCTGCCTGTTATGGGGCTGCCAGTCTGCGTTCCAGCACGAGGCGGAAACCGATGGTGGGGCGGCGGGTGTCTGCGGGCTGCGGGGTGCGGCTGTGGGAGCTGAGCTGCCCCGGGCGGAACGAGCTGTAATCACCGCCGCGGGTCACGCCGTAGCGCCTGAAATTGAAATTGGCAGGACCACCGTATTCACCCTGCACCCATTCCTGCACATTGCCGCCCATGTCGTGCAGCCCGAGCGTGTTCGGGGCAAAGGAACCCACGGGGGCGGTGCAGGCAAAATCATCATCATAGTTGGGGATGATGTGGTCTGCGCGGATGAAGGGAATGGCGCTCATATCGGCAAAGTTGCCGGAGCCCGGTGCTGGTGGCCATTTGCGGCCCCAGGGGTATTCTGCCGCGCCGCTGGCTCTGAGGCGCTGGCGCTCGTAGGGGCTGTCGCCGTTGTTGTCTTTGCAGCCCACCATGTTGCTCCACTCCTCATCGGTGGGGAGCCGGTACGAATCGGTTTCTTCGATGAGGCCGGCGCTGCGTTCCTGGCGGGTGAGCCATTCTGCAAAGGCTGTGGCATCTGCACGTGTAACATTGACCACCGGGTGGTGTTCATTTTGTTCAAACGCAGTGGCGGGTGGCTCGGGGGCTCCGGTGCTGCGGCAGTATTTCTGGTAATCTGCCACGCGCACTTCGGTGGCGCAGGCCATCAGGTTGGAGAGGATGGGCTGCATTTTGATGCCCAGGCTGTTAATCCATTCAGCACTGAAATTGACAGAGTTGTTGGGCTGCAGGTGGAGGTTGAGCACAAGCCCCTGCGGTGAAAGCCCGCTGCGCCGCTCTGTGGAATACCCGGGCAGGCGGATTTCCAGATAATACGGGGCAAGGGGTATGCGCACGGAGTGCATGGGCGTGATTCCCAGCGGCATGCCGTTGAGCATGACGCTGGCCCCGGCCGGGTTGGTGTAGATGCTGACCGGGGTTTTCTGCACCAGTATGGTGTAGAGACGGTAGCCACACAAATCCGGGCCTGCCTCGGTGCCGGGTTCCGGGCGGGCTACGAGCGAGTGGTCCCGCCCGATGGTGCCTGCTTTTTCGCATTGGCGGGTGAGCCACAGCGTATAGGCGCTGATGCTTGCCTGCGAGGTGTAGAGCTGCCCGCCGCTTTCCATGCATACCATGCCGGTGCTTTTTGGCGTGGCGGCCAGGAATTCGCGGAACTGGTTCGGGGTGACTGGTGTTGTGGCTTCGTGCACGCCGCCGGCGGGGCGGTACTGGGTTCCCTGTGCGTCAACCCAGGGTTCGCCGGTGCGCGGGGGACGGTAGGGACGGAGTTCGCCCCCCAGGGAGAGGAGTTCTCCAGCGGGTACAACGCCGCTGGTGTGGGTATCGGCGTAGCCCTCTTTGCGCAGAATGAATGCCACATGCTTGCCTGCCTGTGCGGTGATGGGCCCGTAGGGCGTTTCATCCAGGTATACGCCATCTTCCGTGTAGACGGAAGCTCCGGCGGGCACGCTGCCCACAAAGTATTGACCCTGTTGCGGTATGACCTCCGGGGGGGATTCCGGTCTGGTGGCGGCGGGAGGCTCTGCCGGGAGCTGGTGCTGACCTTGCAGGGAGTCTATGGCGAGCCTGATACGCCGGCCCATGTCTGCCGGCAGTGCGTAGTATGCTCCGGCGGCTGCGGCTCCCAGCACTGCCAGCGCGATACCAGCGGTGAGGCTGCGCTGTTTCCACGTGCGGCGGGCTTTACGCCGCGCGGCAGCTTCATCCCGCAGCGTTTCCAGCTTTTCTGCCAGTTGCTTGGCGTTTACGATGGTGTCCTGCTGAATCTGTGGGGCTGCCGCTGCGCAGATAATGTCGTTGAACTTTATCCAGCGCCGGTGCGAGGCGCCCTCCGGCAGTTCCGGGGGCAGTGCAGGGAAGTGCAGCCGGTCCATGCCGGTGGACATTTCGTACAGCACAATGGCCAGGGCATATACATCTGCACGCGGCGTACCCGGCCCTTCCGGGGGGATGTAGCCTTCTGTCCCCACGAAGCTGCGCTGGTTGCTCTGCGCCACCAGCCCTGCATCTGCCAGTTTTACTTTGCCGTTGATAAAGATGATATTGGTCGGCTTGATATCCCGGTGCGCCAGTTCCTGCGCATGCAGCCCGGCGAGCGCGCGCGACAGCTGGCAGCCTACCTCCAGCACATAGTCCAGCGGCATCGCGCGGTTCCCGTATTGTTGCATATCGCTGTACAGGGTGCGCGGGACATAGGAATCCGGGTCGGTGTGCGTGCCGGTGTAGGCATCATCCGCCAGCTCCATGACATAGTAATAATACGGGTATGCGCCGCCCTTCTGACCAATGTGCAGAATATGAACCAGTCCGGGTATGCCGCGCGCTATGGGTTCGTAGATGAGCGCGCCGTCAAACTCACGGATGAATATCTGCTCGTCTTCAAAATCCTCCCGCCACACCACCTTGACCGCCCGGTACGCCCCGGTCACGGAGCGCGCCAGCCACACTTCGCCATATGCCCCGGTGCCTATCTTGCGCAGTATCTCGTGGTCCGGAATCTCCGGCAGCAAATCTGCCGGCCTGCGCATCTGCCGACGCCGTGTCCCACGCATGCTGCGTGTCACCGCTGGCTCTGCTGGGCTTTCCGGCTGCATCTGCCCTGCATTATAGCAGCTTACGCATGCTTCTGCAAGCGGCTTTATTGGTCGCGTGTCCCCTCTTCCTTACTTTTCAGAAACTTTTTTTGCTTTTTTTGCGAAATTGGCTTGCATCGGATCAAAAGTTGTGCTAAACTTCGCCCGCACCAATCAAATGCGCACGTGGCGGAATTGGTAGACGCGCTAGTTTCAGGTTCTAGTGAGTAACATCGTGATGGTTCGAGTCCATTCGTGCGTATCCTTGAGAATGAGGGAGTTACAACAAAATGTAACCCCCTCTTCTTTTTTGTAATCATTCTCAAAAATGCCCCAAAACGGCTGAAAAGTAGTGGTAGCAACTCGGATTTTACTCGGACCGTATGCAACTCGTCATTATGTGTATGCTCCAATTAATAAGGGGAGGGAGTGATGAAGATAAAAAGAAACCGCCCTCGGTTTTGAAACCTTGGGCGGTCGCGCGATGCTGGGCTTGGTTACCCTGCTTGAACTTGTTGTTGTTCCTTACTTGCGGCCTGTCTGGGCGTATCAACGAGAAGCCCGACGGCGGCTTGTCACGCCAATTTATCACGCCGAAGCTTCAGCGCAGGCGGAAGCTTTAGCGACGGCGACGACGTGCAGCCAGACCTGCCAATGCAAGAAGGGAAAGCGTGGCGGTGGTGGGCTCGGGAATAGTAGCTGTGGCGTTAATTTTTACTGCCGCTTGCCAATCAGTAAGATTGGAAGGAGCAGAAAAATTGCTCACGCCTGTCTGTCCCTTGAAAGTACCATAAGCGGTATGTGCAGTGCCATCGATTGCATTGAGGCTGGCCGTAAGGGTATCTCCAAGAGTGAAAGAGAAGGCGTTATCGCCAGTAAAGGTATAGGTCATGGTGCCGTATCCACTCGTGCGAGAAAACTGAATAGGATTGGAGGTATACGTTGTTCCATTCAGCGTGATGCTCAAAGTGCGGTAGTTTCCGTCTGCATAGTTATTCGTGTTCTGCTTGCTGGACAAAACGATGGAAACAACGTCCAGTACCTGTCCCTTCTGAAGAGTTGTTGTGCTGTATAGTGATGCTGTATCAATGGTAAAGATTGTATTTACAGTAATACCTTCTGCACCATCTGCGGTAAAACCGCCATCGCCATCCAAGGCAGAGGCATTCTCCTTGGACAAGCCTACAACGGCATCTACTGTCATCTGCTTGTTACCTTGGCTATCCGTAAACCAAGAGCCAAGAGTGATGGGCTTCACTTCTTCAGCCGCCATCGTCATTCCTGCCAGAGTGAGGAGTGTGATAATTGTTTTCTTCATGTTTGTAAGAATTGATTATTAGACGTTTAGAGCGAATTGTATAAATCATTCATTCCCTAGCGCTATGAGAACTATGCGGACTTGCTACAATTCAACGGAGCTACAATACAGCATTGCTGATGATGTTGCAAGCCTAAATTTCGTAAAAGATTAGAATTTTACGAGTTAGGGTATCATCAAGGATGATAATCGGTGTGAGTGAGAGATGCCTAATCATACCTAACAGACAGAGTTTCAATACAAAGATAAGGTATCAGCATCAGCAATGCTGAAGTGAAGTGTTCCGTATGCGGAGGGCAGATAACGGCAGGACTGAAGACCTGCGTTTCTGAGATGGAGTTTCATTTGCCGGTGCTGCTGGTGGGGGTAGATGGGAGTCTGCGGTATTTTTTTATTATGGTCAGCTGAGAGAGATGACAATCTATGAGAGATTATTACGAAATATCTGCTTGATTCAGAGCGGGAAAAGTAGTAATAGAATAATAACTTAGATTTTTTAGTTATGACGGATACAACAAAGACCCGTGCTACGTATACGGCAGAGGAAAAGACGGAAATTATTCTGGCTGTGATGTCTCGCAAGACGACAATTCAGAAGATTGCGAAGGAGAAGAATATAGCAGCTACGCTGGTATCGCTGTGGAAGAAGCAGGCGGAGGATGCGATTGTGGCGCGCTTTGCCGGGAGCCGTCCGGGACGCCATAAGGTGGAGGTGACGCCGGAGGAGATGAAGGAAGAGCTGCGCGCTGCCCGCACGGCTGCCCGCACGGCCAAGACCCGCGCCACGCGTCTGGAAGCCGCGGCAAAGGCTGCCAAAGCCCGCGTTGCTGAGCTGGAAAGCGGAATCCGCGCACTGGCCGGGAGCATGGGGTGCAAGCTGGTGAAGGCGAAGAAGACACGCAGCCGCAAGGGGTGAGCTCCTTTTTTGAAGTATGCGGCTGAACCCTGTCATGATGCACATTTTGTGACAGGTGAAGGAGTGTTTTCTTGTATATACATAGTAAGAGCGCATATGACTGCCGTATGCGGGCAGGAGCGAATATGATTTTTATCTGAATATGAAGACGATTTTGAGTAATTGGAAATCGCGCACGCGGGCACTGGCTGTGGCTGCTGCGGCGGCGCTGGTGTCGTGCACCTCGCTGAGTCATGCGGAGCCGGATTACGATATTATAGGCAAGCAGTTTTCGCTGGTGCTGCAGAACGGACACTTCTCCCGCGCACGTTTTTCGCAGGAGATGTACCAGCAGTTCCTGGACTGCTATCTGCAGACGCTGGATACCCAGCATCTTTTCCTGACGCAGGAGGATGTGGAGTATCTGCGCGCCCGCTATGCGAGCAGCTTTGGTGATTACCTGCTGGCAAATCAGACCACCCGCCTGGCTGAGGAGCTGTATGCATACTTCAGTTTCCGCGCGCTGCCCCGCATTGACCAGGCGGAGAAGCTGCTGCAGGCGTACGCGAAGCAGATGCCCACGTTTGATTCGGAGCGGACCACGCCACGCAGCCGCCGCAAGCTGCCGCGCGCGAAGGATGCCGCAGAGCTTGACCAGGTGTGGCGCGACCAGGTGGAGGATATGATTCTGACCGAGGTGCTCCGCCGTGAAAATCTGGAAAAACTGGCTAAGGAGAAGGGGAAGCCGTCCCCCACGGCCAAGGAGATGTCGGTCACGGATAAGATGCTGGCTCGAGTCAAGCGCATGCGCAATGAGATTCAGGAGGCGGACCGTGAGGATATGGTGTCGTACCTGCTGAATGCGGTGGCGCATGTGTATGATCCGCATAGCGATTATATGGGTGCCCGTGAGGAACAGCGTTTCAAGGATATGATTCGTGCGTCCATTGTGGGTATTGGTGCCAAGCTGCAGTCGGATGATGATGGTTCTACCACGATTGAAGGTATTGTGAAGGGTGGCCCTGCGGCCAAGTGTGGCCAGCTGCAGCTGGGTGACCACATTGTGGCGGTGGATTCCCACGGTGATGAGAACTGGACGGATGTGATGTTCCTGAGCATCGATAAGGTGGTGGATTTGATTCGCGGCCAGAAGGGTGTGCCGGTGAAGCTGCGTGTGCAGAGTGCCAATTCGGGCGAGGAAAAGGTGGTCACGATTGTGCGCGATGAGATTCCGATGTCTGAGGAGCTTGCCAGCGGCCGCATTGTGGACATGAAGGATGGTGAGCGCACGTACCGCATTGGTGTGCTGACTCTGCCTTCGTTCTATATCGACCTTGATGACGGTGATGTGCACTGCGCTGCAGATGTGAAGAAGATTCTGCGCCGCATGATTCAGGAGAAGGTGCAGGGCATTGTGCTGGACCTGCGTTTCAACGGCGGTGGTTCGCTGGATGAGGTCCGCAAGATGGTGGGCTTCTTCACTGGGGCGGGGCCTGTGGTTCAGGTGAAGAATTCACGCTCCCTTGTGGAGCGCCTTACGGTGAGCGGGCGCCCGCTTTTCAACGGGGAACTGGTGGTGCTCATCAATAAGCTGAGTGCTTCTGCCTCCGAGATTTTTGCCGGTGCCATGGCGGATTACGGCCGCGCTGTGATTGTGGGCGATGAGGCCAGTTTCGGCAAGGGAACGGTGCAGGTGCCGCGCAGCCTGGCAGATTATCTGCCCTATTTCACTTCCCGCGAGGGGTGCGGTATGATTAAGGTGACCACGCAGAAGTTCTACCGCGTGGGTGGTGCTTCCACGCAGTTGAAGGGTGTTGCCAGTGATATTGTGCTGCCTACGGTGACGGCCGGCTTGCGCATAGGCGAGGGTGAGCAGGATTACGCGATGCCGTATGATGAGATTCCCCGCGCCGGTGGCTATGTGAAGAGCAGCCGTATTGCCCGCATTCTGCCCGAGCTTCTGGCCCGCAGCAATGCCCGCGTGGCACAGGATAAGGATATGCAGTATACCCGTGAGGATATTGCACGTTCCAAGGAGCGTTACGAGAAGAATACGGTGTCGCTCAATAAGAATGTGCGCGAGGCGGAGAATGCCCAGCTTATGGAGCGCAAGAAGACTATTGATGCGGAGCGCAAGGTGCGTTACGAGCAGATGGCCGCCCAGGATGCAGAGCAGCTGACCATTTACCGCCTGAAGCTGACGGATGTGCGCGCCCCCCAGCTGCCGCTTGCTTCCAAGGATGATGAGAATGAGTACATGGACGAGAATAAGGACCCGGAGGAAGAGTTGACCGAGACTCCGGATTATCCTTCGAACCTCGACCCGGTGCTGCGCGAGGCCTTGTATATTGCCAAGGATATGGTGAATCTTCCCTGAGTATGATAAAAAAGCCTGCCAACCGGCAGGCTTTTTTTGTGCTGCAGTTTCCGGCTGTGGTGCATTATTGCAACCCGCCGCGGAGCAGCCCCAGCAGTGCCACGGTGCGCGCCCAGTTTTCCGGGTGGTCATCGGTTTCAGGGAAGAGGCGGCCTTCGGGGATGCGGGCGTAGCGCTCGGCGGCTTTGGAGTGGCTGAGTTCGCGCAGCCCTGCGCTGAAGGTGACGGGACCAAGCTGCATGAATTCGCGGGCGAGTTCATGCGGGCCGTTCCAGGCGTGCAGGTGCACGCGGGGCAGGGTGCCGCAGCGGCTGCGCTGGCGCAGGATTTCCAGCAGCTCGCTCCAGGCGTGAACGCCATGCAGCTGTACCATGCGTTCGTGCCGGAAGGCGGCTCCCAGGTGGATGTGCAGCAGGAGCCGCTGGGCTTCCAGTGTGGCGGCGTGGCGGGGGGAGGCATCGAGCCCGGTTTCGCCCACGCCGGCCTGCGGGTGGCGGGTGAGCCAGTCGTCCAGCTCAAAGGCGAGTTCTGCCGGGTTGGTATCCTGGGCATGCCAGGGGTGTATGCCGAAGCATGGAACCATGCCTTCAGCCGCGGCGACGCGTTCCCAGTCGCTGCGGGTGGCAGCGCAGATGTAGCCGCCGTGCGGGCCTGGATGGTGGGTGTGGTAGTCTTTCATGTGGTGAGGAGGCCTTGTTTCCGGAAGCTGTAATAGGGTGTGCTGCCGGCGCCGATGATGACGTGGTCGAGAATGGGGATGTGGATGGCCTCGCCTGCCTGCACCAGTTCCCGGGTCAGCTCGCGGTCCAGCTTGCTGGGGGCGGGGTTGCCGCTGGGGTGGTTGTGCGCCAGGATGATGGTGCACGCGTTGTTGATAATCGCTTCGCGAAAGACATCGCGCGGGTGGACCATGGTGCGGTTGAGTGTGCCTTTGGAGATGTTGCTGCGGCGGATGAGGTGCCGGTGGGTATCGAGCATGAGCACAACAAAGTGCTCCTGCTGTTCGTAGCGCAAATCGCCGGCCAGGTAATTGTATACTGCATCGGGGGTGCTCATGTCGGCCTTGACTATGTCTTCCTTGACTGCGCGGTGACCAAGTTCAAACACGGCTGCCAGCGTGGCGGCTTTGGCGGCGCCTATGCCTTTGCAGCATCTGGCTATCTCCTGGGCTTCCATGCGCCCCAGCGCGGTGAGTGAGCCAGCCGCCCGTTTGAGCCGGGCTGCCAGTTCCAGCACGTTGCAGCCTTTGAGTCCGGTGCGCAGGAAGATAGCGATGAGCTCTTCATCGCTCAGGGCGGCGCGCCCGCGCTGCATGAGCTTTTCGCGCGGGCGTTCATCCTCCGCCATATCAAGCAATTTCTGGCTGGGCTGTTCCATATGCCTCTGCATTGTATACAAATTGCCGCCCGCTGTGAAGCTAAAACTGGAGAAAGCCACGTATGTGATTTACGATTTTTGATTTACGATTTACGAATAAAAAATCAGCAGATTGCGCCGAATGCCAGGAAAGCGGGCTTTTGCTGACAATCGCAGAACATGATGACGGTACGTCGTTTGATGCCGGTTTCCTGTAATTTTGGGGATACATGTGTTAAAATGACACATGTGTCCCCAAAGATTATGGAAAAATAGCCATAAACGACATAAAGGCATAGTGTTCTGCGTGAAAAATCGCGTTGGAGTATCACTTGCTCCACCATCGGCAGTAAGCGTTCGCTTGCGTGTATATCGGCGTAAGCCGCTAACTTTCAAATCGTAAATCGTAAATCCAAAATCGTAAATCTACGTGTCCCAAATCTTTGGGGCACGCCTGATGCAGAATTATTTGCTTGCTCTGCGTGGGGTGAAAGTGTAGAATGACCGCGGCTCGTTGTTGTTGATTTCCAACGCTGGCGGGCGCTGTGGAGCAGGAAGTACGTAATCCTGCTCTGCGAAACCAAGGGAGGCAGTGGCCGGTACCGGCCTCCGGCGGTGCAGATTGGAACCGGCATTCAGAAGAGAAAGAAAATAAAAAATGAGTATACATTCCGTTACTTGTGCCGTTGGCACAAACCCCATCACCATTGAAACGGGCAAGCTTGCCCTTCTGGCAGATGGTGCCGTTACCGTCCGTTGTGGTGATACTGTGGTGCTGGTCACCGTTGTGAGCGCTACCAAGATTAAGGAAGGCCAGACCTTCTTCCCCCTCTCGGTGGAATACAAGGAGAAGGCTGCTGCTGCGGGTATGTTCCCCGGTGGCTATTTCAAGCGCGAAGGCCGCCCCACGGAGAAGGAAATCCTGACCTGCCGCATGACGGACCGCCCGCTGCGTCCCATGTTCCCCAAGGGTTATTTCTACGATACGCAGGT
>CAJGCV010000023.1 GCA_904501915.1 uncultured Akkermansia sp. | reverse complement strand
TTCATACCAGAACTTCCAGATAAGGGGTTAACTTGTCTATCACTCCAAGCTTTGTGGCGTATTCTGCCAGCCGGTTCAGATTTTTCTCTTTACGGGAAAAATAAAGTTTAAGCGCGGCTGTATAGCATTCAATATCGACCCTGTTTCTGCTGCGGAGAATATCACAGATGCAGCGCTCTGCATTGTACCCGCGAACGACATTGCCCATCGTAGTACGCAATTCTGTAAGCCCTAGCTCATGAAACTGAGGCTTTATATAATAACATGTGCAATCCTTGGAAATACTGCGGGGCAGCGTGGCATTTGAGGGAATGGTGACGGAATGCTGAAAAGGCGTACGCTCGCTTAAACCAAGCAGATAAAGAGCACTTTCATGAGAAAAGATAAGAGTGGGGAACTTTCGCTGCATATAAACCATATCATCAGCCAATGTCCCGGGGCGCATATACACACCGCTACTGTACCGCTCCAGTAATCCGGCGCGAGAGTACACATGCAACATGCCCCGGCTGTATCCCAGCTGCTGTATATCAGCCGCAGTCAACAAGCCTCCCTGGGCTGCCATGTATTCTTTGATGCAGGTATCTAAATCAGTCATGTAAGCAACTCCTTTCTGCGCTTGTTTATATCACAAACGGAATCTGACTACAAACAAAATTAGACAAAACGCAAGAAAAGAGATTAAACTTCTAGCGTTGTGTTTAATTTTTTCGATAAGAAGAAAAGGAGAGCTCATTCCACAATTATTTCAAAAACGTCCAGTCTATCGCCACAACAACCACTGGTTGGCAAGGATTCGGAATCCCGCCATGCTAATGCACAACAAAAAGCCCCATACCTTAGCAGGTACGGGGCTTTTTGTTGTTCAAGGGTGGACGATGGGATTGATTCGGATGCACCCCCATTGCATCCTCACCCCTTGCGGGGCAAACGGTATACCCGTTTGTCCAACCAGCCTTACGGCCGTCGGCTTCCCCCTCCGGGGCCGCGGCTGAGCCTTTGCTGGCGCAAAGGTGCCCGCAGGGAGGTGTCCCTGCGGCTCTGCCGGATGAACTGCCACCGGCAGTTCATCCCCACAACAACCGCGAGCGGTTGTCGTGGCTTCGAATCAGGACACTTGAAAACAAATAACCCGCACCTTTTCAGGCACGGGTTATTTGTTTAGGGGTGGACGATGGGATTCGAACCCACGACAACCGGAACCACAATCCGGGGCTCTACCGCTGAACTACGTCCACCATTGGTGTTCGCACTAGCGTGCGGAGCAAATATACACGGTTTGGTTGCGGTTTGCAAGTCCAATTTTTGATTTTTTTGCAAAAGCTGGTTCTTTTTTGTGTGTATGTGGTGGCTGAGGATAAAAAACGAGCGGCTCTGGTGGTGCAGAACCGCTCGTGGGGTGTTGAAAAGGGGGGGCAGAGTATCAGTTCTGCTCGGCGAGTGCCTGGTTGATGAGCTCCTGGATTTCCTCGGCCTTGGCTTTGAGGGCGCGGAGTTCCTTGAAGGCTTCCGGGAGTTTGCGCATGGCGGCAAACTGGCGTGCGGCATCGCCATAGGGGACGGCGGGGGCACCCCAGTAGGTTTTGCCTTCTTCCAGGTTGTTCATGACACCGGAGCGTGCGGCTACGACGACCTTGTCTTCAATCTTGATGTGGCCGGTGATGCCGCACTGGGCTGCGATGGTGACGTAGTTGCCTACGTGTGTGCTGCCGGCGATGCCGCTCTGGGCGCACATGACGCAGTGTTTGCCCATGGTGACGTTGTGGCCAATCTGAATCTGGTTGTCGAGTTTGGTGCCTTCGCCGATGACGGTGCGGCCGAAGCGTGCGCGGTCAACGGTGGTGTTGGCACCGATGTCAACGAAGTCGCCGATTTCAACGATGCCGACCTGGTCGATGGTGTCGTAGCGACCGGTTTCCTTGTTGAGAAGGAAGCCGAAACCATCGCCGCCGATGACGGCGCCGGGCTGGATGACGACGTGCTTGCCCAGGATGCAGCGCTCGCGGATGACTACCTTCGGGTAGAGTTTGCAGTTTTCGCCCATCTTGACGGCTTTGCAGATGACGCAGCCGGGGCCGATGTCGGTGCCGTCTCCGATTTCGGCGTCGGCTTCAACTACGGCGTTGGGGCCTACGCGAACCTTGGCGGGGTCAAGTTTGGCGGTGGGGTCTACCACAGCGGTGGGGTGAATGCCGGGCACGAAGTCTGTGCTGGCTTTCATGAAGTGGGCAACCAGTGCGTTGAAGGAAAGGGAGGGGTTTTCCACTTCGATGAATACGACGCCTTCCGGGTATTGCGGGAGTGCCGGGGGCACCAGCACGGCGCTGGCCTTGGTGGCCAGGAAGTCGTTGAAGTATTTTTCGTTGCCCAGGAAGGCAATCTCGCCGGCGCATGCGCTATCCAACGTAGCGACTCCGGAGATTTCAATCTCCGGAGCCGGCTCGTTGATAAGTTTGCCACCGGTGAGCTTGAGAACGTCTGAGAGAGTGAGGTTCATGGTAAGCTCGGGGGTGAATGGGGTTAAAGGTTACTTGGACTCAGGGGTGCCGTAGAGGCGCTTGAGTTCGGCATCGGGGTCGAAGCCCTGGGGTGCGCCGGCGTTGAGCTGCTTAAGCACTTCGGGGGTGAGGTCGATGTCTTTCTTCATGAAGGGGAATACGCGGGTGCCGACGCCAATCTGGGGCTGGGGGGAGATGGCGCCGGAGTCGATGACGATGTCGGTGCCTTTCTGGTCAGCCACGGTGTTGATGGCGGTCTGCACTTCTTCCATGAGGAGGCGCATTTCGCTGTTGCGGAGTTCGCGGAAAGCAACTTCGCGGCGCTGCACGAAGTCTTTCATTTCCTGGTCAGCGGCCTTGAGTTCGTTTGCCTTGGCCTGGTACTGCTCGCGGAGCTTGGCTACGGCAGAGTCGGAAAGGCTGGAGTCGTACTTGTCCTGAATCTTCTTGAGCTCAGCCTGGAGGGCGCGGAGCTTGTCCTCACGGGTCTTGATGTCTGCCTTGATTTCAGCCAGGTGCTTCTGGAGGGTTGTTTCGGTGTCGAAACGCTTGTAGAACTTGGTGTAAAGTTCCTGCACGTTCACAGAAACAATCTTAAGCTCGGCCTGTGCAGTAGCGGTGAGCGCAGCCAGGGTTACGATGGCGGTTGAAATAATGGGGAACTTCATAATGGTGAGGTTTAAGATGTTTTTATTCTAACGGTCGTTCAAATTAAGTCAAGAAAACGTTGTGTCCACAGGAGTGGTTTATTGTCATATTGTGGCGGAATTGTTATTCTAACTTCTTGAATGGTAGTGTCTGCGTTGCTACATTGCGAGCATGGACAAGGCAAGCACAGAACTGAGCATTCGAGAAATTGACTGGCTTTTTACGCCGTTTCTGCACCGGAAACTGAACTTGCGCACCCGGCTGGTGATGTCATCGCTGCCGCGTTTGCTGGCGCGCCGTGGTGTGCCAACGCCTGAGATGCTGGCGTATTATGAACAGCGGGCGGTGCACCAGCTGGGGTTGATTGTGACCGAGCCGGTGGCGGTGAATGATGCTGCCGCTGCTGCGGATGAGGGTAAGGTGTGTTTTTATGGTGGCGAGGCGCTGCGTGCCTGGAAATCAATCTGCCGTGCTGTGCATGGCCTGGGGTGCTGTATGGCGCCCCTGTTGAGTCATGCAGGTATGCGGCGATACCCGGCATTGCCGGCTATCGGGCCTTCTGGTATTGCGCCGGATACGTTGAAACACTGTGGCGAATCCATGAGCCGGGAGCGTATCCGCACGGTGGTGCAGGCCTTTGCTGCGGGGGCGGATGCTGCCCGGCGGCTGGGTTTTGATGCGGTGGTGATAAATGGCGGAGATGCCGGGTTGATTGACCAGTTTCTGAGGCCGGAGACAAACCACCGGCATGATGAATATGGTGGGGATATTGTGGCACGTGCCCGCTTTGCCTGTGAGGTGGTGCATGCTGTGCGCAAGGCGGTGGGCCGGCGCTTTCCGGTTATCTTCCGTTTTTCGCAAGGCGGGGTGGGCAGCCGGGCTGGTGCGCTGGCGCATACGCCGGCTGAGCTGGAGGCTTTTCTGCATGTGCTCTGTGAGGCGGGGGTGGATATGTTTGCCTGTGGCGGGCAGGGACCTGCGTTTTCCGGCAGTCCGCTGGGGCTTGGCGGGTGGACGCGGCTGCTGACGCAGCGCCCTGTGATAGTGGAGGACGGGGTGGGACTCCCCGGTCTCCGGGTGGAGTACGTGGTGCGGCGGATGCGTGCCGGTGAGTTTGACCTGGTTTCCGTGGGGCGTGCGCTGCTGGCAGATGCTGCCTGGGGTAGCAAAATCCGCCAGGGAAGCGAGGCGGATATCCTGTCGTTTACTGTACGCGATGATGGAAATGAAGACGGCTGAAGGGGAGTTTGTCAAACAAAATGCGTTGCCTGGTGGTCAGGCAACGCATGCATGCAAAAAAGAGACGAAACAGGCGTGAGGGTTATCTCATGCGGTCGTAGCGGTCAATCATGCTGTAAATTTCCTTTACATCGCGGCGGGAGTTGCGGGCGATGATGACAGCAGCTACGATAAGGCAGAGCGCTCCGCCAAGGGGTGCCCATTTGGCAAACTCTTTCATATCTTGTTCTGGGGTTTGGTTACGGTTCTGGGTTTGCGGATTCGTTTGGCAGGTTCAAAGTCTTCGGGTGGAGTGTCCGGTTCCAGGCGCCCGTCATCCGTAATCATGAACGGGAATTCGATGATGCCGTTCCGCGTGATGTAGGGGAAGGCTTTTTCCGGGTCGGCGCCTTGTTCGTGCGCTTCCAGTGCGCTCTTGCAGCCGTTGATGAAGAAGTCTGCCAGCTGGAGACCACGCTCGATGTCCTCTTTCATTTTTGCGAGCTGCTCGCGGGCGTTCTTCATCATTTCCAGTCTCTTGGGCAGGGTGGTAACGCCTTCTGTGGTGACATCCATGAATGCTTTGATTTGCGGCAGGGTCATGCCGGCCTGTTTCATGCACAGTACACCAAGCAGGCATCCCAGACTGGCTTCGCCATATACGCGGCGGCCGGTTTCTGTGCGTTCCACGTACCGCAGCAGCCCTTCTTTCTCATAAAAGCGCAGGGTGTGGATGGAGAGACCGGTCTTGCGGGATAGTGCTGAAATGCTGTATTTCATAGCAGATGACGGTATAGAGACTGATGCCGGATTTTGCCATATTTCTAGAGTCCGGTCAAGCTTAATATGGGATGGTTCTGAGGGCTTTTTGTTCAAAAATAATGAAAAATGATACAGGAGGCGGCGGGAGGCGCAGAATACGAGATTGACATTCGGTGCCAATCTGTCAGAATAGGCGCAGATTCATATGAGTACGTACGGATACTACCGCCTGGCTGCAGCGACTCCGCGAGTGCGCGTGGCAGATGTGGATTTTAATACGAATGAGCTGGTGGCAGCCGCCAGGACGGCGGCCGCCGGGGGCGCTGCGGTGGTGGTGTTTCCGGAGTTGTGCATTACTTCTGCCAGCTGTGCCGATTTGTTCTACCAGCCGCGCCTGCTGAAGGCTGCGGAGGCTGCGTTGTTGCGTTTTGCAGAGGAAACGCGCGAGCTGCCGTTGGTTTCTGTGGTGGGGCTGCCCCTTTTGCTGGACGACAAGCTTTATAATGTGGCTGCCGTGGTGCAGGGTGGTGTGTTGCGTGGTTTTGTGCCTAAGAGCATCATTCCGGACAAGCGGGAATGTTACGAACGCCGCCAGTTTTCACCTGCTGCCATGCTCAGCCGCACCGAGGTGGGCATGATGGGGGATTTCTTCTGCATCCCCATCGGCACGGACCTTGTGTTTGATGCCGGGGAGGGGTTGAGTTTCGGGGTGGAAATCGGGGCTGATGCCGCGGCTCTGCTGCCGCCGTCTACCCGCCTGGCCATGCAGGGGGCGCGCGTGATTCTGAATCCTGCTGCGGAGCTGGCTCTGGCCGGCCGTGCCGAATACACCCGCAATCTGGTGCAGGCCCGCAGTGGCAGTTGCGTGGCGGCGTATGTGCGCGCCGGTGCCGGTGTGGGTGAAAGTACGCAGGATGGCGTGTGTGGCGGGGCTTCGTACATTGCGGTGAATGGCCGCATGGCGGTGCAGAATACGCCGTTTGACCGGGAGCTCAGCATCATCTATGCCGATGTGGACATGCAGCGCCTTGCGGCGGCCAGGTTGAGCGAGAGTTCGTTCTGCGAGAATCTGCTGCAGGCGGAGTGGCCGGCCATGCGGCTGGTGCCCTGCAGAGTGGAGCCCAAACCTTGTGATCTGGCGTATGCGTATCTGCCGGCGCGTCCCTTTGTGCCGTGTGGTCCGGATGCACCCGCCCGTTGCGAGGAGATTCTCAACATCCAGGCGGCAGCGCTTGCCAAGCGTATTGAATGCGCGTATGCCAGGACGTTGGTCATTGGTGTTTCCGGCGGGTTGGACAGCACGCTGGCGCTGCTGGTGTGCGACCGGGCATGCAAGCTGCTGGGACGCAGTAATGATTGCGTACTGGCGCTGACGATGCCCGGTTTCGGCACGACGGGGCGCACGTACAACAACGCTGTGAAGATGATTCAGCTGCTGGGCTGCACGTTCAAGGAGGTGAATATCAAGGAGGCATGCCTCCTGCACTTCAAAGACCTTGACTTTGACCCCGCGCTGCGCACTAATACCTATGAGAATGTGCAGGCGCGAGAGCGCACAAAGCTGCTCATGAACCTGGCAAATAAGACAGGCGGCATGGTGGTGGGTACGGGCGATTTGTCGGAAATTGCGCTGGGGTGGGCTACCTATAATGGCGACCACATGAGCATGTACGGGGTGAATTGTTCCATCCCGAAATCCCTTATCCGCTGCCTGATTGAATATGCCGCCACACAGTCTGAACCTGAGCTGGCAGAGGTGCTGCGTGATGTGAATGCCACGCCGGTGAGCCCGGAGCTGCTGCCGCCGGCAGATGATGGCCGCATTGACCAGAAAACCGAGGAAATCCTCGGGCCGTATGACCTGCACGACTTCTTCCTCTACCACTTCATCAAATACGGAGCAGAGCCGGAGAAACTGCGCCACCTGGCACTGCATGCCTTTGCCGGTGAGTATGATGAAGCGCTGGTGGAAAGTACGTTGCGCACCTTCCTGCGCCGCTTCTTCTCCCAGCAGTTCAAGCGCACCTGTGTGCCCGATGGCCCGAAGGTAGGCACAATAGCGCTTTCACCGCGTGGAGACTGGCGCATGCCTACGGATGTGTGCGGCAAGCTCTGGAACTCTTGACACTACACCCCGGACTGTGCTATTTTAGTGATATGAATCGCGTTGAACAAGCTCTTGCCACTTTCCGCCAGAAACCGTATATGTACAACTGCGCCCAGACGGTGTGCGCCGCTTTCGGGCGTGAGGATTTAGTGGAACCCATGGCCAGTTGTGGCGGTGGTCGTGCGCCGGAGGGTATCTGCGGTGCTTTGTATGGAGCCATGCAGGTGGCACCGGAGAAGGCTGCTGCTATACTGGCTGCGTTTGTGGCGGCTAATGGCGCTTCAACCTGCCGCGAAATCAAGGGGTGCAACCGTGTGCCCTGCCAGGAGTGCGTGCGCCGCGCGGCCACCATTCTGGTGGAGTCCGGTATCTGATGCCGCATGGAACGCGCTGCCGGGTGGCAGCATTGTGTTGCATAGGGCAGCCGGGTGTGGTACACCGGGCTGCATATGCAGGAAATTCCTATAGTATCAGGCTTTACGTCCGGCGAGCTTACGCCGTGGCTGTCTACGCGGTTTGATTTGCAGGCGTACCAGCGCGGCGCTGCACTTATCCGCAATTTCCAGGTGTTGCCCTATGGTGGTATTCAGTTGCGGCCGGGCACGAGCTATATTGGCCCGGCTGCGGCAGATAGTGTGCGCCTGTTTCCCTTTGCGTATGCAGCGGATGATACGTTGATGCTGGAGTTTTACCCCGGTGGTATGCGGGTGTATAAGGACGGCGAGTTGCTGCGCGACGCTGCGGGGCATGTGTATGTTCTGAGTACGCCCTGGACCAGCAGCCGGGAATTGGCAGCCCTGCATTTTAACCAGGTGAATGATGTGATTTATGTGTGCTGCCCTACGCAGGCGCCGGTTGTGCTCTGCCGCTATGGCAATACGGAGTGGGAGTGCCGCCAGCCGGAGTTTGAGCATATGCCGCGTGAACGCCATACTACGCAGGATGGGGTGCTTTCTGTGCTCTTTGAATCCGGTGGAAAGTTTGCCAGAGTCAGCATAGAGGGGGGGACTGTGCGGTTTACTTCCGCTATGGAAGGGAGGGAATGCCTGCTGGCAGATGCGCCTGTGCCGGCCCGGTACTTGTTCTGCAATGAAATTCAGAAAACCGGTGCCATTGCAGCCCCGGATCTTAGCGCTGCGTCCACTGCGAAAGGTCAGTTGTACTACCAGAAAAGTCTGAGTTCCGGGTTTTACTATTTTTACTACTGCATACGCGACTACACGCCGGCGGCATTCAACGGGAGCGCCAGCATGGAGGATTATCCGCACTTCTTCCTGCCCGGCGTCATGCGGCTGGATGCCACGCAGCAGCCCTATGAAGTGGTGCAGGATTGGGAAATCTGCACCACGGGCACATGGGCGGCACATTGGGAGGTGTGGCGCAGCTACGACACGCCGGAAGTAGAACCCGATTTCCACCTGTGGCATTGGACCCGAATCAAGTCGTTTACGCAGTCGGAGTATGAGGCGCGCCAGAACTGGGCGATTTCGGGGTCGGAGGAGCGCCCGTGCCGCCTGGTGCTGGTGTGCCGCTGCTGCTCAGATGCCGGGACACTGGGGGCGTTTATCCAGTTCCGCACGCATGCCGGCACCCGCGAGTACAAATTCCGCGTGCTGGAGGTGGAAGACGCCACCCACGCCCGGGTGGAGGTAATGCGCACCTACCTGGGCGCGCCGGTAAGTTTCGCCACCCGCAGCTGGAGCTTTGGCGCCATTGGGGCGCGCAACGGGTATCCGGCGTTTTCGTGTATTTTCCAGAGCCGTCTGTGGCTGGGCGGCATGCAGGGACTGCCAACTACACTGCTGGCCAGTTGCACGGATGATTACCACAATTTCCGCGTGGGGTCGAAGGATGATGATGCCTTGCACCTGAGTATCACGGGCAGCGACCAGAGCCGCATCTGCTGGCTATGTGCCACCCGCCAGCTGCTCATCGGCACTTCTGATAGTGAGTGGGGAGTCGTTTCCGGCAATGGAACGGCCATTACCCCCACTTCGGTGGCGTTCCGCAGGCAATCCTCTGTGGGAAGTGAACCGCAGCCCGCACAGGCTATGGAAAATACGGTTTTGTTCATCCAGCGTGGCGGCAGACGCATGCGCGAGATTGCGTACCGCCTGGAATCCGACGGTTTTTCCGCAACCGATATCAGTATGCTTGCCGAGCATCTGTTTGCCTCCGGGGTGAAAGAATGGTGCGTGCAGCGCGGGGCAAATTTCAATGTGTGGGTTCTCATGCAGGATGATTCACTGGCGGTGCTTACGATTAATCTGGAACAGCAGGTGACTGCCTGGCAGCGTTTTGCCTCGCAGGGGCGCAAGGTGCTGCACCTGGCGGCGCTGCCCAGCACCCGTGGCAAGGATGATGAGGTGTGGATGGTTGTTCAGCGGGAATGCGATGCGAGCATACACCTGGAACGTATCTGCAGTGATTCGGTGCATCTGGATAGCTGTGTCAAATGCCTTGCCATGCAGAACGGCAGGCTGGAGATACCACCCCACCTGCAGGCTGAACCATATAAACTGGTGGATGCCGAGAGCCTGCAGGGTGTGGAGCTGGCGCAGGTGGTGCAGGGCAGGGAGTATTACCTGGGTATCCCCATCGTGGGGGAGTTGCAGACTATGCCGCTGGAGGGGAATATGAGCTTTAACTCCGTGCGGCAGTTCAGCCGCTTTAAACTGCGCCTGCTGGAAAGTGATACCTGCTTTGATTACCGCAGCTCCGCCAACACCGACTGGGAACACATGCAACCGCCGCCTGTGCCCGAACTGGCAGTGCCGTACACCGGGGCGCTGCGCTTGCCCCAGATGCCGGATGCCGGGGTGGGCCAATCACTTCTGCTGCGCTATGCCGGGACGCGCGATTTCAAGCTCCTGGCTATCACGCAGGAGGTGGACCACCACGGGAAATAGAGTGCGCCTAATCCAGCACAACCGGCTTGCCGGGTTCGGGCACGATGATGTCCGTGCCCGGCATGACTTCGCGCAGCGCCTGGCTCAGGGATTCCAGCGCCGGTTCATCACCATGCACCAGCAGTACCTTCTTCGGGTTCAGCGTGCGGGCGTAGTCAATGAGGGCACTGCGTGTGGCGTGTCCGGAAAAATCGAAACATTCCACGCGGCATTTCAGCGGATATGCCTGCCCCCCTTTGGCTCGGAGATTCACGAGGTCTCCGTGGCTGGCTGCCTTGATTTTGCCAGCCGGGGTTTCCGGGTCGCTGTACCCCACAAAGAGTATGGCATCATTCGGGTGCGTGATGATTTGTTCTGCCAGAATATGGGAGACAGTGTGTTCACTCATCATGCCGCTGGAAACGAGGTAGATGTTGCCGGGTGAGGCAACCAGCGGGGCTTTGCCCTGTTTCGGCAGCCCGTGCGTTTCTACATGCTCCTTGATGCGGAACCCGGGCATGAGGCGCGGCGTGCTGTCGGCCAGCTTGTCGTACACCGCTGTTATCTTGGAGCTGAGTCCGCCGAAGTAGACCGGCACATCGGGGATGAGCCCCTGTTCCTTGAAGCGTCCTATTTCAGTAAGCAGACACTGGCTTTTACCCAGAGCAAACACGGGGATAAGCACGGCTCCGTTGTTTTCGAGTACCTCGCGTATGGTGTCGGCAAAGCGGCGCAGTTCCCTGGCGCGCGTGTAGTCGGCATCCCTTTCCGTGCAGCCGTGTGTGCTTTCCATGATGAGGATATCAATGCCGCTCTGCGGAAAATTTGCCCCTGCTATCAATGTCTGGTTGTCAAACTGGACATCCCCTGTGTAGAGTATCGTTGTGCCGCTTTCGCTTTCCAGCTCCACGCCGCAACTGCCCAATATGTGCCCTGCATCGTGCAGCGTGGCCAGTATCCGGCCATTGCGCCCGATGCGAAACGGTGTTGCGTATGGCCGCGGCATCCAGCAGCGCGCCACGTGGTCAAGCTCCATGTGCGTGTAGAACGGGTATTCGATGATGCCGTCCTGTGTGCGCTTGGCGGTCATGACGTTGACTGAATTATGGAGCATGGCGAGCCCTACTTCACTGGTGGCTGCGGTCATGTTCACCTCTGCTGCCGGGTATTTATCCTGCAGCACCGGCAGGGTGCCGATGTGGTCCAGGTGGGAGTGGGTCACAAAAATGGTATCGGGGTCTGCGCCGCCTATGAGGCTGAACTCCGGGGTTGCATCGGCACCATCTTTTTTAGGGTGCATGCCGGAATCCAGAATGATGCGTACACCGTCCATGTCGAGCATGTAGCAATTCGAGCCGATATCGGTGTAGCGGGAAAGATTCGTGAAGCTTATCATCAGAAATTCGAGGTCTGGGTGAGATTACACCATTTTGTCTGTTTTGTCAATGACGAGCGCAGGGGGTTCATCTGCGTTGGGGTGAGGTGAAGTAACCCCGCAGTAATGCCAAGGGGAATCCGCTCATTCCGCAGCAGAGACCCTCGCTGAAATTCAGCCTGGCAAGTTTGAACTGCGGCCTTCGCATACGGCTGTGCAGAGTTCAGCAATGCTGCGGATGGTATCACCCAGACGATAGGGGAAGGGGAGTTTTTCTTCGGTGTGTGGCTTGTAGGCGTGCCATTGTTCCAGTCGGTCTACAATGCCAGCTACATCTCCGGGGGCAACGCGGCCTTCCGGCAGGAAGGTATCGAGCATTTCACCTACGGCGCCGTGGTCATATCCCGCAACGGGTTTCCCAAGTGCCAGGGCTTCCAGAATGCAGCGGTCGTGGCTGGCGGGTTGCTTTGCCAGAGAGAGGATGACATCGCAGGCGCTCATGACATCCCTCAAATCCGGGCGGGCTCCCAGCCAGGAAACGAGGCCGGCGGTATTGCTGCTTTCCAGCGCATGCCTGAGCCGGGCCAGGTAACGGGAGTCGGCTCGCGCGGTATCTCCTGCAATGTATACATGCACGGGGATGTTGATTTGTTTGAGCCTTGCAAGAATGGCGGGCAGGTCATCCAGCCCGTGCAGCGGGGTGATGGCACCGGGGATGCAGATGCTGAGCGTTTCATCGCTATGCCTGGCGGTGCGTTTCCATTGTTCCTTCCACGTGTCGGTGGGGGTGTACTCCGGGTGGCAGAGTTCTTCGTTCACCCCGTAGGGGATGACCCATATGTTCTTTTCGTTTGAGGGATGCCCGCGGCGGATAAGTTCGTGGTGCAGGTGACGTGAAATGGCTACGACGGCATCGCTGCATTCGAGGGCGGCTGTCCACCCCATGTGTTTGGGGTAGGTGGTGTGTATGCTGATGAGCCGGGGGCGGGTTTCGGTGGGCAATTCCATGCAGACGCGCCAGGCCAGGCATGCCGCTTGTGTGGTGTAAGCAAGGATGATGTGGGGCTTGCTGCTGCGGATAACCCGGCGCAGGCGTTTCAGCTCTGCAAAGTAGGTGAACAGGGAAATGCTGCGTGAGGTGTGGTGTTTCACCGAGGCCGCAGTCATGCGCCCGACCAGTTCATTGGGCGGGGACATAACGGTGTTGCGGAACCCGAGCTGCTGCAGACCTGCTGCCAGGTCTGAGGTAAGCTGGTTGATGCTGCCGGGGCGCAAACGTGGGCTGAGGTGGAGTATGTTCATGGAATCAGCGCGGGCTGAGACTCTGGTACAAGTCGATGTGGGTCTGTATCATATCTGCCCTGCGGTAGGGGGCAGGCACCGGGCTGAGCGGTACCGGTCGGTCGGTGTGCCATTGCTCCAGCAGGGTTGCCATGGCGGTGGTGTCGCCCGTGGGAACTTTGCCTGCTGGCAGGAAGAGTTCGAGTTGTTCGCCCACGCCGCCGTGTTCGTATCCTGCCACCGGGCGCCCGAGACTGAGGGCTTCCAGCGTCGTCTTGCCAAAGGATTCCGGCTGCAGGGTGAGGGAGAGGGTGACATCGCACGCGCAGAGTACATCTGCCAGATCCCTGCGGTGGCCGGTCCAGGTGACGTGCTCTGCCACACCTGCAGCGGCAAAGCCAGCCTGCACTTCATCCCGGTAGGCTTCCTTGCCCTTTTTGGTTTCGCCGACGATGACGGCGTGCGCCGGGATGCCTTTGCTGCGCAGCTGCTGGAGGATGGGTCCCAGGTGTGGTGCACCTTTCAGGCGCGTGATGCGCCCCGGGAGGCAGAGGGTGTATTTGCCTTGCAGCTCTGGATAATCTGTGTACCATTTTTCCAGCCACTGTGCGGTGGGGCTGTATTCCGGATTGAAACGCTCTGTGTCCACAGAGTTGGGGATGACAACGATGCTGCTATCCGGGGTGGCGGGGTAGTTTTCCAGAATGTGTTCACGCATGCAGCGGGAGACGGCAATGATGCGGTCTCCCTTGGCCATGATGCCGGAGTAGGCGTTGACGGAGTGGAACCCGTGGAATGAAGAAACGATGGCTGGACGTTCGTTTTTCGGGATGCGGCGGACGGCCAGATGCCCGACCCATGCGGGTACGCGTGAATGCAGGTGCAGGATGTCGGGCTTTTCTGCGCGGATGAGGCTGGCGGTGCGACCTACCTGGAGCAGGGTAAGCAGGCTTTTTTTGCCAATCGGGCGGGTGATATGGCGCGCGCCGGTTGCTTCAATGGCGGGAACCATGCTGCCGCCGGCGGAGACAACGATGTTTTCCACGCCTGCGGCGCAGAGTCCGTCGCAGAGTTCCAGAACGACTTGTTCCACCCCGCCTGAACTCAGGGAGGGCAGCAGGTGCATCACTTTCATGGCAGGAGCTTGGGGAATTGTTCCAGTATGTAGCTGGCGGCTCGGGCGGCTTCGTTCATTACCTTGCCCGTGCGGGGGATTTCATGGGTTTTGGCCCACTCTGTGAATCGGCATACGCTGCCGTCTGCAATCAGCATGTTGAGCCCGCGGGCTATGCGGGATGCATCCGGTTTGTGCGGACCTTCCTTTGCCGGCATTTCGATAATGCCCACCGGGGCTCCGCTGGAGAGTGCTTCATACACCATGCTCACGCTGTCTTGCGTGACCCACACTTCCCTGGCCTTGGCAAGGTTTTCCTGCACCCAGTCCGGTCCGGTTTCTTCCACGGGCACCACGCGGATATTCGGGCAGGCCGCGGTGACGTCTGCCACGAAATCTGCCGGCGTGCGGCGCGAGGTGGTGAGCACGATGGGGGTGTTGGCCTGGCGGGCTATGGAGGAAAGCTGGTTGAGCACCAGCTCGGCATCCCAGTTATAGCTCTTGCTGGGGCCGCCAATGAGGATGAGAGTCTGGGTCTTGGGGGTATCCGGCGTGGGGCGTATACCGTTGATGGCGCCGATGGTCGGGAAAATCTGCCCGTTGGCCTGGAAACCATCCGGCAAATCGTGGCGCGGCGTGATGCACAGGTCGAACAGGCTTGCCGGCAGACTGGGGCGCATGCAGACCATGCACAGGCAACGCAGATGCCGTGCCAGGCTGATGGCTGCCAGGTGGGTGCCGTGTCCGGCGCACAAAATTAAATCCGGGCGTGGGTGGCTGAGTTCCTTGCCTTTGTAGAAAAGCTTGCCGAACCAGCTTAAGCCCGTGATATCAACTTCGTAGCAGGCGTGCTCCCGCTCTGGTGCTTTTTCATTTGCCTGTTCGATGAGGGCGCTGGCAAGACCGCGGGTCTGGGAGAGATGACCTTTTTTGCCGTCGCTGATGATGTAGATAATCATGGCTTCTTTATTGGAGAGGAAGTGTGACGCTGCCGCAGAGTGTCTGCCCGAGCAGCGGGGTATTCAGTGTGCCGCAGGGCAGGTTGGCTTCGCTCACGGTGGTGGTGGCTGCCGGGTCAAACATGAGCAGCGGCATGCCTTCCGCCTCTTCCGGGTTCATGACATCCGGCGCCGCTATGCTGCACGGATTCACGCAGCAGGCACGCACCAGTTCTGCCCAGGTCAGTTTGCCTGGTTTGATCAGGTGTGTGTACAGGGTGGGCAGGTAGTGGTCGAGCAGGCACATGCCCTGGGGCGCTGTGGGGAAATCCTGTTTCTTGGCGAAGGGCGGGCAGGGCGTGTGGTCTGAGACAATGCAGTCGATGGTGCCGTCTTTCACGCCGGCCAGCAGGGCTTCGGTGTCGGCCTTGTCGCGCAGGGGCGGCATGGTCTTGTAGTTGGTGTCATATTCGCCCACGTTTTCATGGGTGAAGAGCAGGTGGTGCAGGGCTACCTCTGCCGTGATTCTTGCACCTGCGGCTTTGGCACGGCGGATGATTTCCACGCCTTCGGCTGTGCTGACGGTCTGCACATGCAGGCGGCAGCCGGCATCCTGCGCCAGTCGCACGATGATTTCAATGCCGATTTCTTCTGCGCAGGCAGGTGTGCCGTGCAGCCCCAGGTTGTAAGAAGTGGTGCCGGGGTGAATACAGGTGTTGGCGGTGATGCTGGGCACATCTCCGCGTATAGCGAGCGTCATGTCCAGCTCTGCCACGTATTTCATGGCCCGGTGCATCATGAGCAGGTTGCCGGGGCGTTCGCCGGCATCGCTGAGTATGGTGATGCCGCGTGCCGAGAGGGTGTTATACGGTGCCTGCTGCTCGCCTTTCATTCCCTGGGAAATGCAGCCTGCGGGTATCATTTCTGCGGCAGACCGCTGCCCGACCGCTTCGCGGAAGCTGTCCAGTGCGGCGCTGTTGTCGAACATGAACCCGCTGGTGGGCTGCACCAGCAGCGCCCACACGCCGCCTTGTACGGCGGCCTGCCCGGTGCGGGTCACGGATTCCCGCTTGCTGCGCCCTTCGATTTCCACCTTGGCGTGCATGTCGAAGAGCGCCGGCAGGATGAGTTTGCCGGTGGCATCGATGACGCGGGCCTGCGGGGGAATGTTCAACTGCCCGGCGGGGCGTACCTCTGCGTCGCTGATGGTCAGGTTACCCAGCTCGGGTACTACCTGGCTGTGCCCCGGTGCCAGGCGTATGTCAAATTGTTCTCCTGTGGGGGCCCAGGTGGCGTTCCGGATGTAGGTGTTAGTCATTGTGTTGTGTCCGGGGGGTAAGGTAGGAAAGGATGCTCATGCGCGCGGCGACTCCGTTTTCAACCTGGTTGCAGATGAGGCTGTTGCGGTATTCCATGGCGCTGTCGCAGAGTTCTACGCCGCGGTTCACCGGGCCGGGGTGCATGATGCTCAGGTCGAGCGCATCAATGCGCTTGAGGCGTTCTTCTGTAACGCCGAATGCCTGGTGGTAGTCTGCGGAGGGGAAGTAGGGGGTGTCCATGCGCTCGTTCTGCACGCGCAGCAGGTAGATGACATCCGGCTTCCAGTCGAAAATAGCATCCCAGTTCGTGAAGCGGGGAATGCCTGTGTGCTTCTGCAGGGGGACCAGCGGACCAGGGCCCATATAGGCTACTTCTGCTCCCAGGCGCTTCAGAATGGTACTGGTGGAGCGGGCTACGCGGCTGTGCAGGATATCGCCGATGATGACTACCCGTTTGCCGCTCAGTTCTCCATACTTTTCCTGCAGGGTGAAGGCGTCCAGGAATGCCTGGCTGGGGTGGGCATGAGCACCGTCTCCGGCGTTGATGACGGAAGCCTTGGCATGGCGGCCAATCACCGCCGGAATGCCGCTGTTCTTGTGGCGCACAATGATGTAGTCCATGTGCATGCTCATGAGCGTGTCGATGGTATCATGCACGCTTTCTCCTTTGACCACGGAGGAGGTGGCCACGCTGAAGGTGGTTACATCTGCCTGCAGCCGGCGTGCTGCCAGCTCAAATGATGAGCGGGTGCGTGTGCTGGGTTCATAGAAGAGCGTGAGCACGGATTTACCCGCCAGTGCCGGGTGGGTTTTTCCGCTGCAGAATACCTGCTTCATTTCCGCAGCTCCTTTCAGAATGCTGCGGATGTCCGCGTCGCTCAGGGCGTCAATGGTTAAGAGGTCTTTAGGTGTAGTGCTCATGGCGAGAAAATGGTGTGGCCCGGGGAAAATGGGCTTCCCTGCAGATTACTCTGCCAGCTTGATGATGCGGTGGGCGGCCATGGCGGCATTCACCGGGGTCTTCTTGTGCAGGCCTACCGTGGTGGCGGGCACGCCGCCCGGCAGCTGCGAAATGGCCAGCAGGGCATCCACGCCATTCAGCGGGCCGCAGGGAACCGGCACACCGATGACCGGCAGTTCCGTATTCATGACAACCACGCCGGGCAGTGCTGCGGAAAGCCCCGCCACGCAAAGCAGCACGGCCTTGGTGCCGTTGGCTTCCAGACCTTTCAGATATTCAAGCAGTTCAGGCAAATCGCGGTGGGCAGAGTAGATGACTTCCTCGTGTTCCACGTTGTTTTCCTGGAAATACACGCGAGCCGGTTCCATGAAAGGAAGGTCGCTCTTGCTGCCGTAAATGGTGATAACTTTCATGCTGGCATCATTCTATCACGCGCACGTACATGTAGCAAGCAAAAAGCACGCAAGCCGCCGCTTCTGCGGGGCGTGAAGGAGGGGGGGGGCTGCGCCGGCTGGCGGGTGTGCGCGAGCGGGCAGAAGAGCGTTGTCACCGGGAAATGACCGGAGTCTGCGCCGCATCTGCCGGAGGGGGCGTGTCGTCGCCATACCAGTGGAGCGCGGCTATGGTAATGTAGATGATGGTCAGAACGCCACCGGCCAGATTGACCATCTTGCCGATGATGCGCCAGCGTGTGACCAGCGAAACTCCCAGCACCGCAAGTCTGGCAAGAAAGCCGATGAAGGCAATGAAGATGGTTTTTGCCAGATCAGGTTCAGCAGGGGGCGCTCCCGGTGCAACGGGGGCATCTTTGCTGAATACGTAGTACATGATGGCCGGCACGAGTCCCAGCATCAGCGTGGCGCCAAAATTGTCCCAGCTGTTAAATGCGTTCAAATCTTCCGGTTGTTCACTCATGACTGGTTGAGTATAGCGCGGCTCTGCGGTTGTGGCAATTCCTTTTTCGTGCGGTGCCGCATATAGTGTGTTCGCCGGGCAGAATTTTCTTTACAAATGATATGCATTCAGGCATTCTCTGCGCCGTCTATGTCATTCTCAGAACTTGGTATCTGCCCGGAGATTTTGGAGGCCATTGAGGTTCTCGGTTTCGAAACCCCTTCACCTATTCAGGAAGCTGCTATTCCGCCTGCAATGGACGGTGTTGATATCCTGGGCCTTTCCCATACTGGTTCGGGTAAGACTCTGGCGTTTTCCATTCCTGCCCTGGAAAGCATAGACCCCGCCCTGCGCGAGGTTCAGGTGCTGTGTCTGGCGCCCACGCGCGAGCTTGCTGTGCAGATATGCCGCGAGGTGGATAAACTGGCTATGTTCCTGGATGGTGTAGCCGCTGCGCCGATTTATGGCGGTGCTTCCTTTGCGCCCCAGCTGGCTGCCTTGAAACGCGGTGTGCAGTTTGTGGTGGGTACGCCCGGGCGCATTATTGACCTCATGGAGCAGGGTGAGTTGAAAACTGAGCATATTTCCATGCTGATTCTGGATGAGGCTGATGAAATGCTCGATATGGGTTTTCAGGAAGATATTGACCGCATTGTGGCGCAGTTGCCGGCAGAGCGTCAGACGCTCCTTTTCTCAGCTACGATGTCGGCAGCCATACGCAAGCTGGTGGATGCTGTGGCCAATGACCCGCAGGAGATTGCCATTGAGCGTCCGCAGCTCACTGTGCCCACTTGTGAGCAACTGGTGTATGAGGTGGTGTTCTCTTCCCGCATAGAGGTGCTCAGCCGCCTTATTGAAATGGGGCGCATGAAGCGCGGCCTTGTATTCGCCAACACGAAACGCGTGGTGGATGATATTGTGGATGGCCTGCTGGCCCGTGGCTATGCGGTTGACCGCCTGCATGGCGATATGCCGCAGACTTTGCGTGAGCGTGTTATGGATTACTTCCGGAAAGGGAACCTTACCGTGTTGGTGGCTACGGATATTGCTGCCCGCGGGCTTGATATTGATGATGTTGATACCGTGGTGAACTTCGAGCTGCCGCGTGACCCGGAGGATTATGTGCACCGCATTGGCCGCACTGCCCGCGCAGGCCGCAAGGGCCGGGCTGTTTCCTTTATCGGTCGTCACGATTTCTCCCTGCTGGGCCGTCTGGAGCGATTTGTGGGCGTGCGAATGCAGCGTGAGAAGGTGATGACCGGTGTTCAGGTGGAAGAGGTGCGGCGCGAGTCTCTGGTGGATGAAATTCTGGAAAGTGCGGCAGTGGCAACGGAGTTGCCGGAGGCGTTGCGTGAGATTGACCTGCCTGCTGAACAGTTGCTGGCAGCCATGTTTAACCTGCTGGTGTCCAAGACAAGCCGTGAGCTGCAGCCCATCCCGGAGGACAGGCCCAGCAAGTTCTCCCGCACGACCCGGTCTGCAGACGCTGATGCCGCGCCTGTGGAGAAAGGCAATGATTGGAGCAGTCTGCAGCAAAGTGTGACACTGTTCATGAACGGCGGCAAGCTGCTGGGCCTGCGCCCCAAGGATATTGCCGGGTTGCTTTACAATGAAGGCGGTGCTCCGAAGGGAACGGTGGGTGATATCCGCATCTTCCTGAAGCATTCACTCATAGAGGTGACGCCTGAGATTGCACCCCAGCTCATCGAGCGCCTGGGTACTTGCAATATCTGCGGCTATGAGGTGAATGTGCGCGAGGATAAGGGCCGTCCGCAGACTGGGAATGCCCCCTATGAACGCGAAATCCGTCCTCGTGAGCGCGAACGCCGTGGCGCTTCTTATGCCGGCCGTGGTGCCAATGCCGGCTTCCGCCGCGAACGTGAAGAACGCTACCAGTCCGGACCGCGCCGGGATTCCCGCGAGCGCAGCAATAAACCGGAACGTGTGTTCTACGATAAGTTCAGCCGCCGCCCCCGCCGCCGCGATTAAGGGGGTGGGTTTTACCCCGGTTTTCAAGTAATGTCCGGTGGGGGCAAGTGGATGTTCTGCTTTTTGACGTATTGTTCCCTTGCGCACCGGGTGTTGTGTGGTAGAATAGTGCGTGTTGTGAAGATGTTGCCGTTCATGTGTGTGTGTGTTGCTGCCCTGCTGCTGTCTGGGTGCGGGGATTCGCGCAGTTCGGCAGAAAAGGCGGCAGAGCAAGGGGTGCTCATTGTGGGTAACAACCAGGAGCCCATGAGCCTGGACCCGCACAAGGCCACCGCTGTGGCCGATGGCAAGATTATCGCCGCCCTGCTGGAGGGGCTGGTGCGCCCGGATGCGCAGGATGAAACGCGCATTCACCCCGGCATGGCAGAGCGCTGGGAGCACAACGCCGATGCTACGGTGTGGACATTTTATCTGCGCGAGGCGTGTTGGAGCGATGGAAAGCCTGTGACAGCGCATGATTTTGTGTATGCGTATCATCGCTTGCTGCACCCGGAGTTTGGTGGCAAATATGCGGAGATGCTGTACCCGCTCTGGCATGCGGAGGAGTTCAACCGCGGCACCCGCACCTGGGAGGAGGTGGGGGTGAAGGCTCTCGATGACCGCCGGTTGCAGCTTACGCTGACATGTCCCACGCCGCATCTGCTGCATCTGTTGCTGCATTTCACCTGGTGCCCGGTGCCGGCGCACGCGGTGGAAGCTCATGGCGGTATGCTGGACCGCCGCAGTTTGTGGAGCCGCGTGGGAAACTGGGTGGGGAATGGTGCATATGTGCTGGATTCTCACCATTTCAATGATTATTTGCTGGTAGCGGCCAACCCGCGCTACTGGCGCGCGCATGAGGTGCGGAACCGCGGTATCCGTTTCCTGCCGATTGTGAATGGCTACACGGAGACGCGCATGTTCATGGATGGCAAGCTGCATATTTCCAACAATGTGCCGCCGGAGTTGCTGGCTGTGGCCCGCAGACAGCGCCCCGATGCCTATTGCCAGGATACGTATTACTGCACTATTTTTTACCGCTTGAACACGAAGCGCCCGCCGCTGGACGATGTGCGGGTGCGCCGGGCGCTTGCTCTGGCGGTGGACCGCGATTCGCTGGTGAATGACGTGGTGCGTGGGGCGGGGCGTGCGGCTTCGTGTTTCACGCCTCCTGGTGCGGGGTATGACCATTCATTTGCCTTTGCTCCGCAGGGGGAACGCGCGGAGTTGGCGCGCCGCTTGCTGGCAGAGGCCGGGTATCCGGACGGCAAGGGGTTCCCGGTGCTGGAGATTATGACCACCAGCCGCGATGTGCAGCGTATCATGGCGGAGACGATTCAGGCCATGTGGCAGCGCGAGCTGGGGATTCATGTGGAGATTCGCGCCTGTGAGTGGACGGCGTATAAGGCGGCGCAGCAGAATGGGGATTATGATATTTCTTCTTCATCGTGGAGCGGGGATTACCTTGACCCGGCTACGTTTGTTGAACTGTGGCGCAGCGGGGGCGGCAATAACTGCACCGGCTGGGGAAGCCCGGCGTTTGATAAGGCGCTGAATGAGGCGCGGCGGGCCAGCTCATCGGCGGTCCGGCTGGCTTGCCTCTGCCAGGCGGAATCCATCATGCTGGAGGCGCAGCCTGTTATTCCGCTGTATTGGAGCGAGCGTACGTATTTGAAATCTCCGGCGGTGGAGGGCTGGTACCCGCTGCTGCTGGATAATCACCCTCTGGATGCGGTGCAGGTCAAGCCATGATAAAGCTGCTTTTCAAGCGACTCGGGCAGGGATGCCTCGTGATTTTTGTGCTCCAGACGATTACTTTCTTTCTGGTGCGGATGCTGCCGGGGAATCCTTTCTTGGGCGAGCGTAAGCTGCCGGAGCACGTGATGGCCCAGCTCAATGCTCTCTATGGGCTGGACCAGGGCGCTCTGGTGCAGTATGGCAACTATTGGAAGGGCATCATCTGCTCCGGCGATTTCGGCCCTTCCCTGGTGCGGGAGGGGGTGCAGGTGGCGGATATTATTGCCCAGGCTTTTCCGGTGTCTCTTTGGCTGGGTGTGCTGGGCATGGGGATTGCCATTGTGGTGGGAATTCCTGCGGGTATGATGGCGGCATACTGGCGCAACCGCTGGCCCGATGCCCTGTTCATGCTGCTGGCCATGGCGGGTATCTGCATCCCGGCTTTTGTGATTGCTCCGCTTTTCGGGCTGAGCCTGGGTATGCACGTGCCGGGGCTGAGTGTTGCCGGGTGGGATGACCCGCTGTGTGCGGTGCTGCCGGCGCTGACTTTGGGGCTTATCAATGCCGCATATATAGCCCGCCTGACCCGCGGCGGTATGGTGGAGGTGCTTTCTGCCGATTTTATCCGCACTGCCAGGGCCAAGGGCGTGCGGGCTGGGCGCCTGTTGTTTGTGCATGCACTGCGCAGCGGCCTGCTGCCGGCGGTGTCGTACCTCGGGCCGGCATTTGCTGCGCTTATTACCGGCTCATTCGTGGTGGAAACCTGTTTTCAGGTGCCGGGCATGGGCTTGCATTTCGTCAATGCCACCACGGACCGGGACTACTTCCTCATTCAGGGCCTGGTGTTCTGCTATGGCGTTCTCATCGTGATTGCTAACCTTGTGGTGGACCTGGTGCTGGTCGCCCTCAACCCCCGCCTGCGCTCGCAGGGTGCTGCCTGATGAACATGAACTACGAACAGGGAAATTCGCTCTGGAAGGATGCCCGCCAGCGTCTCGTGCGCAACCGCGCTGCCATGGTTGCACTCTTGTTCCTGGTGCTTATGGTGCTGGCTTGCTTTGTGCTGCCGCTCTTCCCCTGCATTGCCAACCCGAACGCCACAAACCTGGGCAACATTGCCGCGGATTGCTCATGGGCCCACCCCTTCGGCACAGACCAGCTCGGGCGCGACCTGCTGGCCCGCGTGCTGTACGGCGGCCGCATTTCCCTGCTGGTGGGGGTGGTGGCAACGATTGTTTCCTTTATCATCGGTCTTAGTTATGGTCTTGTGTCCGGTTATATAGGCGGTCGCACCGATGCCTGCATGATGCGCACGGTGGATGTCCTCTTCGCGCTGCCCTTCATTGTGCTGGTCATTGTGTTCTCGCTGAGTATCGAAGAACCCAGCCGCGAACTGACCAACTGGGTAGTTGCTACCACCGGCTGGAGCCGCGAAAGCGTTGCCCCCATTCTCGGCCTTGTCCCCTTGTTCATTGCCATCGGTGCTCTCGGGTGGCTTACGCTGGCGCGCATTGTGCGCACCCAGACCCTCGAAATCAAATCCCAGGAATATGTGCTTGCTGCGCGTTCCCTCGGGCTGGGGCATCTGCGCATCCTCTTCTGCCACATAGCCCCCAACCTGCTGGGAACTGTCGTGGTGTACACCACCCTGGCTGTGCCGGGTATCATGCTTACGGAAAGCACCCTCTCCTTCATCGGCCTGGGCGTGCGCGCCCCCAATTCCTCCTGGGGCACTCTCATCAAGGAAGGCGCTGACCGCATGGAAGCCACCCCCGAGCTGCTTTTCTTCCCCGCGCTCTTCTTCTGTCTCACTCTTCTCGCCCTCAATTTCCTGGGCGACGGCCTCCGCGATGCCCTTGACCCCAAGTCCGCTAAGGATTAGTTTTAATCTCGCAGCCGCAGGCATGGACGATGGTCAGGACGCTATCGCGGCTCACGCCGCGACGATATCCTCACTGCGTTCGGGCAGTTCCCAGAAACGACCAGTGTTTCTGACTCCCCGCTGGTCCACATAGCGTGTCCGCAGCAGCGTGGCATCCCGGTGGCCGATTTCCAGCTGCAGCTCCGCAAAACTGCGGAAATAGCTCAGGTGGTAACTCGCAAAAGTATGCCGCAGCGCATCCTGCGGCCAGCGCCGGGCAGGGGAGTCCCAACCAGCTGCGCAGCGCAACTCCCGCCAATGGTACAACCAATTTGCCGGGCATATCCTTTCACCATTCGCTCGCTTGTGTGCCCTCAGAATCCGCATCAGCGGTTTCTGAATGGTTAAAATGTATTTCATCATGAAGGTGAATCGTTTCGTGCACAAAATTTTAGGATTAATGCAGACTCCAATGGCAGTTGCAGGGGCCTGTTTTATGTTTCAGCCTGTCCATTCGTATGAATCTGCGAATTACGACATAAATACAGCAGAGGATATCGAGTACTATGCTGCCAATATGCCATCGGCTGATGTTATAGAGTTCAGCATC
>CAJGCV010000022.1 GCA_904501915.1 uncultured Akkermansia sp. | reverse complement strand
GTAGCAGGTGCAAGCACTTGGTTAAGCATTTGTTCTCAATGGGGCATAGAGAATATCTGCTTCATAGCCATCCTAACTCTATACCCTCAAGTATGCTCTATTTTACCTATTTTTACCAGCAGATTTGAAACAGACCCCAAAGCCATCTATGAAGAAGTGGTGAAAATTGTAGGCGTAGGTCGTAATACAGCGTGCGCAATTTTGTGTCTGTTGCCGGAGATTGGCGTTTTGAACAGCAATAAAATCACTAAGCTTGCGGGTCTGGCACCAATCCCGAATGAGAGCGGAACGTCTGTTAAGAAAACGGCTCATACTCGGGGAGGCAGAAAAAACGTACGTACAGCCCTATATATGCCTTGCATGGTCGCATGTCGATGTAATCCTGTACTACGCCCCTATTACCAGAGAATAAGAGAACGTAAAGGAGGGAAAGGTGTTAAAGGCTCCGGAGCTATTGCTCTGACAGCCTGCATGAGGAAATTGCTCATACACATCAACTCAGTGGCAAGGATTGTCCGTGAGAAGATGCAACGGAACGTTGCCGCCGTGGGGTGTGGGGAGGCTGCGCAAGCCTCCCCATGCAGGTAGAGAGTGCCGCAGAGAGGGATCCAAGGGAGAGAGCGAGAAGCTCTCTCCCTGGTCAAAGGGGGTAAGGGGGGAAGCGAAGCATCCCCCTGGCATAGTAGTCAAGTGAGCGACTGCTCCTGCTCATGAGACAAAAGCCCCCCAATGTTCAGCTCCCAGAAAAACAGATTCCGGGAGCTCAAGACTTATGGTTTCAAAATTTGCACAATTTTGTATGACACAAAGCACGATTGCTCGCTATGGATATGCCGCCCGCATCAGCGGGCTTTTAAGTTTCGTTCGCTTCGCTCACCCCGCTAAATTCGGATTTAGCGAGCCGACGGCGACCGTCAATTTGAGCTCCATTGGGGCGGTAAGCCGTCAGGCAGGCGGCCGCCTGTATTGACAATTTTCACTATTCCTTCTTCACTATTCACTCTACAAAGACATTTATCGGGCTGCATGATAATTGCCGGATTTATGAGAAGATGCCTCCAATCTCGATTTTGCAGCCTTTGCTTATATCTGCCAGCAAATCTGAAACAGACTCAAAAATGGCACTTACATGTCTCTATTGGCGGTTGATTTATGGGGTGCCAGTCGTTAGAATAGGCGGCATGAGCATACTCCGCATAGGAACCCGAGGCAGTGAGCTGGCGCTGGCTCAGACCCACCAGGCGATTGCAGCCTTGCAGGCGGCCAATCCCGGGCTGGAATGTGAAATCCGCATCATCTCCACTGCGGGAGACCAGCGTACCGATATCCCGCTGCATCAGGTAAATGCCGCCACCGGAACGGGGGACAAGGGGGTATTCATTGCCGCCATCGAGGAAGCCCTTGCCGCAGGTGAGGTTGATTGCGCTGTGCACAGTCTCAAAGATATGCCGGGTGTGCTGGATTCCCGCTTTGAGTTGGCGGCTGTGCTGCCGCGAGAGGAAATTCAGGATGTGCTGGTGGTCAAGAAACCGAGTGAACATCCGCTCATTGCCACGGGCAGCGTGCGCCGTGCGCATCTGGTGCATACGTATTGGAAGGGCGCAGCCCGCACCGTGCCGGTGCGGGGTAATGTGGCCACGCGCCTGCGCAAGCTGGTGGAATCCCCGGAGGTGACAGCCACCCTTCTGGCGCGCGCCGGGCTTAACCGACTGGGGTATGACCATGATTCATTTGCCGTGAATGGTGTGCAGCTGCAGGTGCAGGGGCTGCCGGTGGAGGAGTTTCCCCCGGCGCTGGGGCAGGGGGCTATTGCTCTGGAATGCCGCCGTGGCGATGCTGCCACCTCTGCCATGCTGGCGCGCGTGAATCATGCGCCCACCTACCGTTGCATCACCTGTGAGCGCGCATTCCTGAATCTGCTGCAGGCTGATTGCTCGGTCCCGGTGGGCGGCTACGCAGAACTGACCCCCGATGGCAGCCTGACCCTGCACGTGGTGCATTATGCCGATGCGGAACATTTTATCCGTCTCGCAGAAACCGGGGATGATGCCGAGGAGGTGGCTCGCCGCCTGCATGGCAGATTGCTGGCAGCGGGAAACCCTGTTGCCTGAAATTCCAGCTTGCATTGCCAGGGCTGAAGTGGTAGAGTATCGCGCAGCGAGTCAATATGAAGAACATCCTCGAAATCAGCAGGCTTTGTATGCACTTTCCTGTGCATGGCGGGGCATTCCGCCGCCGCGTTGGCACGCTGAAGGCCGTGGATGATGTCTCGCTGAGCATTGCACCTGGTGAAACCCTGGGGCTGGTGGGTGAGAGCGGCTGCGGTAAAAGCACATTGGGCCGCTGTATTGTGCGCCTGCTGGAGCCAACGGATGGAGAAATCCGCATACTGGGGCAGAATGTGACGCACCGTTCCGAATGGCGTATGCGCCGGTTTCGCCGGAAGGTGCAGATGGTGTTCCAGGACCCTGCCGGTTCGCTGAACCCGCGCATGACAGTGCGTCATCTTATTGCGGAGCCGCTCAATATACACGGCATAGGCTCCCGCGGCAGCCGCCGTCGCCGCATTATCGAACTGCTCGATATGGTGGGGCTGCCCACCACGGCTCTGGAAAAGTTCCCCCACGAATTCTCCGGTGGGCAGAAGCAGCGCATAGGTATTGCGCGAGCCCTGGCTATGGATCCGCGCCTCCTTGTGCTGGATGAACCCGTCAGTGCGCTCGATGTTTCGGTGCAGAGCCAGGTGCTCAACCTGCTGCTCACGCTGCAGCAGGAACTGAATCTGGCTTATCTGTTCATATCGCACGATTTGTCGGTTGTTCGTCATATATCTGACCGTGTGGCGGTCATGTACATGGGCAAGATTGTGGAAATGGCGGATGCAGACAAGCTGTACGACCGCCCCTGCCACGCCTACACGCGCGCGCTGTTGTCAGCCATACCCACCCCGGACCCCACGGACCGCCGTCGCACTCCCATTCTGCCGGGGGATGTTCCCTCGCCCATCGACCCGCCGCCGGGCAGTGCCTTCGGTCGGCGTATCAACCACCCCTATCTTGAGGCCACGATTGGTATGGATCTTACCCCGCGGGAGCTCGAGCCCGGGCATTGGGTTGCGCCCGACCCCTGCGCTGTTTCGTTGACTGATTTGCAGCGTCTGGGCGTAGATATCTACCAATAGGTGCAAGTCCTGCATCATGAAGAGGGCCTCCTACTTGTTTTTTTTGTAAAATATGACAAAGGCGGGGTAATCTTTCTGCCTGCTGATTCCAGCGCTTTGTGTAACAATGTGTTGCAATCTTTTCTGACGGCGCGGGAATGCTTGTGTGGAAAAAATGCAATACCTCAATATATAGTGTTGTCTGGGGGGGGGTAATGGGGTGGGTATACAATATGTTGGAAAGTGATTTACCTGTCCACATAGAGTAAAAAGCTAGACAAAGCACGAATACAGGAGTATACTCCCCGCACGCTCCATTGATGTAAGAATAATTTATGGTTTCGCAAGACAGGAACAGTGTGAGTGTGCACTTTGCTTCGCAGCGCAGCGGGGCAGGGTGTGGTTCCTGGTTGCGCTATTTTGCCGCGGCATTATGTATGGGTGGAGTCTCGGCTCAGGACCAGCCGCTGCTCAATTACTGGTGGGTGTACGAGGATGAACTGCCTGCCGTTCAGAACGATACCACGCGGGTTATCCGCGTAATCGGCGAGAAAGGTGAAAAGTACGAGGAAGTCCGCGATGAGGCGTACTGGACGCCCATGATGCGGGAAGCCCGCGCTGAACGCGAGCGTATTCTCCGGGAAGAAGCCGTGGCCCTGGCACAGCAGTACATCGAGGATGGGAAACCCATGGCTGTGGCATACGAACTGGCCTGGGCTACCGTGTACCGCCGCCATTGGCTGAAACGCGATTTTTCCAGCTCCGGCTCAGACCTGGAGGCTTTGCTTGCCCGCCTGGCAGATACCGACTCTGAGCAGCAGTTTACTGAATCCGAGCTGCGCTTTGCGCTGCAGGAGCTCTTGGCAGATGCCCGTTATATGGAGACGGATGATGGCCGGGCTCTGCTGGAGCAGATTGCCAACCGTCTCCGCGCTATGTCGGGGACATCCCGAGTCAGGAGCATCGGGAGGAACGATGAACTCATGGAGCGCTTCGTGGATGCTCTGCAGCATGATTTCAATGCCTTTGCAGCCTATCGCGATGCATTGTTCAAGACATACCGTGACCGCATCGTGAAGCACGAGCTGGTGGGCTACAAAGCCCCCTGGGGGGCCGGCATGGGCGGGCGCGTGCGCTACCGTCAGGCGCCGCGGAAAGTGACCCGGACCGTAGGTTCCGGCACTTCCGGTGTCAAGAATCAGCCCGTTGAAGAGGAAGAAACTCTTGAGGAAAACAAGAAGAAAACCACCGCTCAGGATGACGAGTCGGCAGCCACCTCTCCCTCCATGCCTGGAGCGGGCGAGGGGGGCTCCACCTTCAGCCTGTCGCCCATGCGTTTCAGCATGGCCCGGGCGGCGGCCGAGCCGCTGGCGCTCAACCCCGGCTACACGGAGGTGACTGATACAGCCGCCTTTTATTTTACCGATAACAACGGAACGACGGCTAGCGGAAACACCACCATTACCCGCACTGGTAAAAATAATAACAACTATAAGTATACCACGAAGACCCCGGGGTCATATAATGGAACCAGTACATCATGGACCTCCATTTCTAACAACAAAGGCACAGGTACAGCCACGTACTGGAAAGGTTCGAGTGCCTTAGGCTCATTCCGTTCGAATACTGCAACGGCTGCCGGCGGTGTAACGGGTACAATTACCGGTATTGAAATCGGGCAGGGAGACAAACTGTACATAGGAGGCAGCAAGAATCTGTACGGCGGGACTATTTATGTCGTGCCTGAAACGACCATTGCCTACATCGGTTCCTATCTTCCCCAGGGGACACTATTCAACATGGGTAAGCTGGCCGGCAGCGGTGCGGTCACCTTCCTGGCCCATGGCGCCAGTAACCAGGCCTCGATTTACACATTCAACGATGCCGGCGTATCCAGCAGTGACTGGTTCTCAGGCACGGTGAACCTTGGCGCATCGCAAGGCGGCATTATCGAGCTGGACCTCGGCGCAAAGGGGGATTCCTCAGCCTGGGCCAATGTCGTGTTTGACATGACACCCACCAAGGGCCCTGGTCATTCGACCTCGACGGGAACCGATGCTTCTCTAACTATTCTCAACGTGCGCAATGATGTCACCATTGCCGGTCTGGAAGGCGGCGATGCCAGAAGTACTGTTACTAGTCAGTCCGCCGATGCCCAGGCGGGTAATGTTTTCTACAACCTGACCCTGGGTAGTGAAAATGCCGATGCAGATTACGATTACGTGTACAGCGGCACGTTCAACGGGCGGTACTACACCTCTGCCACGGCTTCACAGGCCAGTACTTCTTCCATTGACCTCATCAAGGTCGGCAATAACCAGCAGACCATTACCCAGAGCATCACCAAGGATGCAAACCGTCTACATTCCATAGAAGTGCAGGGCGGTGAACTGCGCTTTGATGCGGATGAAAAATATTATGATGAAATTTACGACCAATCCGTAACGGTGCGTTATGCATCGGTGAGCGGAGGTAAGCTGCTGGCAAGTAATCTCTATGTCTTCGGCGAAGAAGTGGATGAGCCTTCGCTCAACATCACAGGCGGTGAGCTGCATGTGAACAACAGCATCATCGTTTCTCCCAACCTGATTAATCAGGAGGAAATATCCTCTGCGGGCACCATGGGAGTAAGTGGCGGCGCCAAGGTGACTGCGGCTCATGTCCTGGTCGACAAAGCGCTGGAAGTCTCCGGTGCTGGCACGCGGCTTACCGTATCTGGCAAAACGGAGCATGACGTCGAAAAATCGGGCTGGATTAATGCCGGTTCCATGGCAATAACAGCCGGAGCCCACGTTGTGGCTGAGAACGTGAACGTCATCAACTGGCTGGAAATCGGCCAGGGCGGCACCACGGCTGGTACGCCCACGCTTACCGTCAGCGGAGATTTAGAAGCGGGGCAACTGCGCCTGCGCAGCAATGGCTTGCTGGAGACGGGCGATTCCGCCATTTCGCTTAACTCCGCTCACTTGCACGGCGGCGCGACGTGGAAGCTGCAGGGCTCGCATAACCAGCTGCTCAACGAAATGGAGCTGGAAGACATCTTCGTCAATGGCGATGGCATTCATCTCACCAGCGCCAATACCGTGACGCGTGATGCCGGTAATCCCGACACCATACCTTCTGATAGCCCGGTGCTTACACTGCCGAAGATAATAAACGTGAGCGGCGGCAACTGGACCAACCCGGACACCCCCCTCTTTGAGCTCAGCGGCGTAACGCTGGACTTCTGCGAAGACGTCATCATCTCCGGTCTGAACTTCCAGCTGAAGGAAGACCACGATAACCCGATGGTTATCACGCTTGCGAGCACAGATGCCGTGGCTGGTGGCTGGTTCAAGGATTCATCGTATACGGATACCAGCGTAGCTTCTGTGCGTTTCAGCCAGGGGGGCTACCTGTGGCATGGCGCGTTGAGCTACGATGAGAATAACAACATCGTGGCGACCATCCTGCATAAGACCGAGCAGCCATTCATCCTCGGGTCCGGCAGCCTTACTTACATTGAGATGCGCCAGAATGCCACAGCCCCGGCGCTGCCCCACCTGGCGTATACAGATGGCAAGTGGAACAACGGTTGGACGGGCAAGGAGTTCCCGTCTTCAGATTTGCTGAAGTTCAGTAATGTGCAGCTGGCAGGTGGTGCGAATTTGTACCTGGGCGAGGACCTCACCGTGGTGTACGATGCCAACGACCCCACCAAGGTGGTGGCAGATTACCGCCCGGACCGCAACTTCGGCGGCAAGATAACCGTGAATCCCGGGGATGCACCGGCCTACCTGCATGGGCAGATTGCAGACTGGGGCAAGTGGACCCTGCATGGGCAGCTGGCTGGCGGCGGTGAGCTTGTGCTTGTGGCGCATAATGGCTCCGCTGCTTCCAATAACGACAATAACCGCGCCTCCTCCTTCGTTTTCACCAGCACATCAACTCCGGAAGATTGGTTCGATGGCACTCTGTATATTGATGACCCCACCGGCGGCATTGTGCAGCTGCATGTGGGTAATGTCAACATTGCCGAACAGGGCGATACCCGCTGGAAGGATACGCTCATCGACCTCAGCCACACCGACATGAAGGATGCCGCCACGGGCGCCACGGATACAGGTGAGCGCGCCACCCATGTGCTGGCGGTGGAGGGCGACACGACGCTGCGTGGCCTGAGCGGCACAGATGCGCATGCCACCGTGGTTTCCACCCAGCGTGAGCAGGGTAATCTGCCCTCGGTGCAGTTAACCCTGGGCGCGGACAACTCCGCCATCTACACCTACGCCGGCATCATCGGCAAGGGGACCTATTACCAGGGTGGAGACGCCGATGCTGCTGCGCAGACTAACTGTTATACCACGCGCACCGGCAGCCTGAACCTCACCAAGATTGGCACCAATACCCAGGAATTCAGCGGCTCTGCCTACCTGGACGCGGTGGAGGTGCAGGGCGGTACGCTGGTATTCAGCGGTGTTGCCGATGTCAATTTCCTCACCGTGCGCGACGGCGCGACCCTGCAGACCGGTAAAAATCTGACGGCCGATGTCATCACCCTGGAAGGCGGCGCGACATGGCTTTCGGAAAGCTCCATCAGTCAGACCAACACGGCGGATTCGCTGACTACCATATACCTCACTGATATATTCCAGGATGGTGTCGTGCATAGCATTACCATCGGGTCTGCCACGAATACCCCGATTACCTGGGAGCCTGCCCAGAATATGGGCATGGCGGCGGCGGGTACCTGGTTTGATAATGCAGACGCTATTTTCAAGATTGCGGCAACCGAGACAGGCACCCCGAGTGTCACGCTGCAGATAGGTTCAAAACCGCGCGTGATAGCCGGGCTTAATGGCGTTACTGCCGGGAGTATGGTAGCCCTCTATTCCGGTGTTAAAGAAGGTGCATACACGAACCTGAGCAATAAGGACAACCTGGTCATGGTAGAAGATGGAAATGGAAACTTCTACGATGCCTGGTATGTGCAGACGGGTGATACCATCTACCTGAAACTTGATGACAAGATGGGGGATTATGGTATCGTCGTGCCGAAACCGACGCCGGAGCTCAGCACCATTACCGGCTATATCTGGAGCGGTGAACAGAACGGTACCACCGTGCCCAATGATGTGCACTACATCAACATGACCCTGGGCAATATCTGGAAAGCAGACGATGCCTACAACACCGGCTGGCATGAACAGCGCGCAGAGGGGAGTGCGGTGACCGATATCGGTAAGTATGTAAACGGCAACGCCGTCTACTTCCTTGATGTCAATGTGCACGGCTGGGAAGAACTGGGGTATCGCGATTATACTGCAAGCGAGGCCGAAGGCGAATATGCCGCTGAGCGCAAGGTGGATATCCGCGGCAACGTGGCACCCGGTAAGATTTTCATTGACGCTGACCACAACCTGGGTTATGTGAACAGCAGTGGCGAGGCCAAGATGGAGTATGCCTACGCCTTCGTCTCGACTGATAATAGCGGCTGCATCACTGATATTGACAAATCTAACCCCACCTCCATCACCAAGACCGGTGACGGTCTGCTGGTGCTCAACCTGCGCAATACATTCAGCGGCGGTATTGATGTGCAGGACGGCGGTTTGTACCTTGCAGCAGAAGGCGCTGCCGGCACCGGCACTCTCACCTTCCATACCGATGAGGTGTGGTCGCAGAAAGTTGTAGGACCAAATAGTACGCTTTCTGTGGACCAGGAGCGCACTGGCGCAGAGCTGATGATTTGTTACCCCTTCAGTGATGATGCCGTGTCTGCCTTCCGCCTTTCTGAGGTGGCGAACGATATTGTGCTGACCAGCAGCAACAATGACAAGGGCGGTTTCTTCACTATCACCTTTGCCTACGCCAGTTTCAACTCTGATTCCGGCGGTGACCATTCGAACCTTCCCCGCCACTGGCGCAATGTGTCCTTCTCCGGTGCGCTCATTGGCGCAGGGTATGAAACCACGGATGCCTCCGGAAAAACCTCCTGGGTGAATACCAGCAAGGATGATACCATTGTGCTCACGGGGTACTCTTCCACCTGGTCAAATGCCGATGACCAGAGCTATGTCACCGTGCTTACGCTCAACGAAGATTCTGTTGAGGATGCAGACAAGAATGGCATCGGGGATGCCTACCGCTATGTCACCTCTTCTACCGGTGCCAATCAGGTGGTGAACCGGTTCCAGGGTACGGTGGTGATGAAGAACACCATCAATACCTCGCCCATTGCCTCGAACAGATTGTGGAGGGAGGAAAACGGTAGAAAAGTGGACGGGCGAACGGCAGGTACGGTGCAGGTGACGCTCAAGGGCGACAAGCTGGTCGAGGCGCACCTGAACATGACCCGCGAAAATGTGATTTCCTCCTACGATGAGGGGTATGATAGTAATGATGACCGGGAAGCCGACCCCCGCCAGACCTACAATAACATACTGGTGCTGAATGGCAACGCCAACATTCGTGGCCTTTCTGCCGGTTTCCTGGGCTCGGGCTGGGATTACAAGGAATCCAGCGCAACCAGCGGCACGACGTCCCGTGTGTTCGAGGATGTGCTGCCGCAGAATGATGAGGTGTGGCACGTGCGTGTGCTGACCGCGGGTGAAAATACCCTGCAACTCGGCACCTATGGCGATACCGCCAATACGGAAACCTACGTATATTCCGGTGCCATGGGCTTTGCCCAGGCCTATACCGGCACGTCTCAGGGCCACATTCCCTGGGGGGATGGTTTCTTTAACCACACCAACCCGGACTGGAAATACGGTGGTCATGAAATGGGTACTGAAACCCTCAACCTCGTGAAGAGCAGTGCCTCGACGCAGTTCATTCACACTGCTCTGCTTGACGATGTTTCCCTGTACGAAGGAACGCTGGGCTTCAACAACCTGGAGCTGAAGGGTAACTTGAATCTGGCGGGCAAGACCACCCTCATCCTCGGTGCCACCGGGCAGATTGACGACAAAAATACCTGGAACAAGATTGATGAGAAGTCCTCTTCCGTCATGTCCAGCACTTACGAGAAGCGCCTCACCTCGGACACCGTGACTGTGGGTGCCGGCAAGACCCTGACGGTCATTACCCAGAGCACCCAGATGCGCGGGGATAAGGAGGTTCCGACCACGGCCTTTGTAAAGGGCATGGACGATGACAGCCAGGGTCATGTCACCATGGAGGCTGGCTCCACCCTGACCTTCCGCACGAATGATATTCTGCCTTATGCCCTGCAGGCGGAAGCTTCAACTGGTGAGAATGGTGATGTGATCCTCACCTGGCCGACGACTGCGGAATACGAGGCATCCATCGTCCCCCTGCTTGATATTGATGGAACGCTGACCATCAATGCCCTGGATAAACTGACCGTGACTCTGACCGGTACCAACTTCTCTGTGGATGCGTTCAGCAACAAGAAGTATTACCTGTCCGCGGCTGATGAAATTCGCATCTACGGCCAGACGGGAGAGGATTGGCGGGGTAATCCCACGTATGGCTATCTGGATGAGACCCATTTCGGCTCCCGCACCATCTCGCTGGGCTATGGTTATTTCGGTACCCTGTATACCGTAGGTACGGAAGGCTCATCCATCAATGATGGTGACTATGCAGTGAACAGGGACTATCTGGTAATGTCGATTACCGGTGACCCGCGTCGCACCTGGTCCGGCAATCTGACCAGCTCCAGCGAGGAACATCCGGCACACGCCTGGTTTGATACGCCCACCGCCCCGCCTGACAACGTGTACGATTACCGCTGGAAAGAGAACAAAGCGTTCCAGGAGGGCCTGGTGGTGCTCTTCGGTAATCTGTATGAGCCGGTTGAGTGGACAGAAACCTCGGAGCTCAACAGTGACCAGACGGTGAGGGTGAAAGCTGATCAGTTGAACCCTGGTACTACTGTGCAGCAAGTGGCGGCTGAATATAACTTTGCCATTGACCGCCATTCCCTGGAGACGACATATACTGATGCTCAGAAAGCCGCTGCAGAGAAAGCCGGTATCAACCTGGATTACCAGGCCGTGCGCGTGGATGGCAAGGTGGCTCCGTTCTCCATCATCCTCAACTCTGAGTACTATAAGTATGCTCAGGATGGGGAGGGAAATTATACCGTTCTGGTATTGAATGAGGATGGCGGAAGTCTGCATGAGGATAATACAAACTATTACTTCTACACCACCGGTGAGCTGATAGTTAACGATGACGGGGACGTGATATCTGACACCCGTGGTCGCATTGTGGATGCAGACCCGGGGATTCTGGAAAAGCATAATTTTGACGGCGCATGGAAGACCATGCTCCACAAGAGCGGTTCGGGCACGACCGTGATGGCACTGGATAACAGTTACTCCGGCGGCTCGATTCTGCAGGGCGGACGCCTGGTCATGCAGCACGAGAATGCACTGGGTACGGGGACGATTACCCTGATGAACGGCGCGATGCTGCAGGGCGATTTCCTGGATGATAACCTGGCTGATTCCGGCAATAACTACCTGGGCAAGGCCATGGATACGACCACGATTCACAACCACGTGGTGGTGAACGTGTATGCCGACCCGGAAAACCCGGATTATAATGCTATTATCGATGGCCGCATTGCGAACAGTTACGACAAGAAACTTGTGCTGACCACGCTCGCCGGTGAGGCTGACACGGTGTTGCAGCTTAATGGCGTGGGTTTGTCTGCCGCGAAGTCCAAGGAGCTTTACGGCCGGGATGATATGTACCGCTATGGTGTGTTCAAGGTGCTGGACCCCAGTGGGTTCAGGGGAACCGTCACCATGGTGGGGCATGAGTGGGGCGCGGAGGGCCTGGATGCCGCTGTCCCCGGGCGCGTGCAGCTCGATATCATGAGTACCACCAAGTCTGACGACGGGGCAGACTGGACTAGTGCCACGATTGACCTCTCTGTCAACGAAGGCACGGAGCGCACCGTGCTGGCGCTGGATGCCACGGGTGAAGTGGACCCGGACAAGGGGTATGAATGGTGTGTGCTTGACAGCATCACCGGTTCCATCAATACCGCGGGCGGTACTTCCAGTGTGCTGAACATCAGTGCGCATAATCCGGTGACTCTGGTACTCAAGGGCATGCGCGATGGTGATTATCACGGTGTCATGGGCTACGGTGATTTCCAGGTGGCGGTGAACTACGGCGGCTATGATGAAGAGCTCCAGGGCTCTGAGCAGCATCACTACGGTGCCAAGGGATATGGCTCCCTGAACCTGATTAAGCAGGGCGCCGGCAAGACCCAGCATGTGCGCCGCGCCTGGTTGAACCAGGTGGAGATACAAGGCGGTGACTTCCACGTGGAGGAGGCGCTGGTGGCCAGTTTGCTGAAAGCGGGTGGCGGTACGCGTATCATGGTGGGCGGTGAGCATGTGCACAGTCTGTATGCCCTGACTGTGGGGGCTGGCGGTGTGCTGGCCATGAACACGGATTTCGACGTATCCGGTACCAAGCAGGATGCCTGGGCGGGTATCACCGCCGGTACCACCGCTGGTGACACCACCAATAAAGCCGGCTGGGTGCTGCTGGAGAATGGCTCCACGCTTTCTGCCCGCCAGGACTGGTACACCCGCAAACAGGTGGATATTGCCACGGGTGCCCATGTTACTATCAATACGCACAACTTCACCATTGACCCCTACATCCTGACGGATGAGTGCAAGGATGAAAAATTCCTTGCCCAGCGTGAATACAGCCACATCATCCAGTTGCTGGGTAAGGTGAGCGGCTCTAATGTCAACCTGACGCTCAATAACTGGAAGACAGACCCTTCGAATCAGAACAATCCTGATGCTGAGCTGCGGAATGAGGTTTCACGGGATATCGGTTATGTGGCACTCAATGACCTGAACGACTTCTCAGGCTCCAGCCATGTGACTGTGGAGGACATGACCGTGCTCCAGATTCTGAATCACAACGGAGGCGTCAAATCTGATGTAGACATCACCGTGGCGGGTAAGAATGCCACCCTGCAGATTCTGGATCAGGTTACCAGTTATGAGAGCTCTGATTCTCCTGTGCGCTCCAACAAGATGGTGCAGTACATTGATGAGCTGACGCTCGGGGCTGATTCCGGTGATGCTTCCTCCGACCCCTACAAACGCGAAAACAACGGCCAGCTGCTGCTGGGCGGTATGGAGCAGACAACACTGACCCAGAGTAGTGGACAGCGCCTGACCGCTCCCGACATGGCCGGTATGCAGGTGACGGTAACTTCCCGCCACGATGGCTCCGGCAATCAGGGCAAAGTGAATTACCTGAATGTCGATATGACCGGCACCGCCGTGAACATGGGCGGCACGACCACGCAGAAGGCTCAGTTCATCAATACCCATGTGGATATGGAGAACATGCAGGTGGCGCATAAGGTGCACCATGCGGAGGTGACCAATTCGCTGATTCACCTGCAGAAGATGGCTTCTGTGAACCTGGCAGATGTGGTAACGGTGGATGCTAAGTCTTCTGTGCATGGCGGCTATGTGGTGGATGCGAATGATATCACCCCGGATGACCCCTGCATTGTGCGTGGAGTGACAGGCCTCATCGAGTCCGGTGGCCCGGTGCGCGCGGCAGAGGTGGGGTCATCCACCCACCTGAACGAAGTGAGCACTTCGGTCAGCACGCATGTGCACATGACCTTTGCCGACTTCAAGAATAACGATCCGAACAACAACGTGTTCCAGGCCGGTGATTCCCAAATTCTTGTGCTCATGACCGAGCAGTTCAAGGGCGTGGATGTGAGCGGCAATGGCCTCACCATTCAGCTGCAGGTGGATAACTGGGTATCGCTTGCCCATCAGACCGGCGCTGATTACATTGCCATCCAGATGGGTGGCGGCACCGGGCAGTTCCATTATGAGGTGGATTTATCCAACTTCGGTAGACTGCTGGATTCGCAGTTCGTGCTGCGCGACAGCCATGGCAACCAGATGACCGGCATGTGGGTGACAGCCACGGATGTCTGGAGTGCCACCGGTCAGGAGGTCTCTCCGCACATGCTCTACTTCATTATCCCGGAACCTGCCACGGCTACGCTCAGCCTGCTGGCCCTCGCTGCACTCTGCGCCCGCCGCCGCAGGAAGGCCTGACATTGAGAAGATACGCAGCCTTGCTATGGTGTACTTATGCGTGATACCACGCGTAAATCATGGCGCCGCCTGGCGGTATATTCACCGGTAGCCCCTGAGTCTCGAGCTGCACATCATCTGCCGTTGCAACCGGGGTTCCGGCATCCAGCAATGAGACAAAATGGTACTGCCCGGGCTTCATCCCGGCCCATTCGCGTGCATCCTGCGGGATGTGGACATGCGTCCGGGCAGGCGCTGCCGGGTTCATGTTGCACAATACCAGCAGGGTGGCCTTTTCCTTGCGGTGGTGGCGTAAAAATGCATACAGGGAATGCCCGGATACCGTGTCTCCCGGCCGCCGTCCGAAATCCGGCGTTTCCAGGTTTGCCCAGTTGAGCCCATAAAACCCGCCCCGCGCCAGGGCAGGGTGTTGCAGCAGTGTCAGCAGACGGCAGGTAAAGTCGCGCAGCTCGCGCTCCTGCGGGGTCAGCCGGGCGCCGTCGTATGCCCCGCCATTAGTCCATCGCTGAAAACGCGGCAGATGGGTGTAATCAAAAATGCTGGTACGGCCATTATCGCCGCCGAAGCCGCCGGGACCCTCTGCGCGTTCACCGGTTTCCTGCCCGTTGTAGACAAGTACCGGGCCGCGGGTAGAGCAGTATTGCACCACCAGCGCCGCCTTTATTACCTGCGCGCCTGCGCCACCCCAGTACAGTGGTGATGCAATGCGCGGCTCATCGTGATTCTCAATATAGCGCACACCTCCCGATGCCATGGGCAATTCGCTCAGATTCAGGCGGTCGAGGTCATTTGCCCAGGCTCCACCCTCAAATATCTTGCGCAGGGATTCGTACGAGACACCATCGTACACGCCGTTAAAACCGGCAGAGAGCAGGGCTTCGTGTGCATTCCCCTCCATCAGTTTCAAGTGGTCATCGTACCCCTCTGCCATGAAGAACGCGCCCGGGTCGCGCAGGCGCGCATGCGCTATAATCCAGCGCCAGAAGGGCAGCGGCACCATGTGCGCCATATCACAGCGGAAACCGCCCACCCCCATCTCCTGCCAATAGGCAAGCACCTCGTTCATGCGCTGCCAGGTGCGTGGCAGCGCATATTCGGGCGCAAGCAGGCTGGGCAGGGTTTCTGCTGCGTGGCAGCCGTGGCGGTAATCCACGCCATAATTCAATTTTACCGTCTCATACCAATCGTAGACCCCGGGAGTCCAGGAGGCCACGTTGTTACCAGTCACCCTTCCTTTACCTTGTTCCCGCGCAAAGCTTCCCTCAGGCAGCGTCATGGGAATATCGCTCTGCTGCGGTTCCAGATAATAGAAGGCATTATCCCGCGCATAGAAGCACTCCACTTGATCGTGTGCTCCGAAACTGCTTTCCGGGCGTACGGTCGAGCTGTAATTGCGAGATACATGATTGGGCACAAAATCAATAATCGGTACCATGCCCCAGCGCCGGCAACGCTGCAACAAGGCCGCAAACTCATCGCGCCTGTGTTCTACATCCTCTGCCAGGTCCGGGTCCACGTCAAAATAATCCGTTACCGCATAGGGGCTCCCGGCTATGCCTTTGACAATGCAGGCGGGATCGGCGGGCAGCCCGTCATGCGGTGTCTGCGTGGCGTGCCGCAATACACCGGTCAGCCACAGGTGCGTCACCCCCATGCGGGCAATTTGCTCCAGCGCTGCGTCATTAATTCCATTGAATGAACCACAGCCATTCTGCTCGCGGGTCCCCCATGAGACGCCACCTGCCTTGAAATTACTGAAATGCCGGACAAAAAGCTGGTATACGACGGGTCTCATAGTGTTACTCTATGCATATTACCATTCGTTGCTCCGCGTTTCAAGAATAAATCAGAAACGGCTGGTATATGACCACACGTGTCCCAAAGATTTGGGACACGTGGATTTACGAGTTTTGATTTATGATTTACGATTTGAAAGTTAGCAGCTTACGCTGATATGTCCGCAAGCGAATGCTTACTGACGATGGTGGGGCAGGTGATACTCCAACGCGGTTTTTCACGCAGAACACTATGCCTTTATGTCGTTTAAGTCTGTTTTTCCATAATCTTTGGGACATATGTGCCAAATTTTAAGGATGCTTAAAGAATATGCTTGCCATGGGGTGGTATATATGTTAGTGTTCAGGAGTTGAAGCTCCCCGACTACCCCATGACTGAGCCAGCATGAACGGGTGTATTGTCTCCCCGCTGCAGGTGGTGTCACCAGGAGATTCGGGAGGGTGTTCAGCAAATAACCCAACCCCAATACCCCGAGACCCTATGATACCCGAAATTGAAGATAAGAAGAGTACTGTCGTTACCGCATTGCGTCGTAATCTGCACCTGGCGCTTCGCCGCCGTACGTGGCGATTCCGGCAGAATGGTCGCTTGAATGAACTGATGCCGCAACAGCCGGTGCCCCGCACCCATACGCTGTGGACCAGTGTGTTGCCGGCCTTGGTTGCCTTGCTGCTCCAGTTGTTCAGGATGGGGCCGGCTGTATAAATAGTTTTTCTGGTTTGTTTATATTTTCTGATGAGTATTATTCACCAGTCAATATGAAACAGCCCCGGTTTTTGGGGGCTGTTTCAGATTTGCTGGTAGATATCAGCAGAGGCTGCAAAATCGAGATTGGAGACATCTTCTAATAAATCCGGAAATTACCATGCAGGCCGACAAATGGGACTTTGCGCAAGGTGAGCGAAGCGAACGAAACTTAAAAGCCCGCTGATGCGGGCGATATATCCATAGCGAGGGGCGTAAGCCCCTCGAAATGAACGAAAAAAATAACCGAACCCGCGAAGCGGGTGACAGAGGGCTTTGGCATTCAACCTTTCTACGGCTTCCCGTCTCCGGGCTCACGCCCTTCCGTCTTCGCTGAAGCTTCGCCGAGACAAGCCGCGGTGGCAGGCTGTCACCCGCTTCACGGGTTCCGGATTACTTTTTTTGCATACGAGGGGTTCCGCCCGCCAACGCTACGCGTGTCGGGCTCTACCCCTTCGCTATTAATATGCCGCCCCAGAGGGGCTCAAATAGCCGCTCGCCGTTGGCTCGCCAAAGTCAATTTGACTAGCAGAATGAGTCAGCAAATCTGAAACAGCCCCGGTTTTTGTGTGAACCTGTCTGCGATTCACAAGATGCAGAAAGCGCCCTGGTGATGACCAGGGCGCTTTTGCTGAATAGAGAAAATTCTCTTTATTTTTAGTTGTAGGCGGATTCCACGCGGGCGGCCACATCCTTGTAGCCGTAGTCCACTTCGTAGATGGCTTTGAGCGTTTCGATGCTCTTGGCCTTGTTGCCTGCTTCCTCGTAAAGTACACCAATCATGTAAAGCACTTCCTTCTTGGTGTCGTCCATGGTGAGCAGCTCCTTGTCTGCATCTTCGAGCTGGCGGATGGCCATGTCGACCATCTTCTTGGCGTGGTAGCACTTGCCGAGCATGAGCATGGATTTGATGCGGATGTTCGGATTGGTGCGGGCACGCTGCAGGGCAGGGATGGCTTCGGTGTATTCGCCGGCGTCGAACAGCGCCTGACCCAGCTTGAACTGCAGCTGTGCATCGGTCGGGTTGGCTTCCACACGGGCGCGGGCATCTGCTACGACAGCCTGGGCAATTTCGGCCTTGCGCTGGGCGAGGGTGGCGGCGGCTTCCTGGTTTGTGGGGTCGGCTGCCAGCACCTGCTCGTAGTAGGCGATTTCTGCCTGCATGGCTTTTTCATGCATGGCCATGGCCTTGTCGTTCAGTGCAACGTCTGCAGAGCCGCCAAGCTGGAATGCGTAGGCGTAGAAGGAATAAGCGTTGGCATAGTCTTCCATCTGCTCGTAAACGGAGGCAATGTCCTTGACCACGGGCAGGTTGGCGGGGTCTGCGGCGTATTGCTCGGAAAGCTGCCCCAGGCGGGTTTCGAGCTCTGCGCGGGTAAGCCCCATCTTGTCAGCGCTTTCGAGGTCTGCTGTGGCATTGGCGTTCTTCATTTTGGTGCGGAAGTCGCCTTTGCCTTCCCAGTTGCCTTGCTTCATGGTGGCGCGTGCGGAGCAGTCTTTTTCACCGCGCATGGCATCGGGGTCGGTCGGGTCAATTTTGAGCACACGGCGGAAAACGTCTGCCGCTTCGGTGAACTGCTCGTGTTTGATGTAGTGCTTGGCCAGCAGGTGCAGATGCTTCTTGGCATTCGGCACACCCTGGCAGATGGTTTCGAGCGCGAAAGCGGCAATGTCCGGCAGATTCAGGTCATTGGCAGCGGCGAAGAGGGCTTCGTTCGCAGTGACGGAGTAAGGGTCGCGCTCAAGTTCGTCCTCAATATTGATTAACACGCTCTCCGGGTCGCGGCGTGTGGTGGTGACGCGCAGCCCGCCGAAAAGGGATGATTTGCGGCCGGAATCCGGGGTGGACTTAACCTCGCAGGCGCGAAGCAGCTTGCGGCCTTCCAGGAATCCGGGAACACGCTTCACCAGGGTCTTGAGAATGGTGACGGCGTATTTGTAATTCTTGGTCTGTACGGCCTGAAGGGCTTTTTTCCACAGACTCTGCTGGTCGGCAGCCAGTTGGCGTTCGGTAATGAGTGTAATCATATGAGAAAACTGAGTAGTAAATTGAGGTGGGCACAACAGGCCGCAGCACGGGTGACCAATGCTCCTGAAGTGGTTTTACCACAATTTTTGCATGATTTCAACCTTGTTTTTTCAGTTTTTTGTGGCAAAATGCCTGCGGCATGAGAATAGACGCACTAATGAGTCGATATGGGTATTGCAGCCGGCGGGAGGTGGCGCAGTGGCTGAAGCGTGGCCGCGTGACCCGTGCTGGCGAACCGGTGCGTTCTCCGAATGAGAAGGCAGACCCTCAGGATGTGCTGGTGGATGGTGAGCCAGTGGAGTTTCCAAACGGGTTGTATGTTGCGCTGAATAAGCCCCTGGGTTGCACCTGCAGCCACAAGGAGGCAGGGGAACTTGTGTATGACCTGCTGCCGGCGCAGTGGTTGCGCCGCAATCCTGCCGTGAATACCGTAGGCCGCCTGGATAAGGAGACGAGCGGGCTGCTGCTGCTCACGGATGATGGGGCATTTGAGCACGCGCAGACCAGCCCCAGACGCCACGTGCCAAAGGTATATGCCTTTACAACAGAACAAGCTGTGCCGCCTGCTGCTGTGGAGCAGTTTGCCAGCGGTGAGTTCATGCTGCAGGGGGAACGCACGCCTTGCCTGCCGGCTGAATTACGGCTTACAGGTGAGTGTGCTGGCCGCCTGACGCTGCACGAGGGGCGCTACCACCAGGTGCGGCGCATGTTGGCGGCTGTGGGTGCTCCCGTGCTCACGCTCGAACGGGTTGAAATCGGCCCGCTGAAGCTGGAGGATTTGAACCTGGCTCCAGGTGAGTGGGTGGCAATAGACCCTGCCATGTTCTCATGAATTACGATATGCCCATAGCCGTGGTTCCTGAGTTCTCGGTCTTATACGAGGACGCAGGTGTGCTGGTGGTGGATAAGTCAGCCCCGTTGCTCACACACCCCACCGGTGAGAAAAATGAACCCACACTCTGGCATGGGCTGCATGAGTTGCTTTCCTATGAAGTGGCAACCGGTGGGCAGGTCTCACTCATCAACCGGCTGGACCGCGAGACCAGCGGCATTACTCTGGTTGCCAAAACCGCTGAGGCCGCGCGGGAACTGGGCAAGGCTATGCAGGCGCGCCTGCTGCATAAGGAATACTACGCTGTGGTGCGGGGGGCGCCGCTGTGGCATACCGCCTGCTGCGCAGAACCCATATTGCGCATGGAAGATGTGGCAGAAACACGTGTTCACGTGCGCCAGTGCTGCCACCCGGACGGTAAGGATTGCCGCACAGAATTTGAAGTGTTGCGCCGTTGTGGTGCATTGTCATTGCTGCGCTGTCGCCCGTATACTGGTCGCATGCACCAGATTCGCGTACATGCGGCCTACATGGGGCATCCGCTGGTGGGGGATAAGATATACGGGGGCGATGAAAATTGCTATCTGGAGTTTATGGAAACCGGGTGGACGCCGGATTTGCAGCAGCGGCTGCTGCTGCCCCGCCAGGCACTGCATGCGTACCGGCTGACATTCCCCTGGCAAGGCCGTGAGATTACTGTGGAAAGCTCACTGCCGCAGGATATGGCGCAACTATTGGGAAACAATATATAAGCGAAATATGAAATATAAGTCATGGAGTGGATTATGCGCTGCTGCGGCCATGCTGGTGACAGCCAGCGCTGCCCAATGGGAGACGCGTTACGATGCCGCGCTGCAACAGGCTGCGCAGCAGGATAAACTGGTGCTGGCAGATTTTACGGGCTCTGACTGGTGCTACTACTGCATCCGCATGCGGAAGGACGTGCTGGATAAACCGTCCTTTGCTGCCTGGGCTGGCGCTCACTTCGTCCTGCTGGAGGTGGATATGCCCGAAAACCCGGACTTTGATCCCGCACTCCGGAAACAGAATACCCGCTTGTGTCAGAAATACGGGGTGGATTCATACCCCACCATCCTTGTGATGGATGCCGCCGGTGAACCGTTGGGTGGTTTCTTCGGTTACATATCAGATGCAGATGCCGTGCAGAAAGAACTGGCAAAGGCGCTGCGTGTGAAGGTGCTGCTGCAGGCAGCCAGACAGAAGCAGGGTGCGGAGAAAACGCAGCTCATGCTGGCTGCCTGGAATCTGATTCCTGAAGATATACGAGAATGCAGCCCCAACATTGCGGCGCAGGTGGCTGCAGTTGATACGCAGGATGTCAGCGGTCTGCGAGCCGCGGCTGAGGCTGAACGTATGCTGGAGGAGTGCCGGGCAGCAGCTGCTGCCGCGCCTACGGATACCGCAGCTCTGCAGATTGTAGATGCTGCGCTGGCCAGGGCTCTGCCACAGAACAAGCGCCAGTTGCTGGAACTGAAGTACCGACTGTTGGTTCTCTGTGTGGAAACGCCGGAGGATGTGCTGGCGGCGGCTGAAGTGGCCTACGCCGTCATTGATGCTGATCTGAGGTTGTCACCCCAGGCAAAGGAGAGCCATAAAAAGCAGCTCCGCGGAGTGTACGCCAACCCTCAGACCATCATCAACAGAAGCCGTATGATGCTCCGCAAGCGACCTTCGCGCTGAAACGGCACCGGGCAGTGGGGGCGTGTGCGCTTAGTGCATCAGGAACACGATGGCTACTGCCACAATGATGCAGCAAAGCAGCGTGAGCCCGAAGAACATGAGCGCAGCACGTATGGCGGGGCCGCGCTCTATTTTGAGTATGGTGCGCCCGAAATGGTATGTGAGCATGATGGCGGCAATGATATCGCACATGCCGGGCATGTATTCCGGCAGATAAACGTTTAACGCGGTAATGATACCAGAGACGCCTGTTACACAGGCAGTGGCCTTCAGGATGTTTGCCTGGTTGCAGCGTTTGCGGGCAATAATCACGTATGCTGCATAGACCAGCAGAAAGTATGCAATGATACTGATTATCAAGGATTGCGTGGGAGTAATGGCGAACATAATCAGAGGTAGAGTTCAGGTTGTCTGGGAGAGGTGGCAATAGCGGCAAGCCTGGTATCGAATGCAGCTTGCGCCGGCGGAGGAAGAATGCGGGCTTTGCGCGGGCAGATGGCTACGCAGCGCATGCAGAGGATGCACTTTGAAGCATCGGTGCTGCGCGGGTCGCTGGTGGGAATGGCTCCGGTGGGACATTTGCGGGCGCACATGCCGCAACCGCCGCAGGCTTCTGTCACCATGGGGGTGACGGGCATCTGGGGCAGGGGGCGGTATTCGGCATTGCCCGGTACACTTACTCCGGTGAGCTCTCCGGCTAACTTTTCTGCCACAGCTGCACCAAATTGCACGCACTGGGCGAGGTCGTCTGCACCGGGGCGACCGGTGGCGATGCTGCGGGAGATGCTGTGTTCCGCAATGAAAGCCGCTGCGGCAATGACCTGGTAGCCTGCCTCGGTGAGCACGTTTTTGAGCTCCAGCAGGGCATCTTCGTACGCCCGGTTGCCGTAGACAACCACGGCAATGGCCGGGTTGCCGCTGCCCTGCAGCGCCAGCAGTCGCTGGGCCGCTATGGCGGGGATGCGCCCACCATACACCGGCACCACAGCCAGCAGAGGAGCCCCTGCGGGTATTTCCTGCGGCTCTACAGGGCTGCAGAGGTCGATTCGTGTTCCCATACGAGCCCCCGCAATGGCGGCGGCAATTTTAGAGGTTCCCCCGGTGGGGCTGAAAACGGCAGTAGTCCAGTTGTTCATACTGGCAATCAGTTTATCACTCCCTGCGTGTTAAATCAAATAGAAAAACCAGATAAATCCGGCAGCCAGATTTCCACCCAGAAGGGAACGGGGGCATCATAGGGGGTGCTGATGATTATCTGCTGCACGTAGAACAGGTAGCAGAGGAATATGGCGGCGCCGATGCCGCAGATGAGGGTGGCTGCAGACCATTTCACCGGGTGTTTTCTGCTGTAGAACAGGAGGGGAAGAGCTGCCGCCAGAGGGGTGATATACTGCGCCGCAAAGAAAGCGTGCATGGGAAGCGGGCTGTTGAGTGACCGCAGGATAAAGGGGGTATACATCAGCAGGCTGAGTATAAGCAGAATGTTGCACAGGAGAAGTCGCTTCCCCTGCTGTTGCTGGCGCACACGCCAGGCGCAGCAAAGACAGAGAAAAAGTCCGATGAGGTAGTATGCCATGCCTGCCAGAGTAGCAGGTTTCTCCGTTGGAGTAAAGTAAATTCCCAAGGCTGAATGCATGGGGCGGGGATGGAGCATCCATGCAGACTGCTGGCGATGGTTACTTATAGGTCTGTGTCATCAGCGTGCGGAATGCTTCACTTGTGTGCATGAGCCAGGTAAAGGTGAGTCCCGCCAGAAGAGCCAGTCCGATAAAGATGAGGCAGGAGCACCAGGCCTGCCTGTTGCTCTGCTGCAGCATTCTGCGCCCCATGAAATGCACCAGCGCAGCCGCGACCAGGAAGGAGAGGGAGCGGGGCAAATCGGCAAATCCGAGCAGGGTTCCGGCCATCATGCTGTAGGCCGTTACCACGAAGGAGGCATGAAGCATCTGTTTCTGCGTTACCTTTTTACGTGATATGGAAAGGTAGGCGAGGTAGATGGTCAGAAACTCACCGCCGATGGCAGCTGTTAAAACGATGAAGAAAATCAGAATGTTCATGGAGACCAGTGGGAGTAGAACAACGGGAGTGAGGCCCCTGTGGAAAATTATTCCTGAACCATTTCCTGTATCAGTGAGCGGAAGGCTTCGCTGGTGACCATGAAATAGACCATGAGGATGACCATGGTGATGGTGCAGCCGATGTAGATGCCGCAGGAGGCCCAGGCCTGCTTGTTGCTCTGCAGGAGCTTGCGGCGCCCCATCTGGTAGACAAGAACGGCAGTAATGCCTATAGCTGCGCCGTTGGAAATGCCGATGAACCCGCACAAGACTCCGGCCAGCAGACTGTATAGGGCCACAACCAGTGATGTTTTGAGAATGGAGCCCGGGGTAGCGTGCTTGCGGGAAATAATGAGATAGGGCAGGTAGATGAGCAGGTATTGAATCGCAAGTGCGGCAATGAAGAGGAGTATGGTTATAGAAAGTTGCATCGTTGGGGGATGGAGTAAAGCCCGCTTTTCCGGGGAAAAGCGGGCTTTGGGTGAATAGAAACAGGATGGATGTTTACTTGAGAATCATCTTGAAGTCCACCACCACGGCGCGGTCGGCGGTGACGAGCACCGGGTTGCCGTCGATAGCGGTGATTTCGGGAATCTCGAGCACGAGCTTCTGCACCTTGGCCAGTGTGTCGGCCAGCGGGCCCACAGCCTTGGGAGCCTCGCCACGCACACCATTCAGGATGGTGCCTACCTTGGTCTCCTTGATCATGTCGGAGAAGTCATCGGTGGGCAGGATGCGCATGGTGGTGTCGCGCATCACCTCGGTGTACACACCGCCGGTACCGAATACCATGACGCGGCCGAAGTTCTTGTCGGTGTTC
>CAJGCV010000021.1 GCA_904501915.1 uncultured Akkermansia sp. | reverse complement strand
GTGACTACTGGCAGCACTGGCTGGACATGGGCACCAAGACCTGCGCTTGCAAGCTGCCCAAGATCTTCAACGTGAACTGGTTCCGCAAGGATGCCGAGGGCAACTTCGTATGGCCCGGCTTCGGCGACAACATGCGCGTGCTCGACTGGGTACTCCGCCGCTGCCGCGGTGAGGTTGATGGTGTAGAGACTGCTCTGGGTATCTCCCCCGCCTACGACGAGCTCGACACTGAGGGTCTTAAGGACTACGACGAAGCCGCTTTTAACACCAACATGACCATCTCCGCTTCCGAGTGGAAGGCTGAGCTCGAGTCTCAGACCGAGCTGTTCGCCATGGTTGGTGACAAGCTGCCCGCCGAGCTTGAAGCTCAGCGCCAGGCTATGCTCGCCAAGTTCTAATCTGAACTTAGCTGCATAACCAGCATTAGCTTTACCGCTGCCTTTCTGAAAAGAAGGGCGGCGGTTCTGCATTTGGTTCATTGGTTTCTGATACAGCAGCCTGATATATTCCTTCATGCTCAATAGAGTCGAATTTGGTGAAGCGAGGGGGAACAGACCGCTTGATAACAATTTATGGCGTTCATGCGCAGAATGACATCAGCAAATCAGAAACAGCCCTATTTTCTTGCGTTGCAAGGCGTTTAGTCTTGAAAACGGTGGGGAAATGTGGCAAAGTGTGTGCAAACAAATCATCTTACCTGAGAGTATGTCTGATTGCACGATGAAGAGCATAGAGGGCGGCGTGACCGCCGCCAAGGGGTATGTGGCTAATGCACTGAGCTGCGGTATCAAGAAACCGGAAGCTACGCGTCTGGATCTGGCGCTGGTTTATTCGGAACTGCCGGCCACGTCATCCGGTACGTTTACGACCAATCGGGTGCGCGCAGCCTGCGTTCGCGTGAGTGAGCATCATCTTACCCGTGGTAACATTCGCGCGATTGTGGCGAACAGCGGCAATGCAAACGCCTGCACCGGCGTGCGTGGTGGGGAGGATGCCCGCACGGAGTGTCGCGTGGTGGCTGAGCAGCTGGGCCTTAACCCCAGCGAGGTGGCAGTTTGTTCTACGGGTGTGATTGGCCTGCCCATGCCGATGATGCGCATCACGCCGCGTCTGCCGGAGCTCTGCAGCAATCTTTCTGCTGAAAACGGGCACAATGTGGCATCCGCCATTATTACCAGCGATACACGGGAGAAAGAAGTGGCGGTGGAAATCACCATCGGCGGCAAGCCGGTGCGCATCGGCTCCTGCTGCAAGGGCGCAGGCATGATTTCCCCCTGCATGGCAACCATGATTTGCCTTATCTGCACCGATGCCGGCGTAGCTCGTGAAGACCTGGATGCCATTGTGCGCGACGGTGTGGAGCATTCTTTTAACCGCATCACGATTGACGGTGATATGAGCACGAACGACACTACGCTGGTGATGGCTAATGGGGCATCGGGTGTTCAGCTGGCTCCTGGTTCTGAGGGGTGGGATGCCTTCGTCTCTGCGCTGCATTATGTCATGCTGGAGCAGGCCAAGCGCATTGTCCAGGACGGTGAGCGCGTTACCAAGTTTGTGACCGTGAAGGTGCAGGGCGCCCCCACGCCTGAAGAGGCGAAGAAGGTGGCAGAAGGTGTGGCCAAGTCTAATCTGGTGAAGAGCTCCTGGAATGGCGGAGACCCGAACTGGGGTCGCATCATTCACGCCGTGGGCTACTCCGGCGCGCTTGTGGTGGAGGAGAAGGTGGATATTGACATTGCCGGACTGCCTGCCTGCCGCGGTGGTGAGCAGACTGACACCCCGAGCGATGATTTGCGCGAGCGCGTACAGGCTCGCGAATTTGAAATCATCATTAATCTCAACCTCGGCAATGAGGAATATGTCGTGTATACCACAGACCTTTCGCCTGAGTATGTAGATTTCAACCGTTCTGAATATGCATATTGGAATCAGGCCAAGCGCGATGGCCTTACCCGTTGATGATAACAATGAAACTCTGGTATCTGGTATTAGCTGGTATTATTGCTCTGCTGCCGCTTACTCCGCAGGCGATGGCAGACGATAAGCCTTCCAAGCGTCCGGCGAAGGCAAAAAAATCCAAGGAGCGCAACGTACACCGGGCTGCAATCAACAAGAAAAAGGAGCTTCGCAAGCAGGGCGTCAGAAAAGTCCGCGTGAATGCCCCTGGAGACTGGCCTCGCCTGGTTTCTGTGCCCAAGGATACAGAGTTGGGCGAAGGTCAGCCCGGAAATCCCGGCCATTCCTTTACTTCCAATCACTTCCTCTATGTTTCTCCGGTAAAGCTGGATGAAGCAGCGCAGAAGACGGTGGCCCGCCTTTGCGAGTGTGCACACGCTGCCAATAAGGCCATTGGTGAGGTGCTGCCCGTGCCGCGTGCCACTGCAGACAGGGGAGAAAAGAAGTTCCTGGTGCAGCTGATGCCAACCATGGAAGCGTATTATGCTGCCGGTGGTCCCAAGAATTCAGCCGGCGTATTCCTTGGTGCTGTCCGGCGTATGGGCGCCGCTGGTTCGGGAGCTCCCCGGACATTCACAGAGAAAGACATTGCCATAGATAAGGTGCTGATACCTTTCCCCTCGCTGGGTTTGGGAGCTGATGGCACTGTGGTTAAACCGGATATCGATACCCACGCACTGGTGCATGAGCTGACTCACCAGCAGTTCTTCCTGAATTTCCTGCCTATCTGGGTGAATGAAGGCTGGGCTGAGTATGTGGGATACATCCCGTATGTGGGTGAGGACCTCGACTTTACGCAGGGGTTCTCTCTCATTCTGCACAAGGCAAAGGAATTTGCCGAACATGGGGCTCTGGATTTTGATTTCAAGCTGGAGGATTTCTTTACCATGGACCAGCAGACCATGTATGGTTACATGTCCACGGGTAAGAATACATACATGCTTTCGGTGATGACCGTTGCCTTCTTTGTGCACCTGGATGGCAAGAAAGGTGTGGAAGCCATGAAAGCCTACCTGCAGGCATTGATAGATGGTAAAACTCCAGAAGACGCGGCGCAGGAATTAATCAAACCGCACCGCACGGCGGAGCGCCTGCAGCAGGACTTTATACGAGCCTGGAAGGCAAAGCGGGTGAAAGTGAGTTTCCCTAAGAAGTAAAAAAAACAGCGTCGCTCCCGGTCGGTGAGCGACGCTGATTGTTTTCAGCTGTGCAGGTAATCAACCTTCCTTGCGCCAGAGCGGAAGAGAGATGATGCCGGCATAGACGAAGTCAAAAATGCCGATGCCGACCCAGAGCCAGCGATCGGAACCTTCCAGACAGCAGAGCCCGTAGCCCAGCAGCACAGCGCCCAGCAGGGCAAAAACAGCCACGCGGATGATGGTGGTGCGGCGGGATGAATAGTCGGCCATGGTGTGCTTAATGGTCAGTGTGTTATTACTTGGTGAGACTGAGCAGCTCCATTTCGAAGATGAGTGTGCTGTTCGGACCGATACTGCCGGGGCCATTGGCGCCATAGGCCAGGTTGGCAGGAATGGTGACACGCCACTTGGCGCCCACAGGCATGAGTTTGAGTGCTTCTGTGAAACCGGGAATCACCTGGCAGATGTTGAACTTCACCGGGGCCTGGCTCTGGTCGAACACCGTGCCGTCTACCAGTGTACCCTTGTACATAACCTCGGCGGTAGGAGCTTCGCCGTGCTTGGCTGCATCGTAGCTTTCGCCGTTGCCGGGGGTGATGACCTCGTACTGCAAGCCGCTTTCGGTGGTGGTTACACCGTCGCGCTTGCCATTTTCTTCCATGTACTTCTGACCGAGTTCGAGGTTCTTCTGCGCTTTTTCATCGCCTCGCTTCTGAAGCATGGAGAGGAAAGTCTGCTGGTACTCGTTGACGTGTTCGTCAATGAGGCTCATATCCATGTTGCCGGAAAGGCCATCCTGGAAACCCTTGCCCAGCATCTCTGCCAGCACATCGTCACCCTGGAGTCCGGGCAGCATCTGCGGCATTACCTGGCTACCTACGCGGAAGCCAATGAGATAGGACATTACTTTAATCATCTGGTCATTATCCATGGCTTTACTTTAGCATGTATGCCCTACGGGGGCAAGCAGGTGTAAAGTCATAACGCAAGGAAGCCCGCAGTTGCTACTGCGGGCTTCGGAAAAGCGGTTTCAGGGAATGACAAACCGTGTGGGTAACAGGTAGCCTCTGGCCTTGACCTGCACTTTTTCACCCGTCTTGAAGTTCCACTGCATCTGCACCATGCCGACTTCGTATGCACGACCGGGGGCAAGTTTGAAACTGTGGGTTTTCGTGGTGTCTCCGCTGGCGTTGCGGACGGTCAGCGTGCATTCCAGCTGGGTTTCTGGATCAGTGTTGGTAACTTTCACAACCTTGCCGGAGAAGAGCATGGAATCACGCAGGGAAATCTCTACAGGGGCCTTAAGCCCCACGCCTTTGAGATGCCCGGTCTTGGTGAGGGTGAATACAGTACCCAGTACAGCCAGAATAACAATCAGGATAAAGGAAATAAGCTTTTTCATGCAGAAAATAGTGGTGAGGAGCGTATCATACGGATGGGAAGCCCGAGTGTCAACCCTGCATCATGTTATAGCGCCATCTTGCCAGGGTTCAGTATGCCAGTGGGGTCGAGTGCGTTTTTCAGCATCCGGTGGGTATCCATGGCCGCGGTGCCTATGGCTTGTTCAAACCAGGGTGCTTTGGCAAGACCTATGCCGTGCTCACCAGTGATGCTGCCCCCGTGGTTCATGACCCAGTCGAAAAGCCGGTGCACCAGAGCGTCTGCCGGTTCGCGGATATCGCGGCCGGCATCATCCTTGAGCACCATGATATTGGTGTGAATGTTGCCATCTCCGCTGTGTCCGAAGCACGCCACCGGTATGCCGGTTTCCAGCTGCATGCTTTCGCAGAAACTTACCAGCTCCACCAGCTGTGAACGCGGAATCACGATATCTTCGTTCAGTTTGGTGAGCCCGGTGGCCTTCAGACTATACGAGAATTCACGGCGTAATTGCCAGATGGCTTCCACCTCTGCTTCGGTGCGGGCGTAGACTACCTCTGTGGCGCCGGTGGTGCGCAGAATGTTGGCAATGGCTTCCAGCTCTGTGGCCACAGCATCTGCCTGTCCGTCAATTTCGATGATGATGTGACCCTGCGCTCCTGCTGGCAGGACACTGGGCCCCAGGTGGTTACGGGCTGCAGCCAGGGTGAAGGCATCGGTGATTTCAATGGCGCAGGGCAGGTGCCCGCCCTGCAGGGTGTTCTGCACGGCTGCGGCTGCCAGGGCAAACTGGGGGAAACTGGCGTGAAGTGCAGCGCGGGCCGGGGGCGCAGGAATGATGCGCAGCGTGGCTTCGGTGATAATGCCCAGCATACCTTCACTGCCACAGAAGAGCCCCACGAGGTCAAAGCCCTGTTTGTTCTTGTGCGTGCGACCGCCGCAGCGCAGGACACGACCATCTGCCAGCACCACGGTAAGCCCCAGGACATAGGCCCGGGTGACACCGTACTTCAGACACCGGGGGCCTCCGGCGTTGGTGGCGATATTGCCCCCTATGCTGGATTCCTTGCGCGATGCCGGGTCCGGCGGGTAGAACCAGCCAAGCCCGGCGCATGCTGCCTGCAAATCAGCGGTGAGCACACCGGCCTCCACCACGGCCACTCCATCTGACGGGTTGACCTCCAGAATGCGGGTCATATGGGCCACCGAGAGAACGATACCGCCTTTTACCGGCACACAACCGCCCACATAGCCAACCCCCGCTCCCCTCGGTGTCACGGGGATACCGCGTTCGTGCGCAAACTTCAGCGTGGCGGCTACCTGCGCCGTTTCTGTGGCCAGTACGACTGCTTCCGGTAATGCTGCAGCATGCCATTTATCACCCGCATGGGCACGAAGCGTGGCTTCATCTACACGCACACAGTCACCCAGCAGGGCTTTCAAATCATCAATCCATTCCATAATTACTCCTTATCTGTGCCCCAGCGGCGGTGCAGCCAGGATTCTACCGGGGAGAACAGAATCTTATCTGCCAGCAATCCCACGGCAATGATGATGAACATGATACCTATAACCTGGTACATGCGCTGCAGTTCGCGGCCATAGTGCAGATACTGCCCGATGCCGAAGCCCGAGACTACGGAAACATAAATCTCAGCTGCCATGAGGGAACGCCACGCGAATGCCCAGCCCTGCTTCATGCCGCTCACGACAAAGGGAGCCGAGGCCGGCAGCGTTACAAACACCAGCGTGTGCAGCGGACTGGAACCCATGGTGCGTGCCGCGCGTGCATAGATGGGGGGGACATTCTTCATCCCGTTCTGGGTGGAAAGCAGTACGCTCCACAGTGTACCCATGATGACGACGAAGAGCAGGGCTGCCTCTGTCTGTCCGAACCAGATGCAGGCCAGCGGAACCCAGCAGACGCTCGGCAGTGCCTGCAGCCCCAGTGCCATCATGCCCAGGGTGTCATTCACGCTGCGGAACCTCGCAGCCAGCATGCCCAGCGGCACACCCAGCACCAGGCCGATTAGATAGCCTATCAGCAGCCGCCGCAGGGTGATGAGCATGGAAAGCGGTATCTTGCCGTTTACCGTATTGTCGCACAGGTATTGCCCCACGGTGGAGGGCGGGGGAAGCACATAGGGCGACCACAGGCAGATATCCAGGCCGAATGCGTTTAAATCGCCCGTGAGCGCAGCCCAGAGCAGAATGAGCAGGGCAAAGAAGATGATGGTGATGAGGGTGCGTTTCATGGCGCGTCAGTCAGATTCGTTTGCGGTGTAGCCTTTGAGCGCAGAGGTGATGTCCTGTGAGAGGTCTGCGAGGTCATGGTTATTGATGTTGCGCGGGCGGGCAAGGTAGACGGGGTATTCCTCGCGCACGCGCCCGGGGTGTGGCGAAAAGAGAATTACCCGGCTGCCCAGACACACCGCTTCGCGCACATTGTGTGTCACGAACACGATGGTCTTGCGGCGCTTTTCCCACACATCCTGAATATCGCCGTAGAGACGCTCGCGGGTCATGGCATCCAGCGCGGAGAAGGGCTCATCCATGAGCAGAATCTTCGGGTTTGGAGCCAGTGAACGGGCCAGGGCCACACGCTGGCGCATGCCTCCGCTCAACTCATGAATGTTGGCGTGGGCAAAGCGGTCCATCTTGACCAGGTACAGATAATACTTGGCCACCTCCAGGCGTTCCTTGTCTGTCAGGTTCGGTTTCTGTTTGAGCCCGAACATGACATTGCCGATGACATCCAGCCAGGGGAACAATGCGTGCTCCTGGAACATGACCATGCGGTCTCGCCCCGGACCGGTGATGGGCGTGCCATCGATAAGCGCCATACCGCTGTCCGGTTTTTCCAGACCGGCAATGATGTTGAGCAGCGTGGACTTGCCGCAGCCGCTGGGGCCTACAAAGCAGACAAACTCCCCTTCGTTGATGGTGAGGGAAACATCGTCCAGTGCGCGTACTGTGCCTCGTTTGGTCACAAAATCCTTGCACACGTGCTCAATGCTGAGCTTCGCAGTGGGGAAGTTATGTATTTCCTGGTGTAATTTTTCCTGTGTCATTTGTCTTGTTTGTAAAGCATTCCATCCAGCGGCGGTACCCGGTCGAGCAGCCCCGCCTCCTGTGCGTCTTTCACGAATTGTTCCAGACCGGGCAGGTCAATGGTATCTGTCAGGTTCAGCCGGGCCCAGGCGCTGCGCACCAGCTCCGGCTCCATGGGCGCCTGGGTCAGCTGGGTAAGTTCTTCCACTACGCGTGCTTGAGCCGCTTCCGGGTTGTCGATAATCCACTGGGTCAGCTCGCGGTGTGCGCGGATGATGATGGCAGCTTCCTGCGGGTGGTTTTTCAGCCAGCCCACACGGCCGACGAGTACAGTGGTGACCACATCGGGCTCCTGCACCAGAATACGGGCTCCGGCGAGTTTCTCCAAGGTTGAGACCCAGGGCTCAACTGTCCAGCATGCGGCAATGTCACCCTGTTTCATGAGCTGCAGCTGCATGGAATTGGGCGTGGGGGCTACCCGGCAGTCACCGCCACCCTCAAGGGTGCATACCAGTCCCTGCCGGGTCAGCCATGCGCGGCAGGAAACATCCTGCGTGTTGCCCAGCTGAGGCGTGGCAATGCTGCGCCCCTTGAAATCTGCTGCTTCACGTACGCCGCTATCCGGCGCAACCATAAGAGCAGCTCCTCCATTTACCGCTCCCGCAAGCAGGCGTACTTCGCGCCCGGCAGATACGGCGTAGGCATTCAGCGCAGGGCTTGGCCCCACGTAAGTGAGGTCTGCAGTGCGGCCGAAAAGGGCTTCCATAGCCGTAGGCCCGGCGTTATAGGTGTACCATTCAATGCTGTAGCCGGGCAGGTAGCGCTCGAACCAACCTTCGCCGTGGCGGCTCATATTGCGTGCTACAAGTGCCTGTACATGCGTCACATTCGGAAACCCGCCGATGCGGATTACCTTGCTATCCGGATTTTCCTGGTTACAACCGTTCGTGATAAACAGCATCAGCACCAGTAACAGACAACTGAATAGTCTTTTGAGCATTCGTCGCATGCTAGCAGAAAAGCCTGTTCGGGTCAAGCTGGAAGTGTGTCTGGTTTCGCGTGACATGCTCATGCCTTTTCTTTTCCATGATTTGGCTTGAATGCAAACTTATTATCTGTTAAGTTTGTTGCGTGTTGAATCGGATAACAGCAGCTTTTGCTATATGTCTTGCGGCGCTTACCTGTATGGTGAGCGCAGAGGAGACGCGGACTATAGAGAGCATGGATGAACTGAATGCGGTTCTGCAGGAAGCGGCTGATGCCATGCAGAAGAAGATAAGTTTGCGTCTGTCCGGCCCGCTGAGTAAAAAGAAATTAAATGCGTTATTGTCAAGGAGCCTGTTATTTAATCATTCCCGCAGTTACAGGCTTATCAGCGATTCTGAGACGCGTTATACTTTGTACATGAATCAGATGGATTGTTCGCGCATGCTGGCGGCATCCCGTAATCCGACCTTGGAGTCCAAGTTGTCAGACCAGGAGCGTGAATCGCTGAAATTGGCAAAGCGTTGCATTAAGAAGTATACGCGTAAGAGCAAGAGCCGGATGGAGAATCTGAAAGCCTTGCACGATGCGCTGGTTACCCGCGTGATGTATGATAAGCCGAGCGGCCCCGAATGCACCACCATGATGCTGCGGGATAAAGGTGTATGTGATGCCTATAGCCGCTGCATGTATCTGATGCTGAATATGATTGATATTCCGTGCCATATTGTTGTCGGTAAAGCTGGCGGTGTGGCTCATGCCTGGAACCTCGTAGAACTGGAGGACGGTGAGTGGTTGCATGTGGACGCCACGTGGGATGATCCTATCATGCCTGGTCGGAAACAGATACTGCGCCATGATTATTTCTGCCTGACGGATGATGAAATCAAGAAAGATCATAGATGGATAAGGGGGCAGTACCCTGTTTCTGCTAAAGAAAAGGGGTATTATTTCCGCAAGTCAGATTTGTATTTCGATAATTATGTGGATTTCTGGGTCGCTGCCCAGAGAGCCTATGATAAGAAAGCCAAAGGATTCAGCGCGTACCTGGAATGTTTCGGTAATGCCAGAAAATTCCACGAGAATTACCAGAAGCATTGCGACAAGGGCGGGCATATGGAATTGGCATACTGGCATCCGCCCGTAGGCAGACGCAAAGGCGTGGTTTCGCTGGCCTTCAACAATAAAGGAGCTCCTGAGCCTGATTTCCCGGAACCCGTAGCCGAAGAGGAAGTAATACTGCCTTTGGAGGATGAAGAGAAGCCATCCTGGCTGGAACCAGAAATATGGAAGGACTTTACCGAGTCTTTCGATATGGACGCGGTTGTCAAGGAGGGCAGTAAATTGCTGCTTAAAGGTATCAATACCGCAGAAGGTATGGCAGATGATTTCCAGAAAACAGAGGGCAGCCTGGAGAAAAAGAGCAGAGCTGTGCTGGATGGTCTGTTGAAGAAGATGGGAAAATAACAGTTGTTCTGATATGTCGAGAGTTTTGAAGTTTGTCTGGCTTTGTATCGTGTGGCTGCTTTGTGTGCCTGTACAAAATGTTCAGGCCGCCAGCAAAGTGGAGAGTCTGGATGATTTAAATAAACTGATACTGGATATGGTCATGGCTCAGGAAGACACCCGCTCCATTGTTCTGGGAGGATCGCTTTCTGCTGACAATATCTCTGATAAAATCAGGATGAGCATATTTAATGATTATTCTGATGTAGGGTCTTATAGATCTACGAACGATGATGATAAAGTTATACTTTGTTTAAATCTCAAGCCGGGTACCTGCTATCTTGCTGCTTGTTATCAGCCTCAAATGATCAGGAAAATGAGCGGTGTACAACGAACTGCATTTGCGGAATTCAAGAACCGCGTGAAGTCATTCAATATAAAAGGTTTGTCAGTTGCAGAGAAGGTTATGATGGTTCAGGACGATTTGCGTGCCAGGCGAATTCCTGATCGGGGTGCACGTCGTAAATCAATTTCCGGAACTATTAAAGCAGATGATTTTACGATGTTTCTGACGCGCAATGTCGCTGCTGATGATGTGTGTAGTGATTACATGCAGATGATGTTGAATGCGCTTGGTATACCATGCAGGAATACAGATGATTGTTGTAGGGGGACAAACCTGGTGCAGGTGGAGAATGGAGCCTGGTATAGGCTGGATGTCAACGAACCTGGTTTCTTTGTTGATGAAAAAGATAATTCCGGTAGGAGTCGGGTTAGCCGGGGCAATGACCAATACCCTGCAACCCCGGATGTTTGCGATATCGTGATTAATCAGCACGATTCGGTTGAAGAATTCTGGGAGGCTGCGCAGGAGGCTTTTAAAGAAGGCGAGAAAAAGTATTCTGCCAGAATAGACAAGTACCCTGGTGAGAAGGAATTCCGGAATTCTTACGATACCTTTATTGCCGAGGGTGGAACTGTGGAAATAGCCACCATGCACCTGATTGAAAAGAAGGGAAGAAAAATATTCACGTGTGTGGAATTTACCCAGGAGAGTGCAACTGCTGTTGATAAGAAAGCTTCCGGCAAAAAAAAATCAAAAGGCAAACTGAAGAATAAATTCAAGAAACTCAACAAGGGATAACCCACAAGGGAGAAGCCTCGTTACTGGTCTTTATACTGGCTGCCATCAGGTTGGCTGAAATCAAATTCCACCTCATCCGGTTCCAGATTGAAAGCGGCTCCGGTAATCCAGTCGATGATGGAGGCCACCGTGCCGCCCGGGAGCAGTGCATTGAACACCACCAGCAGATTGACTCGCGGACTGATGTTGACGCGGCGGGGATCGCCTTTAGTGGGAATCACCTCAATGACATGGTCTTCGTCGCGCTCTAACTTTACGGACTGGCTGCCGAATCCGTGCGTTTCTCCATCAATGAGCAGTTGTGCATCCGGATCTGAACTGTCGATTTTAACCTCTTCTCTGGTGCCATTGAGAACGGTAGCGCATGAACTCAGCAGCAGAGCGGCGCTCATGGCGAAAATATAAAAAAGGCGGTGCATGGTAACAATTGAAAGTCTTTTTGCCATCGGATATGTCCTGAAGTATATGCTGGTAGTATTCAGTAGTCAACCCTTTTATATACACGGACTTTCTAATCGGGGGCTGTTTTTATGTCGCCGAGGTCAGGGCTTTCGAAAATGGCGTGGGTGTGTCGCCGGATAAGGTAAACGCTTGGAATTTCCGAGACAAACTAAAGGAAATATGCTTGCCGGAATAAAGCAGACTCAGCTCGCCCCCGGCGCAGTCCAGCGAACCTGCGTGTGTAGTTTTTGCGGGGAGATGGTGGGAAAATGCATCTTCGCCAAGGGGCGTGGAGCTTTTGCTGTAGATTAGGTGCAGCCTTGGTCGAGCGGCGATATGTGCCCTAGCACCAGTTTGTTATATCGTAATTGGATTGTGACCGCTGTTGGTGGGCGGAGAAGAGAAAGCTGTTATGATGCTGGACGCTACGCTTAATCACAGGTCTGAGGGTGAGAATATCGTGAATTTGTTGAAAAAGAATGCTGTATTGGAATCCGGATATGGCTTGTTTCTGTAAATATGTAAAAAGTCTGCTGTGCAGGTGGCAATTTGCAGTGACTTTTCCCGTTGGGGTAGGGAGTGGCTTGCTACCGCAGCCGATGGTGATGAAAAATGATACGCAAGCGTTGGATGAGAGCTTGCGTACTATCAGAACCGTGCACCTGTGCATAGCCGATGAATACGAGCGCTGATTCCCGGTGCGTTCCCTGCCGGAAACCAGGGCTCTGTCGCGAGTTTGGCACTTAGAACGGCTGGTTTTTGTTTTCAACAAAATTGGTCTGACGGATGAAGGCTGCCCAGTCTGAAAATTGTTTACGCTTGGATAAACTGGCCTTCTCTTTGTTCCATGCTGCTATCTGGTCGGCTTTATCAGCAGCTTCGTCGTACCGTTTCAGGTGAATGAGTTGAAGCACAGCGCCAGAACCGGCGCTGTAGAGAATATGCCAATCTGCTGCGCTGGGGGAGGTGCCCATTGCCGGTTGCATGGAAAGCACCTCCTCGTAATCTTTCAGAGCCTCTGCATATCTGTCTGCCCGCTCGCAGAGGGTTGCGTGGTGCAGAAGCGCCCGCTGTTTCCACCAGCGGGGGAGCTGGGCATCTTCCAGAGCTATGCCGGCAATATCAATGGCTTCCTTGCGCCCTTCTTCAGTTCCCTGCAGGGCTTTACTGTTGGCAAGTACTGCTCTGGCCATCAGTTTGTCCTGGCTCCGCATATCCGTGTTAACGCGCAGCAGGTGTGTCAGGATTTGTTCTGCTTCTTCGTGGTTGCCCAGGCGCAACAGGACTGCGGCTTTGCGAATGGTCGCCTTAATCCGCATGGATTCACTTTGCTTGGCGCATATTTCGTATGACTGCGCGGCTTTTTTCAGAGATTCCATGGTTCCCATGTTGTCCCGGATTCTGGCAGCCATGTACATGGCGTGCGGCGCAAAATCCGTCATAGGGTATTTGCGCAACAGGGATTTCAGTGTGCTGATGGAGTCCTCATAAAGCCCTTCAGTAGCTTGCAGGTGCGCCAGATGCATGGTCAGGATGGATACGACCCTGGGATGAGTCACTTTGCCTGCTGCCTGCAGAATGAGTTGCATGCATTCGCGCTCGGCATTCATGGAATCATCCGTGCTGGCAATTTCGCGAATGGCCGCTTCCTGGAGAGCGAAAAAGCGCAGTTGGCGTTCCGGCGAAAGTTTTGGCAGATGCTTATTGATGTCGCTTTTGAGAAGGAGCCCACGCGCTGACTCTGGACTTGTATACAGGCGCAGGAACGCATAATCCATTTCAATATCTGCTTTCAGATTGATATCTTGGATGGGCAGACTCTGGAGTATGTTGATGTCTTCTTCAGCCCGTTCCGGAGCGCTTTGCAGCCAGAACGCAGCGCGTGTGCGCAGCAGGGCTACATGTTGCGCTTCGGATAAATCTTTCAGATTCAGTACCGCTTCTTCTGTTTCCTTGTCATTGGCAAGAAGTGCGCTGATGAGCGCGTTTTCCAGAGCTACGCTGCGCAGCGGCTCGGATGCCTCGCGCGCGCAGTCCAGGTATTCTCTTGCTGTGGATGCCATGTCGGCTGCCCGCATCTGAGCTTCATAGAAACGCCGGACCACATCATTCCCCTGCAGCATACCCATGTACGGAAGTGCCTGGTGAGGCTCTTCTCTTTCCAAATACCAGCGAATTTGTTCCAGTAGAATGGTTCGCGTGGCTTTTTCTCCAGGGAAAGAGGCTACCGCCTTATTGGCACATGCTACATTCAGCGGGTGGTTCCTGTCAGCTTCCTCATTTTGGTGAACGTTGTGCTGGATGACGAGCAGGGCATTTGCTGCGCGGCGTGGTTTCTGGGTGTCTTCAGCCCATTCTGCAAGTTTTGCCTTCGCATATTCACTGGTGGCAAAAGCGTTGCGTTGGCAAAGCCTACGGAATGCCTCCTCCAGCAAGGGGGAGTCTGGGTGAGATGATATAAAGTGCAGCAGCGTTTCTTCGCCTTTGCCATCATCGAATATGCCAGAGCCGGGTTCATCCTGGTCAGCGGTCGCAGTGGGCGTGAAGCCGGTGCTGAAAGACGCTATATGAGATTCTTCTTTGTCGTAATAAACGTTGGCGAGGGCAAGTCTCGCACGGTGGCGCATGCTGACCGGCAGATTTGTATCAGCCTCCATAGCGCGGCATTGAGCGATGGCTTTGTCAAATTCACCTCGTAAGCGCAGATTTTCAATTTCGAGCAATCGGAGTACCTTGGTGTATTCCGGATGCTCTTTCACCATGGAGCGGAACCGTTCCAGGGCTGAGTTATCGTGACTTCTGGGAGTTCCCAGCCAGTATTCCGCCAGAGCAGCTGTGGCAAGAGTGGCAATCTCTTTGTTGCTGCATGTTGCCATTGGCGTGGCGATGACCGCGAAGTCCACATCCTTGTTCTGCCAGGCACAGTAAAGAAGAGCCTTTGCGGCATAGGGATACAGGGGGTGGGCATCAGGTACGTGGCGCAGTGCATCTGCGGCATCGCGGGTGCGCCCGAGGGCTATGAGCGCGCGCCCACGCCAGAATGCGCCTTCGGGCGAGTCATTGTCGGCAAGCACTGCCAGTGCATCTGCCGGTTTACCTTCCTGCACAAGTTTGCTGGCCTGTTTGATATCTGCCAGGGTCAGGTGGGTGAGCATCAATGCCAGAGTGAGCTGAAAACGAAGCTTCATGGTGCAGAGCAGGGAATGAGGTTATTTCTGGGCTGATGTGGTGGGGGATTTGCCATCCAGCCAGAGGAACTGGGTCACGTAACCCAGACCTGAGCGAGTAAGCGCAGCCTGGACACTGCTGTTCTTGACCCTGTTCACCGTGCAGTTCTGCTGTACGGTAGGCATGGGTTTGCAGGAAACAATGTGCGGCTGCTGCACATTGCGGCTGGAGGGGTAGATGCCTATAGGAATCCCCGTCGCAGTAAAGGCAATTTCCAGGGAGGCGGGTCTGTGCTTTTCCTTGTTGCTGCCTTTGTACAGAAAGGGATGCCGGCGCAGAATATCCATGGTGCCAATGCAGGGAACTGCTACACGGTAATGCTCCTCCAGAGTCGAGAAATAGGCTGATATGGAAAAGGGCTCGCCGTCTTTGCAGGCTTTGAGTACATCGGTCGGGTCAAAGCCTGCAAGGTTGATTCCGTTAAAATTGCCATGCTTGTTTTCGCCTTGGTAGAAACTGGCAAAGCGGCTGTTAATCATGAGCGCGATTTCCAGGTGCAGGTGCGCCCGGGTTTTATTGAGGCCCACACCGCTGTAACCCAGTTGCCCGATGGTGTTACCCGTGCCGACTCTCTGCCCGGTGTGGCACGACACTTTCGCAAGGTGCGCGTACAGAGAATAGATGATGCCCTCCGGCACCTGGTGGGCTATGACTACGTATCGACCGTAGTTACTGAGTCTCGGATTCGTGCAGGTATACACGATTTTTCCCGGAGCTATGGGGCGCACTTCATCCAGGGGAACTCCCTTGGCATCCCGCGAGACGGGTTTGACGTCTATGCCTTCATGGAAGCGGCTGAACATGACCTCAGCCCCGGGCTGGGGACGAAACGGATTGCGCACCATGCCGTAGGTGCCTGCCTGCCAGGGTGTTGTTTTCTGTCCCTCAAACTGGCGGTCCACGTACATGTAATAATCGTCCCCCCCTGTGGTGAACAGGCTGTTGTTGTTTGTCGGGAGACGGTACACCAGATCATGCGACTGTGCGCACACCGTGGCACAGAGCATTGCTGGCAGGAGGGTGGTAAGACGTGCAAGCATTACTGCTGCTTTCGTTTACGGGTGTTGATAAGCCCCGGCTCCTGGGGGGTGGCCTTTTCTGCTGCTGCCGGTTGCGTTGCTCCTGTAGCTCCGCTGTAGGAATCCCCTTGTTCCGGAATGGCGGATGCGTACAACTCGGGAATCAGGCGCCCATGCATATCCTTGCTGGGCTTGGCGTCTTTGGGAATCTCAGGCTTCGGGCGAGGATTCTTATCAAGGTAACGCTTTTCTTCCATCTCCGGGTCTACCGGGTCAAGCGTTTCTCCGAGTTTGCGTAAATCGTACCCCGTTAAGCCACCCCAGATGATGACCTGACCATCTGTTATACCGCGGTCAATCTCAATGGGCGGATACGCCAGCCCATCAATCACCGGCAGCATGAGCTTCCCGATGTTCTGGTGCGTTTCAGAGAATAATCTCATGCGGTAGTTTTTGGAGGTATAGAGAACAGCGCCGTACGAACCATCGTCAGCCATGAATGATTTGAACTTCTCGAAGTGTTTCAGGCTCATAATCGGCATGCGGTTATACATGCGCCCATTGTAACGAACGTTGAATGCACCTCCGCTCTCCACGTTGGAGGATTCGGTCAGGAAGTATGCTTTGTACTGCTTTTGCTGACAGCTGCTGAAGCTCAGTGCTGCCAGGGCTGAGCACAAGAAAAGGAAAGGCTTGTTCATGAAATGCAGAAAGGGTGGAAATATCAGGCTTTAATGAGATGGCGGCTCTGAATGCAGTAGTTCAGCCCGCTCCACAGAGTGAGGATGACGCTCAGCCAGAGTGTTGTTTCGCGGAACCACCAACCGGTTTCTCCGATGCTCAGTGAGCGGAGCGGTTCAATGAGATTACCGCCGTACGCCAGGTGCGCCATGCAGGCAATGCAGTACGTGAGCTGAACGGCTGTTTTCCATTTGCCTGACTTGTCTGCCGCCATGACAACGCCTTGCGCAACAGCCAGCTGACGCAGCCCGGTAACGAGAAACTCGCGGAAAATGATAAGAATCGTGACCCAGAACGGGCACATGCCCACGGCGGTCAGGTAGATGAATGCCGCTCCTACCAGAATCTTGTCTGCCAACGGGTCAATCAGTTTGCCGAAATTGGTGACAAGATTGTATTTGCGGGCAAGATACCCATCAAAGAAATCTGTTATTGCCGCCACGACAAATGCCCAGAGTGCAATGCAGGCCGTCATGGATATGGGCTGGAACCAGTATCCTGTCACTTCGTTTGTATGGGGAGACACGCTACCATCCCATGCCAGCGCTATGGTGTAGACAATGACCAGGATGATGCGAGACAGTGTCAGTGTATTCGGCAAGTTTAACATTGTATCCCCTGTGTTATATCCCGACGCGAGCAGACTTGCAAGCAGAAATCAAGCCTGTATGCAAAAACAAGCTGATTTTTCTGACAGATTCTTTGCTTGAATACAAAACAAATTTTGCTATACTTGCCCGCATGAATGCCTTTCGCGCAACAATTCTTGTTCTGCTGGTCCTTACAGTCGGCCTGATGTTTTATGCTTTCGTCTGGTTGATTCCTGCCCGTCAGGAACAATATCAGATGTATCATACTCAATTGAAAATTAATGAGTATGAGCAGCGTCAGATGGAGCACGATGCCCGTATGGCCCGCCTGGGTACGGAGGTTGATACTCCCGAAGTCGCGGCTGCACGCGAAGCGGCAGCGCAGGAGGATAAGAAAAATAGTGATGAAATCAACGCTGCAGAAGAACACAGCGTGATTGCCTCTGTCAAACGTAAGCAGGAAATAGAAGCTGCGTCCACTGCCGCAGAGGATGCCGCAGGTCCTGACCCCATCGGATCTGTTACTGCCTATCTGGATGACTGCGCCGTCATTCTGTTCAAGGCTACAGGCAACATGCCCGTTAATGATGGATTGCTCATTGCTCTGCGCCGTGGTGATTACATCGTGTGCGAAGCCACGGTGGATGGTCGTGATGATGAATCCGGCCAGTACACCGCCGCTGTGAAGCAGGCTAAGTTCGGCGGTGCCGGCGACCCTGCCGCAGAGGCGAACCGCATTCCTCGTCCGGGAGATGAAATCATCGTATCTCCTTTCCTCAGCAGCCGCGATCTTCGCCTTGAAGCCGCTGGTGCTCAGTCTGCGGACATACCAGAGGCATCTGAAGCCCAGGCTCTGCCTGAGATTGATGCTGAACTCGTGCCTGTTCCCTGATTAGGTTTCATTGTCTGCTGGTCATGAATGCTCTGTTCGACCGAACCCCGAGTTTTTCATTCGAGTTTTTCCCGCCGAAAACCCCGGAGGGTGCGGCGTCTCTGCTCGATACGGTGGTAAAGTTGCAGGAGTTTCATCCCAGTTTCGTGAGCGTGACCTATGGGGCAGGCGGCAGCTCCCGCGGGCTGACCCGCTCTGTGGTGCATGATATACAGAGCAGAGGAATACCCACGGTGCCACACCTCACCTGCGTGGGGCATACCGAGGCTGAAATCGAGGAAATTCTGCTGGGCTACATTGGCGCCGGGGCCCGTGCCATCATGGTGCTGCGCGGAGACCCACCCCGCAACACAGTGTATGATGCAACCCGCGATGCTTTCCGCCATGCTTCTGATTTAGTCCGCTTTATCCGCCGCTGGGAGGAGAACCAGCATCTGCCGTATCGCCTGACCCTGGGGGTGGCCGGCTTCCCGGAAGGTCACCCTGATTCCCGCAACCGCCTGAAGGAAATGGATTTCCTGAAAGCCAAGGTTGATGAAGGCGCGGACTACATCTGCACCCAGCTTTTCTTTGATAATCATGCATTCTTTGATTTCCGTGAGCGCTGCCGGCTCATGGATATCAACGTTCCCATTATAGCCGGTATCATGCCCGTGACCTCCATCTCCAGCATGAACCGCATGGCTGAACTCTCTGCCGGCACCAACTTCCCGGCGCGTCTGCTCAAAGCCATGCTCCGCGCCGGAGGTGACAAAGCCTCCATTGAACGCATCGGCATCAACTACGCCAGCAACCAATGCAGCGAACTGCTTGATGCCGAGGTGGACGGCATTCACTTCTACACGCTCAACCGTTCCAAAGCCACTCTGGAAATATACCACAACCTGGGCTTCAATAATTATTTTGACCTCGAGCGCCTGCGTGCTCTCAACATATTTTACAAATAACTCAATATGGACAACAACAGCAAGAACAACGAGGATATCCAGCCTCTCACCCCCGAGGAAATCAAAGCCATTGGTGAAATTGCCATCGGTCCCTCCAAGCACGAACAGTTCCTCAATGCCCACTACAAGAAACTCATGTGGGGTGGCATCTCCCTCGGTATTGCCGCTGGTTGCGTCATCGCATTCTTCTCCCACCGTAACGACCTGCGCAAGGACGCTGCCGCTCAAGTTGTGCAGGCCATGAAAATCACTGCTCCCGGCAATGGCATTGCCACGCCGGATGAGTACGATACCGCCGCACTCAAGACGCTGCAGCAGCAGTACGCCGGCACCCCTTCTGCTATTACCGCAGAGCTCATGAACGGCCTTTCCCTCATCTCCAAGGGGGATGAAGCAGGCATCGCTGCTCTGGAAACTGTGGCCTCCAGCTCTGCTTCCGCACCTATGCGCGGTCGCGCTCTGGCTGCAATTGCCACCTATCAGCTCCAGCAGAACAAAGACTCCGTCCCCACCTGGACGCGTCTCACCCAGATGGAAGCCAACCCCTATACCGCCCTGGCATACCTCATGCTTGGCGACCTCGCGAAAGACAAAGGCGACAAAGAGACCGCACGCAACTGGTACGAACAGTGCAAGACCAAGTGCCCCACCAGCGCGCTTGTCACAGATAAAACCGTCGAAATGCGCCTCACGCTGCTCGATGTAGATGCCCCCACCCCGGTGGAACCTGCACCCCAGCCCGAGCAACCGGAAACCAATCCCCTGGAAAACCCCTTTGGTGAAGCTCCCGAAGTGGGAGAAACCAAGTTTAATGCAGAAATCTGATTCCTTGCCACCACCATGGGCCTTTATCAGGACAATTTCACCGGCTTATCTGAGCTCGAACGCCTTGCTGCCATGGCGCATGACCCCGTGCGCATTGGTGAAATAGGTCCGGATCAATGGCCCCTCACCATGATGGCATGTGGCCTTATGGCCAGCAACGACGAGGAAAAACTCGAAGAAAACTTCGATATCTACGATTTCTTCGTTGCCAAGACCACAGTCGCTGCCCGCAAGAGCAGCCTCATTCAGCTCTCCCGCTTCATTGCGGGGCGCAAGGGAGAAGGGTGGAAATCCATGCTCCCCTACGCCACCAACGAGCTTGACCCCGCGCTGAGCCGCAAGGCCGCCACCTATGTGGCCACCCTCGCTCAACCTGGCCCCACCGAACCCCTCGCCGGTGTTCAGGAACTGGTGCATCGCCTCGCGCACGATGAATACACCCCAACATCGTTGCTCGATGCCGTGCTCAGTATGGCCGATATGCGCGTACTTCCCCTCCTGCTGCCCCTGCTGGAGGTGGAACAGGAACGCATGGAGGAATTCCTTGATGAATTGGAAACCACCCCCAATCGTCTGAGCCTCACCTTCGTGCTTCGCGCGTTGGAAACATACCCTGCGCTTGCAGAGGAAGCCACCGCGGCCCTCTGCCGCATGGCTCCCCTTTCCCCGGTTATTCTCGACCTGGCGCTGCCGGTGCCTACCTGGGCATTCGAGAAACCCACACCCCAGCCACTCCATGGCTGGACCTCTGCCGAATACTTTGTACGCATGCTGCCTGAGCTCGAGCCTCTCCTCGATGCCGACCAGCTCCAGCGCGTTCGCGAAGCATTCAAGGCATAACACACGCAAACAGACCTGGCCCCGTAGTTCAATGGATAGAACGGCCCTCTCCTAAAGGGCAGATATGGGTTCGATTCCCGTCGGGGCTGTTTGCTTGTTTTGCGCTGTTTAGCGCAACTGTTGATTTTACTTGATTTGCGTGAGCCTGTTGAGCTAATTTAGCGCATCACTTTGAGCGAAAATTGAGCGAAAGCCTGAGCGAAAAGTGAGCGAAAAATCTTTATTTAGCTCAATAGATATGAAAAGAGATGGAGTATTCGTTTCCGGGGTATCCTTGTTCCAAGATGCTAAGAGTCCGTACTGGTGGGCGCAGTGGTCTTTGTCTGATGGTTCTCGCGTGAAGAAGTCCACTAAGGTGCCGTTGGTGGGTGGGCTGTTCCAGGGAGAACGCCTTTCGAAGCCGCAGGCTAAGCGTAGGGCGCTGCTGGTGGCGCAGGAGTTGGCGGCCTCCGCTCAGGTGGAGGCTCAGCGCCAGGATAATTTGTCGGTGCGCGAGTTGTTTGATACGGTGCTGAAGGGGAAGCTGGGTCGGCTTTCGGTGGCTACGTATGCTAATGCTCGGACTACATATGCCCAGTTCTGTGTTTGGCTGGGGAAGCGTAGGGCGGATTCGCCGGCAAGGCTGGTGACGCGTGCGGATATTAAGCAATGGGTGACTGACAGGCGGAGTGAGGTGCGGTGTAAGACGGTGCAGCATGGGCTGTATGTGCTGCGGGCTGCGTTTAATTGGGCGCTGGATGCAGAGCTGATTCCTAAGAATCCGTGTGACAGGGTTTCTGTGCCGCCAGATGGCAAGGATGAGAGGGTGGTGCATGAGGCGTTTACGCCGGAGGAGGTGCAGGTGCTGGTGGAGAAGCTTCCGGATGAATGGGCGGCTGCGGTGCGGTGTTGTCTGGGGACGTTCGGACAGCGCCTGGGGGATATTCGCTCGCTGCGCTGGGATCAGTTTGATTGGGAGCTCCGGGTGGTGAATATGACTACGGGCAAGACGGGCCGCCGCCTTCAGCAGCCTATGCTGGATGGTTTTTATCAATGGGCGCGTGAGCGCTATGCCTGGGCGCAGGAGCAGGGTGGGGATGCTGCGGTCTGGGTGTTACCTCGGCTGCGTTCTCATAGTAATCCCAGCCAGGAGTTCACGCAGCTGGTGCGGTTGCATGGTATCGGGCTGCAGGGTGCCGGTGGCCAGGGGCGGCGGCGCACCTGGCATAGTAAGACTTTCCACTGCTTACGCGCTACGGTGGTGACGATGCTGCATGCTAATGGTGTTTCTCAGGGTATGGCGATGGAGTTGGTGGGGCATGATTCGCCGGAGGTGCATGCGGTGTATTTGCGGCCTACGGCGGAGCAGTTGCGGGAGGCTGCGGGCAGGTTGCAGTTGCCGGCTTAGGGTGGCACAAGAAAGCCCCGCTTGTTGCGGGGCTTTCTTGTTAAAATACAGGGGCCTTTGTCATTCTTTGCTCGATGTGTTTTTGTTTTTCCACCATCTGACGGCGTACAAACTAACTCCTCCAGCTGCCAGCCCTCCAAGAGCCCACAGCTGCGCTGCCGTAGCACCGTGCTGCTGGCAGTAAACGAATGCTATGACTAGTGAGATAAAAGCTATCAGATTCATTATTTGCTCTCTATATTTTCGAGTAATGTAGGCATCGTTTGCTTTGTCGGCTCGAGCTTCCATTTTTTCATGCGCTTTGGACATGATGGATTTTCGGTGCTCGTGTGTGTCGGTAAAGCAGGATAGTACGGTGCTTTTTACTTCTTTATCATGCAGGTTATCCATCGCCATGAGGAATGCTGTTTCCTCGGGGAGATCAATCGCCATGAGGTCAGAGGTCCCAACAATTTCATTGCTTTCCGAGTCTTTCTTGATTTCGGAGTGCCCTGCTTGGAGTCGTGCTTTCCTTGCGTTGCGCGTGGGAAGGTTTCTGGTCATGTGAGTTGTTTTCTTTTTGCCTGTGTAGCGGCTAATTGTGTTCGGACGCCTTGTAGCTTTTGCGCAAGAGTCTGTATGCTGGACGAGTAGTTACTCGCTTCTCCCATTACGGCTTGTCCGGCTTTTGTGTACAAGGTACGCCTAGCCGTGCCTTGTAGGATGCGAACATCTTGCATTACTGAACCTCTAAGCATCTTTGCTTCTGATTTTTGTACTGCAAGTGGTACGGTGCTGGGGACTGCAGCCCCACATGTCATAATGGAGACTATTCCATTACCACAGGTGCGAATGAGCTGTTTAGACAGTTGAGGCATAGTGCTTGTAGAAGTGTGCAAGGTTATATTACCGTAACGGTCACGGTTAGTCAATCCTATATCTTGTGGTTGTTTTCTTCTATTAGGGGTATTTGGCTTTAATTGTATGATGCGGCTACTAGATGTTGTGTTGAGAAAAATGTGGCGCTTTTATGTTGCGGTCAGAGGTATGACAAGGAAAATAGTTGCGTTTGCTGTATTATAGTATAACCTATCCCGCTCGTCAATAGGCGGCTCGAAGCGTGACTAAGTTTGTTTGTCTAGGGAGTTCACCTGCTTGTCTAGGGAGTTCACCGCTTGTCTAGGGAGTTCACCGCTTGTCTAGGGAGTTCGCCGCTTGTCTAGGGAGTTCGCCGCTTGTCTGGGGCTGAAGAAGTTATCTTAACGCGTATGAGCGCGGATTGCCTTTTGTATCACTTCCGCGGATTTGTTTACTCCTGCGTTAATTTCTTGAAAGGTGAGGATTTCATCTCCGGTTTTATTTTCAAAGATTGTAACGTTGGCTTCTGTTGTGTATGTTACAGGTGCTAGGAATATAGGAGGAAAGCCGTTTATTGCCCACACAACTTGCCCCCATAGAGGGAAGAGGTATAACCACCGGGCTGGCGTTGCGATGGTGCAAGGACCTTCGTTTACAATAGCTGTATAACTGGCCTGCGCGTTGATGTGTCCGCTTTCGGAGTGATTAAATGTAGCTCCATCTATTTTGATTTTCCAACCGTTGGCGCGAAGTTCTTTTTTCAGCGCGGCATTTAAGCTGCCACCCTGTGCTGATAAGGCGATTGTTTTGTTGGAAGAATCGAACGTACCGTATACTTGTGGCTGATTCTGAACTTGTTGGCAGCTGTTAAGCAAGAGGAGGGCTGAGGTAATAAGAATGTGCTTTTTCATGGTAAAAATCAGTTGTTATGCAGCCATCGGCAGCAGGCGGCTGCGCTTTCTTCTGTGGCGTGAGTGTATGTTTCATTGGTCCAGAAGATGAAATATTGCCCAGGCTGTATTTTGTGCTTAAATGAGCAGTAGTATACCTTGCCTGAGTGAAGAGATTTAACTCTTGCTTCTTTCTCGCCTCCTCTGGTAAAGATGGCTATATCAGTATCGATTTGCACTACATCTGCTACTTTCGCTCCCCATTGATTTGAATCTGGTGCGACATACGCAGGTGGGGGCAGAGGGGGCAATGTGGTACATGCCGTTAAAGTGAGGGTTATAGCTAATACCGTATTTCGCATTCCGCCTTGATTCTACCATGCGCGGAATGTTGTAGCAATGCAGAAAAATATATTTTTTGTAGAAAAATATACAAAATTGCTTGACTTAGGTGTTAACACCTGATATATTGACTGCGTTATGGCAAATCAACCTGACCCAGATAAGATTCTCTACGGCATCCGCATGCCTCGCACGCTTCATGCGCGCCTGGTTAAGCTGGCTGCTAAGCGTGGCGAGTCTTTGAAGGATACGGTTCTTGCTATC
>CAJGCV010000020.1 GCA_904501915.1 uncultured Akkermansia sp. | reverse complement strand
GATGTGATGCATGGCCGCGAGGGCCTGGTGGGCGCACGCCCGCAGCGCCAGATTGGTATGCACTCCATGCGCGGTGGCGATGTAGTGGGTGACCACACCGTCATGTACGCCACCGATGGCGAGCGAGTAGAACTCACACACAAGGCATCCAGCCGCATGACCTTCGCCGGTGGTGCCGTGCGTGCAGCGCTCTGGCTGGCAGGTAAGCCCGCCGGGCTGTACAACATGCAGGACGTGCTCGGTTTCACCAACTAACCCCCATGGCTGCCGCTGCAACCATGCGCCGCTGCGTCTTTTCCCTTGGCTCCAACCTGGGGGACAGACTGGCGCACCTTGAATCTGCCTGCGACTACCTGGCCGATGTGTTCGGAGGGCTGCGCTTGTCGCAAGTGTACGAGACTGAGCCGGTGGGCTGCCCGGAGGGGTCTCCGAGCTACCTGAACGCCTGTGTGGAGGTGGAAACCAACATGCCAGCTGAGGAAATACTGCAACTCTGCCTGCGCATCGAGGCAGAGCTGGGCCGCACCCGCAGCGGCGAATACGGCGAAGCCCGCACCTGCGATATCGACCTCATCTGCTGCGGCAACGAAACCAGCCAGACCACAGCCCTCACCCTGCCCCACCCGCGGGCACATGAACGGGAATTTGTACTGCGCCCGCTCTGTGACCTCGACCCGCAGCTTATCCTGCCCGGGCAAACACTAAATGCTGCCCAGCTTCTGACTGCCCTGCCACCTGGGCCAGCCGTAACACCCTACCCGCTTTGATATTTCTCCCATGACCACGAGTGAAAAAATTGCCGCCATTCAGGCAAAAATGGGGAAGACACCCATTTCACAACTCACCGCCTACGATTACCCCACCGCCCGCATGCTGGATGAAGCCGGCATTGATATGATTCTGGTGGGCGATTCCCTGGGCATGACCATGCTGGGCTACCCGGATACCACCCATGTGACCCTGGCGCACATGCTGCACCACGGCGAATGCGTAGCACGCGGCGCAAAGAATGCCCTGGTGATTCTGGACATGCCCATCCACACCTTTGATACACCCGAACAGGCAGTAGAGAACGCCCGCAAGCTCATGGCCACCGGGGTGGATGCCGTCAAGCTGGAAGGCGGCGCTGCCAAGGAGGCAGAAATCCGCGCCATCGTACAGGCTGGCATTCCGGTGCAGGCGCACATCGGCCTGCTGCCCCAGAAAGTCAAGGAAGAAGGCGGCTACAAAATGAAAGGCAAGACGGAAGCCGAGGCCGCCCTGCTCATGGCCGATCTGGAGGCCGTGGTCCGCGCAGGGGCTTTCTCTGTGGTCATTGAATGCACGCGTCACAGCGTGGCTGCCCAGCTCACCGCAGCCAGTCCGATTCCGACCATCGGCATTGGCTCCGGTCACGGCACCTGCCATGGCGAAGTGAGCGTATTCCACGACCTCGTGGGCGGATTCCCCTGGTTTATTCCCAGCTTTGTGCAGCCCAAGGCCAACATCGCCGCCGACATCATCCGCGGCGTGACCGAGTGGAAAAACGAACTGCAGATACCGCAGGCGTAAGTACGAGGTACGAAGTGGGAAGTGCGAAGTAGAGAATCAGCCGCGTGCCAACGCAGGAAGTTTCACACTTCGTACTTCCCACTTCGCACTTCGTACTTTCCTTCATTCCGGCAGATTTCCGGCAACGATGGCGCGCTGCTCAAACCAGCGCGCTTTCTGTTCACTCACGGGGAGAGATAATTCACCCAGGCGCCCAGATCGGTATGCCGCAGCACAGGCAGCGCAGGCGGCAGCACTGCCACGCAATGCCTGACGGTGCAGAGAAACAGCCTGCGCATAAGCTTTTGCCGCCGCAGAAATCTCCAGAACCGGATTCTGCTGCTGCAACCAGGCAAGCAGGAGCACACGCGCCAGCTCCTCATCCGGTTCCACCATGGCGGCGCGCCAGCCATCGGCAGACACAGGCTGAGCCTCCGCCTTACCGTTTCTGACACTCTGCCAGATGCGCGACATCTCTGCCGGGTCCAGTGTCACCGGCACTGCAGAATCCAGCAATGATTCTGCAAAAGCAGGAACACAGCAGAGCAGAAAAAACCACTTCATCAGCGACGGTTGGCTGCGCGGCGGGCAAAGTGGTGAGTCATCACCGTCCAGAGCTCCTGCATGTTCTCCGATTCGAAATAAGGCTGCTTCATCATTTCCCACATGATGGCACTCACCTTGTTCTGAGCCACAGCCAGCTCCTCCAGCTGGGCATCTGTTCCACCAAGCAGAGGGCGCATGTTGGAGAACCTGGTCATCAGCTTCTTCTTCACTGCCTTGGCGCTTTTGGCATCAGAAATGGTCTGCAGCATGGTTTCAGCCTCTGCCAGCGCTGTAATTTCCAGGGTGAACGCTTTTTGCATCTGCGCAGTAGGACCACTCTTTGCCGGCTTATCATCATCCTTGGCAAACGTGGGCTGCAGAGATACCAGAGCTAAACCTGCAAGTGCAGAAAGAAGAAAAAGAGAACGCATGGTTTGAAACAGTCGTGTACAAGGCGAAGCATAACACAGCGATAGCCCTCATGTCAAACGGTTACAAGCGCATTTTTTGATTCAATGACAAAAAGGTGACTTGAATGAGCACCGTGCTCGTGGATAATCCATGACAGATGCTGCACGAGAAATCACCCAGCCGCTGGCTGTTCATCCAACAATGGGGGCTTGATGTTCCCATTGTGGCATTATGCTGGTCCGTGGCATGTGCTGCACTACTGCAAATTACCATGATGACAGCAGGGCCCATGCTGCTGGTAGCTGCCAGCGCCTGGATGCTCACGCTGTTCTCCCGGCTCTACGCGGGACTGAGGCGCGCAGATGCCTGGCAGGCCGATTTTTACCGCAGTCATCTGGCTGCTATCATTTTTCTTTTAATTGCAGTAGCATTTGCTACGCTCTGGATGCTCTTTTTCTGCGTAGGAGTAGGACTGCTCGACTACGCCATCGTTCCGGCATTCATGCTGTTATGCTCCGCGCTGATGCAGTTCCCATTCCTGAAACAGGCACGAATGCTGCTGCGCTCCATCGTATTTGCCATGTTCTGCGCCATACCCGCCTTTTATTTCAGCTTCACGCTGACTCCATGGCGCATACTCAACACCAGTGCGGTGTGGTATCTTGGTCTGTTATTTTATGTCGTAGCGGTGGAGCGGGAGCGGCTTAAACAAGGCCAGGCAGATTCCCGCGAATCCTTTTTCAGTGCATTCGTCCTTCTGGCCATTCTGGCCTTCACCTTGCTTTCCGGGGCAAAGGCGCCGTCATTTGAACGTACTCTCTGCATCACGATTGCCATAGGCGCCGGTTGCCTGCAGGGCTATACCCGTTTGCGCCGCACACTGAGGACAGATACGGCAATGGCCTTCAGCTGGGCACCACTGGCCGTGGCAGCCCTGCTGGGTATCATCCTGTACGCTCCGCACAGCTGGTGAGATTTCTTACACGCCTAACGCAGCCGCCAAGTTGGCAGCTACGCTGCGGAATGCAGCAGACACCGGGTGAACCGCCGGATCTTCCAGCGCAACCGGGGAACCTTCATCACCACAGGCGCGGGTCTGCGTATCCAAGGGCAGCTTACCCAGCAGAGGCACGCCCAGTCTGGCAGCTTCCCGCTCACCACCGCCCTCGCCAAAGATGTGGTAAATCTGGTTATCGCTGGGGCAGTGGAAGTAGCTCATATTCTCAATGATTCCCAGAATGGGCGTATCGACACGCTGGAACAGCCCCACAGCCTTACGGGCATCAATGAGAGCAACCTCCTGCGGAGTAGTCACAATCACCGCGCCGGCCAGCGATACCGTCTGCACAATCGTCAGCTGGATATCACCGGTGCCTGGGGGCATGTCCAGAATCAGGAAATCGAGACCGCCCCACTCCACATCGCGCAGGAACTGCTGCACATAGCGGGTAGCCAGCGGGCCTCGCACCGCCAGCGGTGTATCACCATCCACCAGCAAAGCCATGGAAAGCAGCTTCACCCCATGAGCCTCGACCGGCAGGAATTGTTCCTTATCGCTGCAACCGGGGCGTTCGTTAGTACCAAACATCAACGCCATGGAAGGTCCGTACAAATCAAGATCGAGAAGCCCCACTTTATACCCCAGCTTTGAAAGAGCCACTGCCAGGTTGGCAGACACAGTGCTCTTACCCACTCCTCCTTTACCGGAAGCCACGGCAATCACATGCTTCACGCCCGGCACGCTGGACTTCCAATCGTTCGGGTTGTCGCCCTCCTCTCGTTCCACTTTTTTCTGCTCCGGGGCGCGGTGTTCCATATTCACATCGTGGGAGCTCACACCGGGCAGTTCCTGCAACACACTCATCACGCGTTCATAGATATAGCGGGGGACATCGGAATTCTTGCTTTCTACGCGCAAATCCACCACCACGCGGCCTTCCGGCGTCACCTGAATATTCTTCACCAGACCAAACGCCACAATATCGCGGCTGAAACCGGGGTATTTCACCGTGGTAAGCGCAGCGCGCACCAATTCCGGAGTCAAAGATGTGTTGCTCATGCGCACATTCTAGCACCGAGCCCAGACAGACGCAAGCCCAACATTTGTCTTGCCAGCACAGGGGCGAAAGGTGTAGACTATCGGGCATGATGAACATACTCGTTACCGGCGGCACTGGTTTTGTGGGTGCCAATCTCTGTCACCGCCTCATTGCAGACGGCCACCGCGTCATCTGCCTGGACAACAACTACACCGGATCGCTGGATAACGTGCGCGATATTCTGGATAATCCCCGTTTCAGCTTCGTTGAGCACGATGTCATTTTCCCCTACGATTGTCCGGAGAAACTCGACCGCATCTACAACCTGGCATGCCCGGCTTCGCCCCCTGCCTACCAGGGCGACCGCTCCATTTTCACCACAAAGACCTGCGTACTGGGCGCCATCAACATGCTGGAACTGGCAAAGAAGAACGGTGCGCGCATCCTTCAGACCTCCACCTCTGAGGTATACGGCGAACCGCTGGTGCATCCGCAAGTGGAAAGCTACCGCGGCAATGTGAACCCAATCGGCATCCGCGCCTGTTATGACGAAGGGAAACGCTGCGCCGAGAGTCTGTTCTTCGATTACCACCGCCACGAGGGGGTGGATATCCGCGTTATCCGCATATTCAACACCTACGGCCCGCTGATGGACCCGAACGATGGCCGCGTGGTTTCCAACTTCATCTGCCAGGCGCTGCGCGGCGAGGATATCACCATCTACGGCGAAGGCCAGCAGACCCGCTCGTTCCAATACATCGATGACCTTATTGAAGGCATGGTGCGCATGATGGAAAATGAGCAGGGATTTGTGGGGCCGGTAAACCTGGGCAATCCCGGCGAATTCACCATTCGCCAGCTGGCAGACATGGTGCTGCAGAAGATTGAGACCAGCAGCAAACTGGTGCAGCGCCCGCTGCCCTCTGATGACCCCACCCAGCGCCGCCCGGAAATCTCCCTGGCAGGTGCGCAGCTGGGCTGGAAACCCACCATTCCGCTCAGCGACGGGCTTGACCGCACTATCGCCTATTTCCGCCAGCGCATCGGCAAATAAACATCACCCGCGAAGCTGGCTTTCGAACTGGCGGAACTGGATTGCCTCGTAAATGTGTGCATCTGTCGGTGCATCACAGCCCGCCAGGTCTGCAATAGTGCGGGCAACGCGCAGAATGCGGTCAAACGCACGGGCAGAAAGCCCAAGCTGCGCCACAGCATCCAGCAACATCTGCTGCTGCGAGGGAGCAAGAGGGCAGAACTTGCGTAATTTCTTGCTGCTGAGGCGTGCATTGCACACCGCACCGGTTTCGGCGTAGCGCTGCATCTGGCGGGCGCGTGCAGCCACCACCCGGGCGCGGATGGAAGCGCTGCTCTCACCATCCGGGCTGGAAAGCAGACTAGCCGGGGCTACCGGCGGCACCTCAATGACCATATCAAAGCGATCCAGCAAGGGGCCTGAAATCTTCTTTCGATACCGCGCTACATCCGCCGGCGAGCACCGGCAGCGGTGAGTGGCATCACCCAGATACCCGCAAGGGCACGGATTCATGGCCGCAATGAACATGAACGCGCTGGGAAAATCCATGCTGCCACTGGCGCGTGAAATGGTGACCCGCCCGCTCTCCAGCGGCTGGCGGAGCGTCTCCAGCGTGCGGCGGGCAAATTCCGGCAATTCATCCAGAAAAAGCACACCGTGGTGCGCCAGGGATATCTCGCCAGGTGTGATATTTGACCCACCGCCCATAAGGCCCACATCAGAAATGGTGTGGTGCGGACTACGGAACGGCCGGTGAGCCAACAAGCCACCGGTGCGTGGCAACAACCCGCAGACTGAATGAATCTTACTGGCTTCCAGAGCCTCCTCCTGCGTGAGGGGCGGCAGAATTGTAGGCAGACGGCTCGCCAGCATGCTCTTACCACTGCCGGGGCTGCCGCACATGAGCAGGTTATGCCCACCTGCTGCGGCAATTTCCATAGCGCGGCGGGCATACGGCTGCCCTTTCACCTCATCAAAATCCACTTCCGCTGGCAGCGGCGGCACATCCTGCGGCAGATGATACGGCACAAACTTAACCGGGTTCACCAGTACATCCCATGCGTCACGCAGCGTAGCCACAGCATACACGGTAAGGCCATCCACAACAGCGGCTTCAGCAGCATTCTCCTGCGCCACCATCATGAACTTGCGGCCTGCATCCCGCGCAGCAACCGCCAGCGGCAGCACACCACGCACACCTCGTACCATGCCGTCCAGCGCCAGCTCGCCCACCAGGCACCAGTCGTCCAGCCCTGCCGGCACACGGCGTTTGAAGGCATCGGGCACGTCGCGGTAATTTTCCTGAATGACCATTTCCAGAGCCACAGCAATAGGCAAATCAAACCCAGGGCCTTGTTTACGCACATCAGCCGGGGCGAGGTTCACGGTAACATTCACATTACCCGGGCGGAAAAAAGAGCTGTTATCCAGAGCGGCGGTCACACGCTGCACACTCTCGCGCACGGCGGCATCCGGCAGGCCGACCACGGCAATACGCCCCACATCCTCCACAGGGCGGGCATCTACCTCCACCTGGACTTCGTAACCGTTAATCCCCTCTACAGCAGCAGAATGTAAACGTGTAATCATAATTATCTGACAATGACGCCCGAGCCAGGCTCCAGCTTTTCAAACAAAATGGCGGCAGCCTCCTCCGGCACGCGCACACAGCCATGAGAGTCCGTATCGCGGTGCACCTTTCCTACGTGCATGCCAATGGGGCCGTTAAAACGCATCCAATAAGGCATATCAGAGCCTTCAAACACAGTTCCGGGCGGCGGAGTATCTTTCGCAGAAACGCCACGTTTCACCACCCTGGAGCCATCCTTGCTCATGAACACACCGTAACGATTGGAGCGATGCTCGCGTATTTTCTGGGTCACACGGAATTTCCCCACCGGCGTTTCCGAACCACCTATACGCCCGGAGCATATGGGAAAATCCATAGCAACGGAATCTTTTATATACAAGCGACCACGCTGTTCATCGAGCAGGAACTCAACCCGGGATTGAGCCGGTGCATACTGCTCCAGCGCAGCGCCCCGCCACATATCGCGCGTGTGGCGGTAGTCCGGGCTGGCAATGAAGTCCTCAAAGGTACAGGCTACGCGTTTATGGCGGGTTTCTTCCTCCATGCGGTCACCCTCAGCGCGGTAATAGGCCTGCCAATCCACAGGAGGCACCTGCGCCAGAGGCACATCCTGTGAACATGCTGCCAATATCAGCGCCAGAGCTGGTGCGCACCGTCTCATACCCGGTAATTCGCAATGCGGGCAGCAAACTCCTTGGGAAGGATTGCCTCTACAATGGCGTCATTTCCCTCATACTCCGTATTCAGCACTTTACCATCACGGTGCATGATGGCTATGATGCGGCTTTCCGCCAGAGGAATACGGTACGTCTGGCGTTCCACGCGGTGCGAGAGCATCTCCACGCAGGCGGTCATGAGCGTCTCTACGCCTTTGTTTTCCAGCACGCTCATCGTAAGACTGGGGCAGTTCACCTTGGACGCGAGGGCTTCCAGAGTCACCTCGCGCATGTCTGCCGGAATCAAATCGCACTTATTCCAGACCACCACCATGGGTTTATCCTGCGCACCCAGGCTGTTGAGCACCTCGCAGGTGGTTTCGTAGTGCCGCAGGGCGTCCTCATCGCTGGCATCCACCACCTGAATCAGGAAATCCGCCAGCACAGCTTCTTCCAGCGTGGATTTAAACGCCTCCACCAGACGGTGCGGCAGGTTACGGATGAACCCGACCGTATCCGTCAGCACCAGTGGCTGGCCATCCGGCAGTTCAATTTTGCGGCTGGTTGTATCCAGCGTGGCAAAGAGGATATTCTGAGCCAGAACCTCTGCCCCGGTAATCAGATTCAGCAGGGAACTCTTGCCGGCATTCGTGTATCCCACAATAGCAGCCGTGGGAATACCCTGGCGGGTGCGTTCCTTGCGCTGGGTACCGCGCTGGCGGCGCACCACTTCCAGCTCATCGCGGATGGCTTCTATTCGCTCACGGGCAAGGCGGCGGTCCACTTCAATCTGCTTTTCACCTTCACCGCGGGCAGCTGCACCGCCGCCCTTGCCGCCACCGCTGCCACCACGCTGGCGGTCCAGGTGCTGCCACATGCCAGCCATGCGCGGCAGCGCATACTGCATGCGCGCCAGGTCTACCTGCATCACCGCCTCGCGGGTGCGGGCACGCTTGGCAAAGATATCCAGAATGACCTCCTCACGATCAATCACGGTGACATTGGTCAGTTTTTCCCATTCGCGCTGCTGGCTGGGGGAAAGCAGGTTATCAAAAATAAGGCAGTCGGCATTCAATTCTTCCACCTGGGCGCGGATTTCCTCTGCCTTACCAATACCGCACAGGTACTTGGCCTGAATCTCGCGGGTGAACTCCAGCATGGTGCCCACAATCCCGATACCGAGATTGCTCACCAGGTCCTCCAGCTCAGCCAGCAGGGCGGTGCGCTCACGGCGGGAATCACCCGGCATGCCCAGCCCCACCAGCAGGGCGCGCTCCACCATCTCCGGTTTCTCGCGTATCTCAAACGACATAGTATTGCGCCCTATCTATCACTCAAAACTACGGTAGGAATACACCGGCACATCGCGCAATGCATCACGGTTGTATGAATTGCAGTTGCACTCACCACAGGAGGAAAGCACCACCGCCGCCGCAACGGAAGTCATGATAAAAACAAGCGTCTTCATGCGCTCTATTGAAACGCAAAAAGACGCTTTTTTCAAGCACAAAGTATAAAACCTCATTTATCTTCGTCCAAAACAAATTCTGTTACCTCTGGACGATTCAGAACTTTTGTAAAGTCATTATTTTCGAGATTCGGCACCGAGCACTCAATGCCGCTAAGCGACAAAACGGTAGTATATATATCATCGTGAGACAAAAGTTTTCCTGCATTTTTCTTAACTGCTTCTATCATTTCCGGATGAGCCAATGCGTAAGAGTCAGAATACCACAAAAATGAAAATACATGTCTCTGCTGAACAACCGACAAAGCGCCACCATGCATCCAAGCACCCTGTTCACCAAACGATTGGCCATGATCGGAGCTGTATAACATAACAGCCTTTTTATCTTTCAAGGTCTGAATGATTCGGTAGAGCAAATCGTCCGTCTGCAGCAAGCAGTTATCGTATTTATCGCTATCTCTACTGTTTCCGAAACGGGCAAACTGTAGCTCATGGTCGTAGGGGGCATGCCCGGTACCATCCTCCAACAGAATAAACTGGCTTCCCGTTTTTGCAGAAATTTGTTCTACATGAGCAACAACCTCCGCAGTATCGGCACACAGTGCCACAAACGGCACTTTTTTGTCCAGGACATGGTGAATCTGAGGATTACGCTGCCATTCCGTTGTCCGGCACAACAACATTTTGGGTTCAAAGCCATGTTTTTTCAGAATACTGATGAAAGATGTATGAGTGGCTTTTCTGTTACGGCAACTTGCGTCGGATAAGATTCCAAAGATAGATGAAGCTGTAGATGTTGCATACGACTTAAAATAAGGAAAATTCACAATATTACTTTTCTCCCGGGAAAGCTGCGGGCATGTTTCCCTGTGATAGCCATTCCATGATGAACGATTTGCCCGGTACGATTCTCCGACAAACAGAACAACGACAACATCATCCGAACACCACCGGGTCGACGGCAGCTCCTCAGATTTTTTAATATCAGGCACCCGATAGTAATCGTATACATAATACGCAAACGCCACCTGCCTGTAGAAAGGCAGAAGAACTCTATTAGGGTACTCAGGCTTATATTCATTTTCCATATGAACCAGCGCGGTCTCCAGCTGAAACTTCCGTTCAGCATCTGTACCATGCAAAGGCTCAAGGACAAAAGGGATTAACACTTCCGGCTTATGTTGGGACAAATAAGGCACAATCGCTGTTGTTCCACCGATATACAAAAGAGATGCACTCCATACCCAGATAGCAGGCAACTTTTGCAACCGCGGGAAATAGGTCCTGCACCCCCACGCCATTGCATAGGTCACCAAAACAAAAATCACAAACGCGGCAATCCGAACAAATGTCAACTGGCCGGAAAGTTCATGCATATTTGTTCCCAACGCTCCAAATATGAGCTCAGAATAAAGGTTGAACCCCATGGTCATCCTCAAAAATGTGGGAACTACCCACAAAAACATCACTACAGGGAACACCACATATGCCATAACCCTGCTGCGCACTACCAACAGCAGAAGCCCTAAAATTGACAAAACTGTATGTGTCATTGCCAGCGAGAACTGCAGCAAATGCACCAGTTTCATACTTTTGACACACCCTATTGACCACGCAGCCATATCCATCCGCAAATGGAAAAAGCTCAACAAGGAGGCCAACACGAACAGCATACACCACTGCATCCATGGTTTATGCCTGCTAATTTTCTCGAATCCCGCCTTCATAATTCAGCAGCAATTATCTTGGCAGCTGGCTCATAATGGCCTGTTCCTTTTCCTCTTCCAGCAGTTTAATGCGTTCGAGAGCGGCGTCGATGTTTTCGCAGACATTCTCAGCATGCAACTCACGCAGGAAGGGGGAATCGCGGCGTATGGCCTTCCAGGGTTGCTTCTGCACACCGCAGAGCAGCAGGGTTACATCGCGCCGCTGGCAATAGGCCAGGAAATCTTCCAGGGCATGCAGACCGGAGGCATCAAGCGCCGGAACAAGGCGCATACGCAGCAGCACGTAATCCACATCACGTCCGATATTGCGGAACACGCGGTCTTTGAACTGCTCCACAGCACCGAAGAAGAACGGCCCCTGCACGTCGAATATTTCCACATTTTCCGGCACATGGCGCAGGTAACGGGAGCGGGCCGGGAGTTCTTCGGGGTCTTCGCCCTCGATTTCGCGGGAAATTTCTTCCACATTGCTGATCTGGGCCATACGGCCGATGAAGAGCAGAGCCGCCAGCACCACACCTACTTCCACCGCCACAACCAGGTCAATGAGCACGGTCAGAATGAAGGTAAGGCAGAGCACCACGGCATCCTGCCGCGGGCCTTTCAACAGGTGTAGGAAAGTAGAGACCTCTGCCATGTTCCAGCAGACAATCACCAGAATACCAGCCAGAGCTGCCAGCGGCACCATGGCTGCATACTGCCCTGCCAGCATCAGGATAAGCAGCAAGGTAATGGCATGAATAATGCCGGAAACAGGAGATTTACCACCGGCGCGGATGTTGGTGGCCGTGCGGGCAATGGCGCCCGTGGCAGGAATACCACCGAAAAGCGCAGAAGCCATGTTGCCCACGCCCTGGCCGATAAGCTCAGTGTTCGGGTGGTGGCGGGAACCGGTCATACCGTCGGCCACACTGGCGCTCAGCAGCGATTCAATGGCTGCCAGCAGCGCAATCACAAACGCAGGCTGCACAAGCTGCGGCAGCTTATGCCAGTCCACCTCCGGCAGGCTCGGCATGGGAAGTCCCTGCGGCAGCTCGCCGAAGCGGGAACCGATGGTTTCCACCGGCAGGTTAAAGCACTGGCACACCACGGTGCTCACCAGCATACCTACCAGCATGAACGGTGCTTTCGGCAGCAGTCGCTTGGTCACCAGAATCACCGCTATCGTCAGCACAGACAAGCCCAGTGCCCAGTAATTCACTGTATGGAAATAATCGAAATAGCACTGCCACTTGGCAATAAACTCAGCCGGCACAGCCCGGTCGATTTCCAGACCGAACAAATCCTTGACCTGTGTGCAGAAAATCGTGACGGCAATACCGCTGGTAAAGCCCGTAGTCACCGGGTATGGGATAAACTTGATGAGCGACCCCATGCGACACACACCGAAAATAATCAGGAACAAACCGGCCAGCAGGGTGCAGAGCACCAGTCCGCTGAAGCCAAAGCTGCCCACTACGCCCGATATCAACACCACAAAAGCACCCGTGGGACCACCTATCTGGAATTTACTGCCGCCCAGCAACGAAATCAGGAAACCTGCCACCACCGCCGTGATGAGACCGGTGGCAGGAGTAATTTCACTGCTGCCACAAGCTATGGCAAAGGCCATGGCGAGCGGCAAGGCAACTACGCCCACTGTTAAACCGGCCCCGAGGTCGGAAAGAAACGTCTTGCGATTATAGTCCTTCAGAGAACTAACAATACTGGGAGCATGCATAACTAACGGTTTTTATACGCCCGCCCCCTGCCCTTGTAAAGCGAAATCCGCGTTTTTCCGCGCCATTACAGCGAAAAAACCGCCGCCCGGCACAAAAAACCGGTCGGCGGTGCGTTTACGTTTCTGTTATGCGTACCAATTTTCTTATCAGCGACCGGCTCCGGCAGCGCGCAGAATCTGCACAGCGCGCGCATTGCCTTCATCCAACGCCTTATCGAGCGCGGTTTCTCCTTCGTTATCCACCACACCCACGTTGGCTCCGGCTTTGAGCAGCAGCTCCAGCACGGCCACATTGCCTTCATCGGCGGCCACCATGAGAGCAGTTTCGCCTTCATTATCCGAGGCGTTCACCTGAGCGCCGGCATTCAGCAGCAGCTGCACCGTTGCAGGGTTGCCGCTGTCCGCAGCATAAATCAGCGGTGTGTCACCATCTTCGTCAATATCATTGACTCGAGCCCCGGCAGCAAGCAGCATCTTCACAATGGCAGAATGCCCGCGGTCGGCAGCTTTCATGAGCGCCGTCTCGCCGTCATCATCCTTGGTGTTCACCAGGGCTCCTCCGTCCAGCAGGCGCTGCACCTCTTCTACTCGCCCTTGCTTGGCGGCCTTCATCAGCAGAGTTTCTCCTTCGCGATTCGTCCAGTTGATATCCTGGGCGTTTGCGGTTCCAGCCATGCCAGTGGTTACGCCAATGGCAAGAATGGAGAGAGCCAGTTTTTTCAGCGTTGTTATATTCATGGTCTGTTTTCCTTTCTCTTGTTTGGGTTGGCTTCACATTACCGTTTTTTTACTCACTTAGCAATAAAAAAATCACTTTCTGACGTATTTTTCCTATCTTTTTGGCAGTATTTTCTCAAAAACTGACTATCAGGCAGTAAAAAAGTCGTTCATCCGGCACAAAAACCGGATGAACGAGCAAGAGCACAAGCGCTGGATACCGCCTCAATCCTTCTTGGGGCATTCCGCCTTTTTCGGGCAGCATGCTTTCTTGGGGCAACATGCGTTCTTAGGGCAGCATGCTTTCTTGGGGCAGCAGCCCTTTTTGGCAGCGCAGGGCTTGGGGCATTCCTTCATTTTGGCGCAGCAGGGCTTATCCGGGCACACCTTGTCCTTGGCACAGCATTTATCTGTGCCGCAGTCAGCCTTCTTCGGGCATTCTGCTTTCTTGGCGCAGCACTTCTTGGCGCAGGGAGCGGGGGCAGCAGGTGCGGGAGCCGGCTCCTGGGCCTGAGCAAAGCCTATGGTAAATACAGCTGCAATCAGCGCAAGGGCAAATTTCTTCATCTGTCTGGATCTTTCTATGGTTTGGTTATTTTCTGTCTGTGGCGGTAGACGAATCCGCACTGTCCTACTTTAGCGGCTCTGCTCTTGTTTTGCAATAAAAAAATCACCTTCGGATGAGTCTGTGGGTCTGTTTCAGATTTGCCGGTGTTCCTTTCACTTTAATCTGCCTCATTGAAGCTTCCTTTTTCTATTTTTAAGGCGTAAAATAGCCTTTGCGGGGAGGAGCAGGCGTGGTAGAATGCAGGGCATGGAACTCACCCCCGCAGCAGAGGCGCACATACTGGCGCAATTCGGCAAAGCCGCCCTGCGGGCCGGGCAACGGCAGCTGATTGAGCTGGTACTGGCCGGAGAAAACGCCCTGGGGGTGCTCCCCACCGGCCATGGGAAGAGCCTGTGCTACCAGGCTGCCGCGGAGCTGCTGGGGGGCACATCGCTCGTCGTATCCCCGCTTATAGCCCTCATGCGCGACCAATGCGAAAACCTTCGCAGCGTGGGCATCTGCGCCGCGCGTTTTGATTCCACCCTGGAGGCGGAGGAACGCGCAGCGGTGCTGGCTGGCATAGCCGCAGGAGAGCTCCGCATCTTGTTTGCAGCCCCGGAATCCCTGGAAAACCGCGAATTGCAGCAAGCGCTTGCGCGCACGCGCGTTGCCCTGCTTGTAGTCGATGAGGCGCACTGTGTCTCGGAATGGGGGCACAGTTTCCGCCCTGATTACCTGAAACTGCCGGCATTGCAGAAGCAACTGCGCCCACATGCCACACTTGCACTCACTGCCACAGCCACTCCCCGGGTACAGCATGATTTAGGCGCAGCATTCGGCATTCCGCCAGAAAACCGCGTTGTCCTCCCCCCCTACCGCCCCAACATCACGCGCATCTGCCGCCCGGTGCAGGAACGCATGCCGGAGTTACTCGCATTTCTGGCAAAGCAGCACCATCTCCCTGCCATCGTCTACTGCCGCACCCGGAAGGAAACCGAATGGCTTGCGGCAGAACTTGCCCGGCATGGCTTACTGGCCGCGCATTATCATGCCGGGCTGCCGGCAGAGCAGCGCGAGCAACTGCAGGATGCCTTTCTGCGCAACGAAATCACTGTGCTGGTAGCCACCATCGCGTTCGGCATGGGGATTGACAAGCCGGATGTACGCTCCGTGGTGCATTGGAGCACCCCCTCTTCCCCGGAAGCTTACCTGCAGGAATCCGGACGAGCCGGGCGCGATGGTGCACCCTGCACAAGCCTCGTATTGCTGCAAGCCGCAGATTTAGTAGAAGCGCGCAACCGCATTCTCGCTGCAGAACCGGATGCAGAGGGCGTGTTACGCTGCGCCCGCTGGTTACTGCCTGTCGGGCAGCGCGTTGTGTCACTCTGGGAACTGGGCACCACCTGCGATATTCCAGACGATGTGCCCACCCGTGTGCTTATGGCCATACAGGACAGCGTTGTCGTGGAAAGCAAAGGCAGCAAATATTACAAGATAAAGCCCCTGTACCCCCTCCATACCATTCTCGATGGCCGCACCAGCGCTGAAGGCGAACGCTTACGCTGGCTGGATGCACACCGGGATGGCGAAGTGGAAGACGCTGCGCTGGCATGGAACTGCAGTTTTGCAGAAGCCGTGGAATACCTCTACGAATGCGAAGCATCGGGCGAATGGAAACTCACTATGCGGCAGCAGGCTCTTTGTTTACGCAGCCTGCCCAATCGGCCCGCCCCGGATGCCCGGGAGGTGGCTGCAGAGCTGTGTGCGGCATTTTCCCGCCGGCGGGAAGCAGATCTGGAACGGCAGCGCACCATCGTGCAGATGCTGCTTTCCCCCACATGCCTGAACGATGCCCTGGAGCAGTACTTTGTAGAAAGCACCCACCCGCACTGCGGACACTGCTCAGCCTGCCTGGGGCTCACCGCCCCCCTGCCCCCGGCACCGCCCCTGCCGCCATATGATGCGGCAGTCTTCTGCACGGAGGACAAACCCATGCCGGAATTTGACCGTCCGGCGCAGCGGCAGCGTTTCCTGCTCGGGCTGCTCACTCCCGGGCTCATGGCGCGCAGGCTCTGGGCGCACCCCGCCTACGGCACAGCCACTGGCCACCCCTGGGAGAGTCTTTAAGCTGTAACAGGGCGTATCAATTTTTCTTCTTTTTGCCCTTCTTTCCCTTTTTCTGGACCTTACCGTCAGTCTCCGGGCATGGAGCCGCCGGCAGGTCGGCCTCATTCACCAGGTTCGGATTCAGGAACACAGCCCAGCCGTACCGCATGTAGCGCGGCGACTTGATTTCATCCGCCGTCAGGATGACCTTATCACCCGCAAGTTCTGCAATAGCCGGCGCATACTGCCGATTACTGCCGGCCAGCTCAAAGCCGACCGGGGCTGCGCCATTGGTCGTCCTCAGGCCTTCCGCATGCTTGAAACGCACCTCCACCTTGTTACCTTTTACCTTAAAGCCGGCAACCTCCGGTCCATAGGCCGCAACATCGCGGTCATACACCTCCTTGAGCGCGGTGGCAGCCAGGCGTTCGCCCACCTCCACCTTGCGGGGCGGGTGTACATCACTATTGGTGGAACCCAGGTCCAGCGTAACCACGCACCCCACACCGGGCAGCTCATCTGCCACCTCAGCCTGCACCTGGCGGAACTCCGGCCAATAGGCTCGCAGTGGAGCCTTATCATTAATACGCGGCAACTGCACCTGAAGGAACGCCATATCCGGGTTGCCCAGCTTATCGCGCCACGAGGTAATCACATCCTTCAGCAGCTTTTTGTTCTGATCATTGTCCAGAATCTCGGCATCGGATTCGCCCTGGTACCAGATAGTTCCAGCCACGGGGAATCCCTCCCATTTCTCCACCCCGGTTTCATACAGGTAGGAAGGGGCGTACGGGTGCAGCGAAAAATCCCCCCCGGGGCCCACGTTCTGCTGCGCACGCCCGCGCACCCACGCGCTGGCATACTTGCTCTTCACCCAATCACTCCCCTGACACCCCGGGTATTCCCGGCGCACCACACTGCGGGGAATCCAGGCCAGCATGTTCGAGCCCCCCAGCGATACGTGTATAACACCCACCGGCACGTTCAGCTCGCGCTGCAGCGCCTGCCCGAAATAGTAAGCAACTGCACTCATGCGCGGACTTGTGGCAGGTGAGCTCACTGCCCAGCCGCCTTCGTACATGCGCTTTTCCTGCACACGTTTCAGCAGATTCGCATCGTACCGGGGAGGCGAGGTATGCACCTGCGGCTCACTGTGGTAAAAGCGGAAATTCACATTGTCAGACTTTGCAATAGTCTCTTTATTGCCGGGAGTCTGGTTCAGCCGCCACAACATGTTGGATTGACCGCTGGCCAGCCACACCTCGCCCACCACCACGTTCTGCACCGCGGCGGAGCCACTCTTCTGGCTGGCCACCAGCTCCTGCCCCGTGGCATTCGCCTCCATAGGCTTCAGTTTCGCCACCCAGCGGTTTCCCTTCATGGCTGCTTTCACCTTCTGCCCATTAAAACTCACCGTCACAGCCTCGCCGGGCGTATCTGTGCTGCCGCGCACCTCAATCTCGCGCCCGCGTTGCAACACCATGCCATCCCCATAAATTTCATCAAACTCCACCGCGGCCTGCAGAGACGCACCGCACATCACTATGTATATAGCCAGCCGTTTCATACCTATTTCCTACCATAATCCAAGAGTTAATAAAAGCATTTTTTTCATAAAAGTGGCTTAAAACGCTATTTTTTTAAAAATCGGAGCAAATTCCGCTTGACTTAAATGCAGATATGCTGTATATACACCGCCCACAAAGTTATGGCAAAGAAAAGCTGGATTGAAAGAAACAAGAAGAAGGCAGCTGTCGCGGCTCGTTATGCAGACCTCCGCGCCAAGCTGAAGGCTGAAGGCGACTACATCGGTCTGACGATGCTGCCGCGCAATGCTTCTCCCGTGCGTCTCGTGAACCGTTGCGAGCTCACTGGTCGTCGTCACGCTTTCCTGCGCCGTTTCCATCTTTCCCGTATCGCTTTCCGCGAACTTGCCAACGCCGGCATGATTCCCGGTGTCACCAAGTCCAGCTGGTAAGTCCTGATATAGACTTGACAATTTTTTCACGCGGGCTATCCTATACGGACTAGCCCGCGTTGCTTTATATACGCCGATGCCGATATACGAATACATATCCGAAAACCCGGAAGACCCGGAGCGATCTTGCCGCATGTGCCGCAAGGGCTTTGAACTGATGCGTCCGTTAGACAGGGCGCCGCTGACGCACTGCATGTATTGCAAGAATCCGGTGCGCAAAAAAATCGGCAACGTGAATGTCCCGAAGATAAGCGCGCCGCTCTCCATCAGCGATGCGAAGAAAGCCGGGTTCACCGTCATGGAAAAGCGCGACGAGGGCGTGTACGAAAAGCTTTAACATACCCTGACCATGCAATTCTTTCTGACCTCCGAGGAAATCGCGCAGCTGGAGTGGACCTACCCCGGCGTGGGCGAAATCATACTCTTCGTTGCCGGCATCAGCTTCTTTCTGTTTCTGAACGCCTTTTTCGTGGCAAATGAATTCGCGTGCGCACGCGTACGCGAAAGCCAGCTGGCAGAGGTGAGCGACGACACGAAATCCCAGGCTCACCGCCGCCGCACCGCCAAGCACATTGTGCGCCACCTGGATACCTATCTTTCCGCCAACCAGGTGGGTATCACCTTTGCCTCACTGGCACTCGGTGCCATGGGCGAGCCCTTCATTGCCAGCCTGATAGAGAGCCCGCTGAGCTACTGGCTGCACCTTACCCCCACGGTGGTGCATGTGATTTCCTACACCATATCCTACGCGCTGTTCACCTTTGCGCACGTGGTGCTGGGTGAACTGGTTCCCAAGAGTCTGGCCATCCGCAAACCGCTGCAGATAGCGCTCATGACGGCGGTTTCCATGCACCGCTTTGCCAAGTGCACCAAGTGGATTATTCTGCTCTTCAACAACACGGCCAACGCCATTGCGCACCGCGTGTTCGGGGTAGACCCGCACTACGAGCCCAATGAATCCCACAGTGCAGAGGAAATCGCCCTCATTGTAGAAGCCAGCGGCCGCAGCAAGGAAGTAACCGAAACCGAGGCTGAGATTTCCATGAACGCCCTGGAGCTCAATGACCGCTCGGTGCGCGACATTCTGGTACCCCGCAGCAGGGTGGAAGTGCTGGATATCAACAAGAGCTTCGATGAGCTGCTGGAGCAGGTGCTCACCAGCCGCCACAGCCGTTTTGCGCTGGTTTCCGGCCACCTGGACCACGCCAAAGGCTGGGTGCACGTGAAAGATGTGCTGCAGATGGTGCACAGCGGCACACGCGACATCATGCTCGAACGCCGGGAGCTCAAGGTGGTGCCCGAAACCATGAAGCTGGATACCCTGCTGGATTTCTTTGCCAAGGAGCACACCCACTTTGCCCTGGTGGTGGATGAATATGGCGAAGCCCAGGGGCTGGTGTATCTGGATGACGTGCTGGAGGAAATTGTGGGCAACGACATTCAGGATGAATTTGAAATGGAAGCCGCCCGCACATTCTTCAAAGTGGCCGACGGACAATACATTGCCAGCGGAAGCATAGCGCTCTTTGACCTGGAAGAAGAGCTGCCCGAGCTGGGCGCTTTCGAAAAAGACAACGGCATTTCCACCCTCAGCGGCTACATCACCGACCGCCTGGGGCACATGCCCGAATGCAACGAGCAGATTCGCCACCGCGATTTCATCATCACCGTCATCGGCACCGATGGCCGCCGCGTCACCCAGACCCGCATCGAATACTCACCCCAGCCCACGGAAGATGATGACGACCTGGACGACTAACCGACACACCTGAAGCTTTTCCCGCCATGCATATCTACGAATCACTCCCCCTCGCGCCCACGGGTTTCGCCATGGGTATGGTGCTCATGCTACTGAGCCTGTATGTACTGCTCTGCCCGGAGCACTTCCGCCGCCAGCTGGTCAGCGTGCATGCCAAGAGCAGCGCCGGCACCGTACTGCTCGGGCTGGATTTCATCTGGGTAGCGCTGCTGCTCTTCAAGGCAGACTGGAATGTGCTCTGCATGCCCCTGTTTGAGTTTGAAAACGTGCGTGGCATTCTGCTGCTGCTCTGCCCGGTTATCTGGTTTGTGATGAGCAGCATGGTCAAAGAGCAGCTCTTTGCCCGCGCACTGGGCTTTTTCCTGCTGCTCATGGCCATTGTGCCCATGAGTGCGGCATTCTTGAAAGATCCGCTCTCGCGCATCCTGATTCCGCTCTGGTGGTATCCGGTGCTCACCGTAGCCATGTTCTGGGTAGCCAAGCCCTACCTCTTCCGCGACTGGATGAACAGCCTGGCAAAACACCCGGCTCTCATTTCCAGCATTGCCGTGTTCAACTTCGTGTACGGGCTGGCCATCTGCACCTGCGCCGGCCTCTTCTGGTAACCCACCCCCACCCTGCTCACTATATGATTTCCCTGTACACCGCCGACTACGTGGTCACGCAGAATGACGCGCGCGACATCATCGAAAACGCCGCCCTTGCCGTGGAAGGCGGCCGCATTCTCAGCGTCGGGCATGCGGACTTGCTCGAAATCCTCTTCCCCGACCACCGGAGGGTCGATATGGGGCACGCCGTCATCATGCCGGGGCTCATCAACGCCCACACGCATGTTTCCATGAGCCTGCTGCGCGGGTATTCAGACGACAAAGCCCTCATGGACTGGCTCACGCAGGACATTTTCCCGGCAGAGGCGCGGCTCACCCCGGAACTGGTTGAACTGGGCGCGATGTTCTCCCTGGCAGAAATGATACGCACCGGCACCACGGCGTTCTACGACATGTACATGCACCAGCGCAGCGTATTCCGCGCGGCGGACAAGCTGGGCATGCGCGCCGTCATGGGCGAGAGCGTCACCCAGTTCTTCCCCTCCCTCTCCTGCAAGGACGCCGAGGCATACTTCGACCTTGTGCGCGCGCAGGCAGAGGAATGGAAAGGCCACCCGCGCATCCGCCAGGCAGTGCTGCCGCACGCGCCCTACACCACCAACCCGGAGCTGCTGCAGAAATGCCGCGCCCTGGCAGATGAAACGCACTCCCTGTTCGGCATGCACCTGGCAGAAACGGCAAGCGAAACCCAGACCTGCCTGCAGAACTTCGGCATGCGCCCCATTCCCTACTGCGAAAGCCTGGGGCTGCTGCAGCCGGATTCCACCTTCTTCCACGTGGTGCACGCCGATGAGCACGATATGGAATTGCTCGCCGAAGGCCGCTGTGCGGTGGTGCACAACCCCGCCAGCAACATGAAGCTCGCCAGCGGCGTAGCCCCCATTGGTGCCATGCAGCGCTACCGTATCCCCGTGGCGCTCGGCACAGACGGTCCTGCCAGCAACAACGCCCAGAACATGGTGCGCGAAATGTACATGGCCAGTCTGCTGCAGAAAGTGCAGCACCTCGATTCCACAGCATGCCCCGCCCAGGCCGCGCTCGACATGGCCACCCGCGGCGGCTCCGATGCCCTGCACGACCCCCTCATCGGCACACTCGAACCCGGCATGAAAGCAGACTTCATCGCCCTGGACCTCTCCACCCCCAACATGCAGCCCGTGCACAACATCGTTTCCAACATCGTATACGCCGCCACCGGACTGGAAAACAAACTCACCGTGGTCGACGGCCATGAACTCTACCGCGAAGGCAAGTTCCTCACCTGCGATTACGAAGCCCTCTGCGCCGAAATGAAAGCCGCCCGCGGCTGGGAAAAGAAATAAACCGTGAAAACCACTGCACTGGAAGATTTGTGCTGGGCGGCCATCGATTTTGAATCCGCCGGCACTGCCCCCGGAGAAACCGATTGCCCGGTGCAGATTGGTATTGTGCGCGTCGAAAAACTCTTTTCCGACTCCCCGCAGCTCTTCAGCAGCTACATTGCCTGCCACCGCCCGGTGCGCTGGAGCGCCGCCAAGGTGCACGGAATCACCACCGATATGCTGCGCGACGCCCCCGCCTACGCCTCCCTCTGGCCGCAGATTCGCGACCTGCTGCGCGGTGCCGTGGTGCTGGGGCACAACCCCGCCACCGAAAAACGCTTTCTGAGGAGCTTTCCCGGGCACGGCTTCGGCCCTTGGGTAGACACGCTGGCACTTGCCCGCCAGGCGGCCCCCTCCCTGCCCGACCACGCGCTCGCCACCGTGTGCGACGCGCTGGGCATCAGCGCCACCGTTACCGCGCTGGTGCAGGACACAGCCCACACCCGCTGGCACGACGCGTTGTTCGACGCCGCTGGCTCGCTCCAGCTCTTCCGCGCACTGGTGCAGGCGCTGGGCATGCACCGCGCCACGCTGGCAGACATAGCCTTTGCCACCAGCGAATAAGCGCTTGCTATCACTCCGCCTCGGGCTGTCTGCGGTCGCTGCGCTTCTTCATGATATAAAGCACCACCCACAGCGCCACCAGAGCCAGAGGGAATACCACAAACCAGTTCTGCACAAAGCCCGCCAGCAGGAACGCCACGAATGACACCGCCGACACCGTAATCACATACGGCAGCTGCGTGGAAACATGGCTCAGGTGGTCACACTGCGCACCAGCGCTGGACATAATGGTGGTGTCAGAAATAGGGGAACAGTGGTCGCCCGCCACCGCGCCGGCCAGACACGCCGACATGCCAATGAACATGAGCGGGCTGGCGGGGTCAAACGTAGCCACCACAATGGGAATGAGAATACCGAAAGTGGCCCAGGAAGTACCCGTGGAGAACGCCAGCACCGCTGCCACCACAAAGATAACCGCCGGCAGGAAATTCATCAGCCCGGAAGCCGAATTCTGCACCAGCACGGCAATGAACTCACGCGCCTCCAGCGCCGTGGTCACGTTTTTCAGCGCCGTGGCCAGCGTCAGAATCAGGATAGCCGGCACCATCGCGCAAAAGCCCTCCGGCAGACAACGCATCGCCGCCCGGAAACTGAGCGTACCACGCAGCATATAGAACACAATCACCAGCGCCAGCGCAATGATGGCCCCCCAGGGCAACGCCACCGTGGCATCTGTGGCGCTGATAGCATCAGCAAAAGACTTGCCCTCCAGAATACCACCCACATACACCAGAGCAAAGGTCTCAATCGAAATCAGCAGCATCACCGGCACAATCAAATCTGCCAGCTTGCCGCGGCGAGCCGGCCTGTCAATCGACTCGCGGGCCTCTATCTCTGCGCACACCGTGTGCAAATCACCATGTTCAATCGCATTACGCTCGTAACGCGCCATCGGGCCGAAATCGAAACGCGAAAGAATAATCATCAGCACAAAGCAAAGCGCCAGCAACGAATAGAAATTGTACGGAATCGCCTGGATAAACAGCTCCAGCCCATTATACCCCGTGCCTTCCGAATACTGGGAAACCGCAGCCGCCCAGCTCGAAATCGGCGCAATCATGCACACCGGTGCCGCCGTGGAATCGATGATATACGCCAGCTTGGCGCGCGAAACCCGCTTGGCATCCGTCACCGGGCGCATCACACTGCCCACCGCCAGGCAGTTGAAATAATCATCAATGAAAATCAGAATACCCAGCACAAAAGTAGCCAGCTGGCTGCCTATGCGGGATTTGATATTCTTCTGCGCCCACTCGCCGAACGCCAGCGCCGCGCCGGTCTTGTTAATCATGCACACAAACGCGCCCAGAATCACCAGGAAGATAAACACACCACTCGTATCCTTCAGCGCCGTGATAAGCCCCTGGTTCACCACAAAGTCCACCGTATCCAGCGCCGAGAAATTGCACGCGAAGCACGCCCCCAGCACCACCCCCGCAAAAAGAGAGGAATACACCTCCTTGGAAAGCAGCGCCAGCACAATAGCAAACAACGCCGGCGCCAGCGCCCAGAACGTACCACAGAAAGCCGACTTCTGCTCAACCGCCGCCGCAGCCTCTGCCGCCACCTGCGCAGCCGCCTCCGGTTCTGTGGCGTAACACGACACCGCCACCACACCAACAGCCGCAATCAAAAAAGCCAACAATCTCTTCATAAAATCCTGTTATACGTATGTTACGCGAGAAAAATACCACAGAAAGCCTGATATGTCAATAGATGGAGAATCTGCCCCGGGATTATGCCGCATCGGTTTGCGCACAAGCCTCCATTCGACGCAGGAATCCCCCATTTCCGTATTAAAAGCTTGATTTTCAAAATTAAGCTGGTATAGTCACCGGGACTTATCGCACCTCTCTTATGGACTTCCTGACACAATTCATCGACTGGGCAAACGGCATCCTGTGGAGCTACGTACTCGTAGCCATGCTCATTGGCTGCGCCATCTGGTTCACCATCCGCTGCAAGTTCGTGCAGCTCACCATGCTGCGTGATCTGCCCGTCATGTTCCGCAACTGCACGCACGAGGAACGTGAAGAAGGCGTGGAGCGCATCTCTTCCTTCCAGGCCTTTGCCATTTCCATCGCAAGCCGCGTGGGCACCGGCAACCTTGCCGGCGTGGCCGTAGCCATCGCTATGGGCGGCCCCGGTGCTGTCTTCTGGATGTGGCTCATCGCCTTCCTG
>CAJGCV010000019.1 GCA_904501915.1 uncultured Akkermansia sp. | reverse complement strand
GGTCTGGGATTCCGCATCATCGCGGCTCCTCGCGGACTTTCACCGCAGTGCGCATATCGCGTCGGTCGTACACAGAAAGGGCTCCGAATGGAGCCCTTTCTGTTTGTTAATATCCCTGCCACATCTGTCCGGGATTCGTCAGGGGGATGACGTCGTCCTTCTTCAGCGTGGACCAGTCGAACACAGTGCGCCAGCGGTAGCGGTTGCCGTTTTTCTGCACCAGCAGGATATCGATACCCTGCTCGGCCTTGCCGGTATTCCTGCGGGCAGCGAGTTCAGCCACGGGGATGGTGAGCGTGTAGGTGCAGAAGCCATCTGCCGCGGGCTGAGCCTCGGTGCAGAACGCCACGGCATCATAGTCCTGGTTCACCTGATAAGGAGGGTCCTGTACCAGCACGTTCACATACTCGCAGTTGCTGCAGGTCACAGCAAGCTTCAGGGTATCGCCCTCCCATTTGAGGCTGGAGGCCTGCACCTGTGGAGCGGGGCACTCAGAATAGAACTCGGTCTTATCCCCGGCGGGGGCAAACACCTGGCAGCGGTCCAGCAGACGCGCAGAATTGAGCGTGAGGTAGGTTGGTTTCATGCCCAGTGTGTAGTTACCAGCACCCATGAGCGGTGTACCCAGGGCTGCTTTCTCACTCACCGTACCTTCGTTATGCGGCAGGTTAAGACCATGGCCCAGCTCGTGTGCCAGCCCGCCGAGCCACTTGGTAAGGAGGCGGCCTTCGTGGGTGTTCTGCCCCAGGTGGCGCAGGTCGAAATGAGCGTAGTCAAGGGCAAAGCAGTTGCGCCCCAGACCATAGAACGGCACACCGCCAGGCTGCAGATCGTTGTATTCCTCATCATGGAAAGTAGGCATGATGACCAGAATGTGGTCGCTGCAGATGGTATTGGCATGAGCTGCGGCATACTCGCGAATATCCTCGAGGCACTTACCATGGCCAGTGGCGTAGGCGTATTCGCGGTGCGGGTGTTTCCCGCGCACCAGGTGGAACTTCACATTGCCGTTCTCCAGCATCTGCATACCAAAGCTGCGACCAGGGAATCCATTGCGGGTCATCTCCTTAGCATAGAACTGCTGCACATAGTGCATAATTTCGCTCAGGCGGCGTTCATAATCTGCAACCGGCTCGTTGTCATTTCCAAGGAAATAGACGATATTGAGCGGATGTTCTCCTGGCTGCACCGCCACAGAATCGGACAGGATTTCCTTGGCCCGGTCGGAGAAATGGGAAGGTACAGCAGCCTGCACCAGCGGAAGCAGCATGCTTACAGCGGCAATCAATGTCGTTGTTTTCATGCGCGGGATTCTACCAGATTCCGCACAAAAAGCAAGAAAAAGCACCTTGTCACCTAAGCGACAAGGTGCTGCATTCTTTTAAAGTTGAATCAGGCAGCCTTAATGGCGGCGATAAGCTTGTCCTTAGTGGTCATGCCGGTAATGGTGTTGACCACCTCGCCTCCCTTGAAGATGATAAAGGTAGGCAGGGAGCGCACGCCGTAGCGTACGGCGATAGCCTGACCGGCAGGCTGACCAGCGTCTACCTTGACCACCTTTGCCTCTGCGCCCAGGGCTGTGCCTACCTGTTCTACGGCGGGCATCATCATTTTGCAAGTGCCGCACCAGGTGGCCCAGAAATCCACCAGGACGGGTACGGGGGACTTGAGGACTTCTGCCTCAAACGTGCTCTCAGTTACTTCTTTGAGTGCCATATGTGTTTTTTGGTGTATTGTTGTTTTGATAATCAAAGCACCGCCAGAGGCTCGGCCACCGGCGGTGCTGCATTTTTTAGACTTTCATGCGGTGGCGGTTGCGTTACATGCAGGCTCGCAGACGAGCCACCAGATTTTCCTTGGAGGTGGCACCCACCACGGTATCCACCAGCTCCCCGCCGCGGAAAAACATGAGCGTGGGAATAGAGCGGATGTTGTAATGGTTGCAGAGTTCCTGGGTGGTATCCTCATCCACATTCACCTTGCAGACTTTGGCCTGCCCGGCCAGCTCCACCGCAATCTGATCCACAATGGGAGAAATCATCTTGCAGGGACCACACCAGGGAGCCCAGAAATCCACCAGCACTGGCACGGGACTTTCGAGGACCTCCGATGCGAAATTGCTGTCTGTAATCTGTAATGCCATGATGAGGGATGAGATGCAGAGAATGCCGAATCCGTTGAAAAATTATTCTTCTTCCTCTTCGGATTCCTCTTCGGCTTCTTCCTCCTCAGCAGGAGCTTCCTCTTCCTCGGAAGAAGCGGATTCTTCCTCAGCAGAGGCATCTGCAGCATCACCAGAGCCATCAGCGGGCCAACCGAAGGTGGGTTCACTGGCGCGGCCATACGTGCCGTCAATGGTGTACTGCTGGAAAGCGAAGTAGAGAGCAGCCAGCAGTGCAATGATTGAAACAATCAGCACTGTGGGGTGCGTGGGCTTCTTCTCCTCTTCCTCTTCTTCGACAACCTCCACCTGCTTCTTCTTTTTGGAACCAGGCTTACTGGCACCGGCTCCAGGCTTGCTGGCACCGGACTTGACACCAGGCTTAGCCGGCTTGGCAGACTTGGCAGGCAGCGGAGCCGTAGCCGTGGGCATGGCTGTAGTGGCCGTTGGCATTGCCGTGGGGGCCACAGGAGAGGACGGAGGAACCGGGGCTGCCGTAGGAACAGCCGGAGCTGCCGGAGCGGCAGGGGCTGCAGGAGCAACAGGCGCCGTAGGTGGAACCGGAGCGGCAGGAGCAGACGGCATGATGGGACGTGTAGGCACCTGCAAGGGCATGGTCGGCGTCATGCGCGGAGCCGTAGGCGGAACCGGAGCGGCCGGACGAGCCGGAGTGGCAGGAGCCGAGGGAGGCACAGGAGCTACCGGGCGGGCAGGAGCTGCCGGAGCTAACGGCACAGTAGCCGCAGCACGAGGCGCAGAAGGAGGGACAGCGACCGAACGCGGAGCTATAGGCGCAGTAGGAGCTGCAGGCATAGCTGGACGCGGAGCCGTGGGCGGCACAGGACGTGGGGCTACAGGGGGCACAGGAGCCGTGGGAGGAACCGGGCGAGGAGGGGTCGGAGGAAGAGGAGGAGTACTCATAACGTCAGTAAGTCTTGCGCCGCTAGCGCGGATTTCCTTTTATATTGCATTTTTTTTCTGCTTTTGCAAGCGGAAAACACTCGCAAGCGGATATTTTTTTACTTTTTCCAATTCTGCCAAAACGTTCAGCGGGATGTTTTATCCAGAAGCCTCCGGTACAGCGCGGGCTTTCCGCCTGGTTCCAGAGGCAACTGCCAGGCATCATCTGGCTGAATACCCAGCTTTTTCATAAATTGCACATCCTTCTGCACATCTTTGATAAGCTTCGGAACATAAGACTTAATTCCCCCATGCTGCATCCACGGCTGCTCACCACCGCGATACGGCATCCGGAAATGAATATAATTTTTTTTATGCATGATGAGCGCATAATCCAGCAATGACAAAGCACGTTCAGGATGCCCGGTGCGCAGCTCATGGCATCCCCATAGCAACAAATGGTGCGCGTAATACGAGTGCCAACGCGCAAGGCAGGTGTTACCCATACCATCACCGACGTACATATTCCGATACATACGTTCAGATTCCTCATAGCGCTGCAGCTTGTCAAGGACATCTACCAACATAAGAGCAGTGAAACGCTGGCGCGGATTAGCAGCCAGCACAGTGCGTAACATTTTTTCCTGCTCCTCCAGAGCTGCATAGGGAGGCGGCAGCATGTAATACGTATCCATCAGAGCAGGAGCCGGATACACATGAAGCAGCTCAGCAATCATCGAGCGGCGGGCTGTCCCCTTCTCATCCTCCCCGGATTTACTCAGGGCATTATACTCCCATTGTTTCATCCATACAGGCTGGAGTCTGTTCCCCAGCTGCACACTCATACCTGCCACACATAAAGCCAGAACAACCAGAACTATTTTACCGGGCCAGCGCTGGGCTTTTACCTGAACAATATCAGGCGCGACATTTTTCCGAGACGCTGCCATCACATCCCGTTCATAAGGGAACGGAGACGCCAACACCCCGCATGCAAAAGCCGACATGCAGATAAGCGCAAAAGAGTGGCACGGAAAATCCGCAGCCGCATACGCAGCCATACAAATCAACACTACAACTGCAACTGCAACCAATGCCCTGCGTTTTTCGTTCACCACACTGGAGCTCACACAGCGTATAGCCTGTGCAGCATGCATAAACAGCATAACCACCGCAAGACCAACACCTATAAGGCCATAATCCGCCCAAAGCTGCAAATAATCGTTATGCGCGTAATTCAGAATAGCCCACGAATTCAGGTACGGCACAGTCTCCCACTCCGTTGCACCTGCGCCATATCCCCACAAGGGAGCTTGCGGAAGCGTTTCACATACCGCCGCCCACATTTCATAACGAAAATGAGAGTCAGCATCACTGAAAAGCTGCCCCACATGATTTCCGGCCAGCAAATCCCACACAGCAGCCACTGACACAACCAGAAACAGAAAGCCTATTCCATAACTCACCGTGCTGATTTTTTTACCAGCAAACACCTGCTGCAGTACATCCCCCACCCACAGAATCACCAATCCCACAGGCAGAATACACCAGGGGACACGCGTATGGCAACAAAATGAAATGGCAACACTCCCCGCAGCCAGAGCCAGGGCAAGAGCCTTCCGCCACCCCTTTAAAGTCCAGTTTGCCCAGGCACCCAGCGCCATACCCCCGACAACAAAGAAAAAACCGGCAAAGTTCTTGTAGACAAACAACGAGACAGGCACCCGATTCCCGCCCTCCGGGGTAAACTGAGCGCGCCCGGTCCACTCAAAACAGAACCACGGCTGGCGCGTCGCCCAGAAAGCCGCCCCATTGATTACCAACGCCGCCGCCAGCACGATAAACAATGACGCATATCTCTGATTCTGGGCCACATAGACACCCGCAACATAATATACCATAGCCGCCAGAATAATGGCTTCATCCCCCCATGAATCCGTCAAGGCATAGCTGTTCACACAACGCAGCAGAAAATACCCACCGGCAGCAAGAGAAAACCAGCTGAGCCACCTCATACGCACCACACGGCGACCCATTAACACCCCCAGCAACACCAGAAACACCACCACAGCCAGCGCCACACATGCCGGATACGCCGTAAACGAATGAGCATCTACAGCAGCCATGGCATACACCCACAGCACAGCCAGCGCCCACCCTGCCAGACGTCCTGGCACACTATCCGTCAATCTCAATCCTGACTTTACTTCAGCCATGCCGCCAAGCATAACAAATTCGCCGCAATGCTGCAAGCGCGCGCATTATACTGACAAAAAAAGGACAAGCCGAACAGCTTGTCCTTTTCAGAAAGTTTCCCGAACACTAAGGTTTAGGCTTCAACAGCGGGGGTCACGGCAGCAGCCGGAATCTCCTCCTTGTTGGTGAAGTGCCACTTCACCTTGTTGCGCTTGCTGGCGGAACGAGCCTTGCGGCGCTTCTCATCCATGGGGCTCTCAAAAGCGCGACGACGGCGCATCTCCTCGAGGATACCCTCGGTGTCGAGCTTGGTCTTAAGGCGCTTCAGAGCGCGATCGATCGGTTCACCTTTACGTACAGATACGGAACGCATGATATTTCTTTCGTTGTTGATAAATTGTCCGGGAACGGGCAGGCAAGATACAGCAATTGCAGGTTCCTGTCAAGTTTTTTGTCGCAGATTTCTAAATTTTTCCCACAAGCAAACCAAAGTTTTCGCGTAAAAGCCCGTTAAATCGAAGTTCCTCGCAGCATTCCGGCTGTCGCAGCGAGGAAGACAGTTTAACTAGTTAAAGAAACACGGGATTATAGTTCCACGCCTCAATCATTTTCAGGAGACTTCTGATAAACCCGGAAATTACAAGACAAAGAACAAACACACAACGGGCTTGCCAAGGCGGGCGCGAGCGTGTACAATGCGCGCGTGACCGAGCCGAATCACCCACCGATGTGCGATTTTGCTGAACGCCCGTTCATTCTCTTCTGGGAGGTGACGCGGGCGTGTGCCCTGGCATGCCGACACTGCCGTGCCATTGCCCAGCCCCAGGCGCACCCGCAGGAGCTGACCCACGAGGAAGCACTGGCGCTGGTGGATACCATAGCCGAGCTGGCACCGCCCATGCTGGTACTCACCGGTGGCGACCCGATGATGCGGCGCGATATTTTCGAGATTATCGAGCGTGCAGCAGGTAAAGGTCTGCGCGTGGCTCTGAGCCCGGCAGCGACCAACCGACTCATCAACGCCGATTTTCACAAACTTCGCCAGGCAGGCGTGGTGAGCATGAGCCTGAGTCTGGACGGTGCTACGCAGGAGACGCACGATACCTTCCGCCGCGTGCCGCACACATTCGAACGCACACTGCAGGCTGCCCGCATGGCCAAGGAAGCAGGCATCCAGCTGCAGATTAACACCACTATCTCCCGCACCACGCTGCCGGAACTGGAGGAATTCGTGAAACTTCTCAAGCAGATTCAGCCGGATGTGTGGAGCGTATTCCTGCTGGTACCCACCGGGCGCGCCACGCTGGATGAACTGCCCACCGCCGATGAGCTGGAAGCCCTCTGGCAGCGGCTGCTGGAGCTACGCAGCGAGCTACCCTTCGCCATCAAGACCACTGAGGGGCACCACTACCGCCGTGCCATGATGCAGGCCGCCCGCGGACAGGGCGCCCCCGCCCCACGCCACATGGTGCCCACGCGCGATGGCAAGGGCGTGGTATTCATCTCGCACGTGGGCGAAATCCAGCCCAGCGGCTTCCTGCCCATCACCGCCGGTAATGTGCGCACCGACAACCTGGCCGATATCTACCGCAACCACCCGCTCTTTGTGCAGCTGCGCAACGACGATGCGCTGGGCGGCAAGTGCGGCAAATGCGAGTACCGCCGCGTGTGCGGTGGCTCCCGCGCCCGCTCTTACGGCAGCTGCAGCGATATGATGGCCGCCGAACCCCTTTGCAACTATATTCCTGCCGTCCTGCGCGGCGCTTCTCCCCAGCCATGATTAACATCACCAAACTCTGGACGGGTGCCGCCCAGCCCGCCGACCACATCCGCTACGGTCTGGGCCACGGCAGCAACGCCCCCCACAGCAGCACTGCCGCCTGCATGCCGACCTCTTCCCGCGTGCGCAAACCCATTGTGGTGTGGAATATCACCCGCACCTGCAACCTGCGCTGCGTGCATTGCTATGCCGATTCGCACGCCGAGCGCTACGCGGGCGAGCTGAGCTGGGAGCAATGCTGCGCCGTGATTGACGACCTTGCCGACTACAAGGTGAATGCCCTGCTCCTCTCCGGCGGCGAACCGCTGCTACACCCGCAGCTGCCGCAGATTCTGCAGCGCGCCACGGAAAAGGGGCTCAAGGTCACCATCTCCACCAACGGAACCCGCATCACCCCCGAATATGCCCGCATGTTCAAGGACCTGGGGGTGGCCTACGTTGGTATTTCGCTGGATGGCATCGGCGCCGTGCATGATAAGTTCCGCGGTGTTAAGGGCGCATTCGACGGTGCTATCCGCGGCTTCAAACTCTGCGAGGAAGTCGGCCAGAAAACCGGCCTGCGCCTCACCCTCACCCGCAACAATGTGCAGAGCATGGAGCAGATTCTCAACTTCATCGAGCAGGAGGGAATTCAGCGCGTCTGCTTCTACCACCTTGTGCCCACTGGCCGCGGGGTGGATGTCGCGAGCCTGAAGCCGGAGGAAGCCCGCGCCGCACTCGATATGCTTATCGCACGCGCGGAAGCCTGGCATGCCGCAGGACAGACTCGCGAACTGCTCACCGTAACCCAACCTGCGGATGGCGTGTACCTGCTGCTGCGCCAGCTGCGCGAGAGGCATCCCCAGGCAGCGGAGACGCTGCGGCTGCTTACCTGGAACGGAGGCGGAGCCAACAGCTCCGGCCGGGGCATCGCCAATATCGACACGCAGGGCAACATTCACCCCGACCAGTTCTGGCAAGGCGTAACCCTGGGCAATGTAAAAAACCAGAAATTCTCCGATGTGTGGGAAGCCGCCCAGGAACCCAGCGCTCAAGTACTCCAGGAACTGCGTGGCAGTGATGACCCGCTGGAGCGCCAGAAAAAGCTCAGCGGCCGTTGCGCCACCTGCAGGCATTTCGCGCTCTGCGGCGGCGGCTTCCGCACCCGCGCAGCCTTTGCCAACGGCCACTGGTATGGCTCTGACCCCGGTTGTTACCTCACGGATGAAGAAACCCAGACGTCCATTTCAGACATTTTGTGATAATTTTTCATTCCTGAACGGGCAAAAACTGACTTTTTTGCTTGCAACAAATGGAACGATGTGATATTTGTGATTCTGTCATGAAGCGCTTACTCCTTTCTACAATTCTCTTAGCTCTTGCCGGCACAGCCTACGCCGACTTCCAGGCGCCGCCCGCCTCTGAGTACACCGCTACCCGTAAACTCGGGCGCGCTCTCGGCAATATCGTTTACGCCCTGGAAGAAGTTCCCACCTCCATCATCCGCTGGAACACACGCGAAGGCAACTACGGCGGCTACTCCGTCGGTGTGGTAGATGGTTTCGGCCGTTCTTTCGCCCGCATTGGTTACGGCTTCTACGAGCTGGTGACATTCTGGGCTCCCACCTACAAGTGCACCTACAAGCCCCCCTATCAGGATTCCTGCGGTCGCAGCGGTCTGAAGGAATACAATGTATGGGGCGGTTTCTCCGAATTCCCTGAGGAAATCGGCTTCGAAAGCAAGTACGGCGAATACAGCCGTCTGTCTGAAGACTAATTAACTTCTCCTCTCCCATTTTAGAAAAACCCCGGTCTGTTAACATACAGACCGGGGTTTTGTTTACAAGAACTTCAATAAATCAAACCCGGCACATGGGAATCTTTATTGTCGAGACACAGGGCTTCAGTACTGTTGTTGCAAATAAGAGGGACTGAGAGGCCTCAAGCGCGGCTGAGCAGCATCTGCAACTCCATCTGGAACGCCTGCAATTCCTCAGGTGTAGGCTGACCGCTCAAATCGCTCCAGGCAAAACGCCCGAACTGATCAATCTGCCACGCTCCGTGCGTACCAGAGGGGAAAGTCACCTTACCCGAAATGAGGGCCCCGGGCAGCATCAGCTCATCCAGGGTTACCACAGGCTTACCCGCCGCTGGCGCAGGAACAGGCTCCGGAACCACGGTCTCCGCTGCAGGCTCTTCCTTCTTCACCGGAGCAGGTGCTGCCGCCGTGGCAATCTCAATACCATGGTCCAGCAGCAGAAAGCGCACATCCATATACATCATATGCACCCCGCATTCGCTTGCCAGGCGTTTCTGAATACCGTTCAAATCCACACCTTCTGCCGCCCACCGGCGCACCATTTCAAGCTGCTCTGCTGTTACCTGACTCATGCCCTCATCATACTCTCTCCCCTGCCATTTACAAGAAGCAAGCGTGACTTAATCCCATTTTTATCCAACTGTTTGTCCTGACTAACACAAATAAAGCCCCACAATTCAGTAAACGGGGGCGACTTTAGGCTTGCACTTTACACAGGAAAGGTGTTTAATATCTGCGCGTAAGTGTGGCCGCAGGAGGCCCCGTATACCCAGGTTATGAACACGACAAAATTTATACAAGTGCCTGATGTAGCAAGTGCTGCGATGGATTATCTGAAGAACGACGCAGATGACCGCGGCGAGCTGGTAACACTGAATGTAGGCCCCTCGCACCCGGCAACCCACGGTGTATTGCGCCTGAAGCTGGTGATTGACGGTGAGGAGATTGTATCCTGTGACCCGGTTATCGGCTACCTGCACCGCGGCATGGAGAAGATTGCCGAGAACTGCCACTACAACCAGTTTGTGACCTACACAGACCGCATGGACTACCTGGCCCCCATGAGCAACAACATAGCCTACGCATGCGCCGTAGAAAAGTTGCTGGGCTGGGAGCTGCCGGAGCGCGGCCAGGCTATTCGCGTACTCTGCTGCGAACTTTCCCGCATATCCTCCTGCTTCCTGGGCACAGGCGTGTACGCCATGGACACCGGCGCCATGACCGCCTTCCTTTACGCCTTCGAAGAAAAAGAACGCGTGCATAACCTCTACGAGCAGATTTGCGGCGCCCGCTTCACCTCCAGCTACACACGCATCGGCGGCATGACGCGAGACCTGCCCAAAGGCATCGAAAAACAGATTCTCGACTTCTGCGACAGCGCCCTGCGCACCGTAGATGAAATGGAGAAACTCCTGCTGCACAACAAGATTTTCATCGACCGTCTCGTTGGCGTGGGTGTCATCACCAAGGAAATGGCCCTGCAGAACGGCATGACCGGCAACAACCTGCGCGCCAGCGGCGTGAACCGCGACCTGCGCAAGACCAACCCCTACCTGGGCTACGAGAAGTACGAATTCGATGTGCCCGTGGCAGAAGAAGGCGACTGCTACGCCCGATTCCAGGTGCGCATGGAGGAAATCCGCCAGTCAGTCCGCATCATCCGCCAGGTGATTGCCACCATGCCGGGCGGCCCCATCTGGGTGCAGCTGGACAAAGGCATCCTGCCCCGGAAGGCAGACGCCATGCAGGGCATAGAAGAACTTATCCGCCAGTTTATGGTGACCACCGAATGCGTGAACGCCCCGGCCGGCCAGGTATACTTTGCAGCAGAAAACCCGAAGGGCGAACTGGGCTTCTTCCTGGATTCGCAGGGCGGCGGCATAGCCAACCGACTCAAGATGCGCAGCCCCTCCTACTGCACCCTTTCCATCCTGCCCGAGCTGCTGCCCGGTCACCTGGTGAGCGACGTAGGCGCCATTCTCGGTTCCTTCGACTTCGTGCAGGGCGAATGCGACCGCTAACCCGAATTTAAAAACTCTCTGACAACGAAACCACTTACCATGTCTGATACCCCTAACGCGATTGACGCCATTACGGCAGCCAAGCCGTCTCCCGGTGAGCAGTACTTCCCCAAGTTCAAGGTAACCCCCGCCCTGGTCAAGGAAGCCAAGGCAATAGTTGCCATGTACCCGGAAGGCAAAGAGCAATCCGCCGTGCTCCCCATCATTCACCTGGTGCAGGAAAAATTCGGCTTCATCTGCGCCGATGCCATGCCCTGGATTGCTGAAATGTGCAACAGCACACCCATCCACGTGGCCGGCATCGTCACATTCTACCCCGGTATCCACACCATGTGCCCGGGCAAATACCACTTCCGTGTCTGCCGCACCATCGCCTGCTCCCTCTCCGGTGGCGAGGAACTCATCCCCTACATCTGCGAGAAGATTGGCGTGAACTACGCCGACATGAGTGACGAAGAACCCATGCTGGTAAGCCCGGATGGTCTCTTCAGCGTAGAACCGGTGGAATGCCTGGCGAACTGCGGTTTCGGCCCCAATGTCATGGTGAACGACGTTCTCTACTCCGAGGTGACCACCAAGAAGATTGACGAGATTATCGCCAAGCACCAGCCCAAGAAGTAACCCCCTTAGCGAACCATGAGCGAAATCACATACAAACCCGGCAAGGAACCGCATCCGCGCGAAACCCGCCGCATTTTCCGCAACATCGACCGCAAGGGCTACGACCCCTCCATCAAATGCTTCATGAAGGATGGTGGTTACGAAACCCTCAAGAAAGCCATGGAAATGGAACCCGCCGCCGTTACCGAGGAGGTGAAGAAGAGCGGGCTGCGCGGCCGTGGCGGTGCAGGTTTCCCCACCGGTGTCAAGTGGACTTTCATTCCCAAGGGCAACACCAAGCCCGTCTACGTGGTCTGCAACTGCGACGAATCTGAACCCGGCACCTTCAAGGACCGTTTTGTGGTGCACCAGGACCCGCACCAGCTCATCGAAGGCATGATTATTGCCTGCTATGCCGTGCAGGCCCACTTCGGCGTGATTTACATGCGCGAAGAATTCCCCGAGGCTGCCAGGATTATGCAGAAGGCACTCAAGGAGGCCGAAGAAGCCGGCTTCCTGGGCGAAAACATCCTGGGCAAGGGGTATGACCTCAAAATTATCCTGCACCGCGGTGCCGGCGCCTACATCTGCGGTGAGGAAACCGGCCTCATCAACTCCATTGAAGGCGTGCGCCCGTATCCGCGCATCAAGCCGCCTTTCTTCCCCGCCGCCATCGGTCTGTATGGGTGCCCCACCATTGTGAACAACGTGGAGTCCCTCTGCCAGGTGCGCCAGGTGCTCATGCGCGGTGGCGAAGCCTACGCCGCTGAAGGAGCGCAGCGCTCCCCCGGCACCCGCATCATCGGCGTCTCCGGCGACGTGAAGCGCCCGGGTTATTACGAAATCATCTCCGGCTCCATGACCTTTGGCGAGCTGCTGTATGATGTATGCGGTGGGCCCAAGCGCGGCCGCAAGTTCAAAGCCATCATCCCCGGTGGTGCATCTGCCAAGGTGATGCGCTGCGACGAAGTGCTCAAAGGCCGCAACAGCGACGGCTCCGTACGCGCTATGAGCATCTTTGATGTACCGCTGGATCTGGACAGCATCGCCCAGCACGGCTCCATGAGCGGCTCCGGCGGCATCATCGTCATGGACGACAGCCGCAGCATGCCCAAGATGCTCAACAACCTTAACCGTTTCTACGCCTGGGAATCCTGCGGCCAGTGCTCACCCTGCCGCGAAGGCAACCCCTGGATGCTCAAACTCTCCACCCGCATCTGCGAGGGCAAAGGCTCTCCGGAAGATGTAGACCTGCTCAAGAGCGTGGCCGACAACATCTGCGGGCGCACCGTCTGTGCCTTCGGCGAAGCCTGCTCCTGGCCCACCCAGGCATTTGTCACCAAGTTCCGTGAGGAGTTCCTGGCGCTTACCAAGCCCATCAACGCACTCAAGCCGCACTCCGCCGAGGCCAAGGAGGCCCGCAAGTTCCTCACCCGCGAAGACTAAAACCTTTTACTGAACCAAGATGAGTACACCCCCCGCAATTCTGCCGAAAGACGCCGCCGCCGCCGAAGGCAAGGTGAACGTCCAGATCAACGGCAAGTGGTACCGCTTCCCGAAGGGCACCCGCATAGCCGACGCCTGCAACTCCGTGGGCGCGCACGTACCCTGCTTCTGCTACCACCCCAAGCTTTCCGTGGCAGGCTCCTGCCGCATGTGCCTGGTGGAGCAAGGCATGCCCGCCCGCCTCGCCCCCGGCGCCACCCCGCAATATGGTGATGACGGCTACCTGCCCATCAGCTGGATGCCCCGCGCCATCATTGCCTGCGCCAACACCGTGGCCGAGAACATGGGTATCCGCACCACAGGCAAACTCACCGAAGAAGCCCGCCGCGGCGTGCTGGAATTCCTGCTTTCCAACCATCCGCTGGACTGCCCCATCTGCGACCAGGCCGGCGAATGCAAACTTCAGGAATACACCACCGACTACGGCAGCGGCACCCACCGCTTCACCGAAGAAAAGACCAAGAAAGGCAAGAACCTCTCCATTGGTCCGCGCGTGAACCTGGACCAGGAACGCTGCGTGCTCTGCCGCCGCTGCGTGCGTTTCATGAAGGAAATTGCCGGTCAGGACGTTCTGGGCGTTGTAGGCCGCGGCACGCACAATGCCATTGCCTGCTACCCCGGCACCCAGCTGGACAGCAACTACTCCATGAACGTGGTGGACATCTGCCCCGTAGGTGCCATGACCAGCAAGGATTTCCGATTCAAGATGCGCGTGTGGTTCCTCAAGAGCACACCCACCATCGACGTCAACTGCGGCACCGGCACCAACATCAACATCTGGACCCGCGAGCAGCAGGTATACCGCATCACCCCGCGCCAGAACGACGCCGTGAACAGCTGCTGGATGCCCGATGACCACCGCCTCAACTACAAGTTCATCAACGCCGTCACCCGAATCACCACCCCGCTGGTGAAGACGGATGCCGGAGCAGACCAGCGCCCCTCCACCTGGGATGCCACCCTCAACATGGTGGTGGAACAGCTGCACCGCATGGCCCCCTCCGAAACAGCCCTCATCTGCTCTGCCCGCATGACCAACGAGGAGCTCTACATGGTGCGAGCCCTTTCCAAGCAGCTCGGCATCACCAAGATGGACATCGTCCCCCGCAAGGGTGAGAACGACGGCATGCTGGTAAGCGATGACCGCAACCCCAACTCCAACGGCGCCAAGCTCATTCTGGGCAAGACCGGTGCCGGTCTTGCCAACATCCGCCGCGGCGTGCGCAACAACAGCATCCGCTTCATGATTGTGCTGGGCGAAGACCTGACCGAGGAAGCCGGCTTCACCGCAGAAGACCTCGCAGGTCTCGAATACCTCCTGGTTGTCAACCACAGCGAAAACGCCACCACCAAAGCTGCAGACGTTGTGCTGCCCGGTGTCACCTTCGCTGAAAAATACGGCACCATGATTAATGTGACCGGTCGCATCCAGCGCCTCAACACAGCCATCGAGCCCATCGGCGAGTCCCGCTCCGACTGGGAAATCTGCCGCAACCTCTCTGAGGGTCTCGGCTGCGATTGCGTACGCGTCATCGCCTGCCCCACCCCCATGTCCGTGCTGGACGAAATGGCCCAGGAGTTCGAAGAGCTCAACGGCATCACCTGGGGCAACATCGGCAACGAAGGCAAGGTAGTGCTCGAGACCGGCGTTACCATCCCCCTCATCGAACGCGAAAAAGCCAAGAAATAAACCGCTAACACCTCATACCTCAAATGGACGCTATCATCGATTGGTATAACAGCCTCATGAGCAATGAAATCTGGTTCTACCTGATTCATACGCTGATTAAGCTGGTACTCATGTTTGCCGTTATTCTGGCTTTTGTGGTGCTCTCCGTGTGGATTGAGCGCCGCGTGGCCGGCTGGATTCAGGACCGCCCCGGTCCCAACCGCGCAGGTCTGCCGCTCTTCCTGCTGGAGCGCTTCGGCAGCAAGGAGAAGCAGCCGCTTAAGAACTGGCTGCACTTCTTCGGCATTCCGGAAACAAGCTGGATTGCCAAGCTCTGCACCTGGCTGCGTCTTGACCGCGAAATCCCGATTTTCGGCCTCATTCAGCCCTGTCTGGACGGCGGCAAGCTCTTCCTGAAGCAGGAGACCACGCCCTCCTATGTGCGCAAGTTCTACTTCATCCTCGCTCCCATGCTGGTACTGGGTCCGCCCCTGGTGGCAGCCGCCGTGGTTCCCTTCGCCTCTGAGGTGAACACCGAGTTCGGCCACATCTCCATGTGTGTTGCCAACCTCGACATCGGTCCGCTGTGGATTTTCGCCATCTCCGGGCTTTCCGTGTACGGTCTGACCCTGGCTGGCTGGTCCTCCAACTCCAAGTTCCCGTTCCTGGGTGGTCTGCGCGCCACAGCCCAGCTCATTTCCTACGAAGTAGCCATGGGGCTTTCCATCATTCCGCTGCTCATGATGTTCGGCACGCTGAACCTGCAGCAGATTGTGCAGTTCCAGGCTGACAACGGCTGGACACTCCTGCCCCTCTGGGGCGAGGGTCTGAGCCTGCAGCGCTGGATCATGATGCTGCCGCTGGGTATCAGCTTCATCATCTTCGTAACCTGCGTATTTGCAGAAGCTAACCGTACCCCGTTCGACATGGCCGAATGTGAGACCGACCTCGTGGCCGGTTACCACGCCGAATACTCCTCCATGAAGTTTGCTTCCTTCTTCATGGGCGAATACGCCGCCATGGTCATCGGCTCCGCCGTGGTGGTCACCCTGTTCCTGGGTGGCTGGTCCATCGGCTTCGGTGCAGATGCCGCCCTGTCCGCCTATTGCGACTGGCTGGCTGTGCTCTGCCAGTTCTGCATGTTCATCGTCAAACTGCTGGCCTTCATCTTCTTCTTCGTGTGGGTGCGCTGGACACTGCCGCGCTTCCGCTGGGACCAGGTGATGAAGCTCGGCTGGCTCTATTTCCTGGAGATTACCGTGGTCAACATCTTCCTGACCGCAGCCGTTCTCTACTTCACCAAGTAACCCCTTACACTTTACCTCATATGGCTTATATCAAAATCAAACGCCCCAAGTTCAGCATCCTGGACAAGGTGTACGTGGTCGAGCTCGTGAAGGGGCTTGCCATCACCCTGCGCCACATGGTGCTCTCCCTGCTCGGCAAGAGCCGCGGCAAACAGGATTTCAGCACCAAGGGTGTAGGCGTCTGCATGCAGTTCCCCGATGAACGCTGGGATGCCCGCCTGCCGGAATACTACCGCGGCGCGCCCACCCTCGTGCGCGGCGAAGACGGCCGCGAACGCTGCGTCTCCTGCCAGCTCTGCGAATTCATCTGCCCGGCACGTGCCATCACCATCACCCCCGGTGAGGTAGATGCCACCAGCAACTGCCAGAAACAGGAAAAAGCCCCGGCCAAGTTCGAAATCGACATGCTGCGCTGCATTTACTGCGGCATGTGCCAGGAAGCCTGCCCGGAGCAAGCCATCTTCCTTTCCAAGGAATACCTCATTACCCTCACCGACCGCAAACAGGCTATCCGCGACAAGGAAACCCTGTACCGACTGGGCGGCACTCGCAAGGGTCTTGTCAACAAGTGGAACCAGTACAAATAAATTACCGTTATGTTTGAAACATCTCTTTGTCAGATTCTGTTCTACCTGCTGGCAGCACTTGCCGTGCTCTGCGCTGTAGGTGTGGTAGCATACCGCAACCCCGTAAACTCCGCTATGTGCATGGCTGTCTGCTTTGCCATGGTGGCTGCCATCTTCTTCGGCATGGGGGCTCAGTTCCTGGGCATTGTGCAGCTTATCGTATACGCAGGTGCCATTCTGGTGCTCTTCCTCTTCGTGGTCATGATGCTTGACATCCACGACGAAGGCCAGAGCCGCGGCAGCTACATTCACGCCGCAGTGGGTGTGCTCGTTGCAGGTTTCTTTGCCGGGCTCATCATCATCACAGCCCTGCGCCTCCCCGGCGCTACCGACAATGCCTGCCCGGTGCACTCCCTGTGCGACAGCGTGGGTGAACTCCTCATCGGCGAGGCTCGCACCGCCAGCGAAACGCCTGCAGCACCCGCCCAATACGGCGGCAGCCTGCCCAAGTTGAACGCCGCAGCGGCTGCCCGCATGGAAAACCCCGCCATCAGTGATGCTGATGCCGCCAAGGTCACCTCCATCTCCGATGTGAAACTGCTTGGCAAGTGCCTCTACACGCACTACAACATCCCCTTCGTCATCCTCAGCTTCGCCCTGCTTTCCGGCACGGTTGGTGCTGTGGCCCTCGCCCGCAAGATTCGTAAAGACTAATCCCCTTCCCCAACCATGATTCCGTTAGCACATTACCTGATTCTGTCAGGACTCCTGTTCTCCATCGGTCTTGCCGGAGTGCTCATCCGCAAGAACATCATCGTGGTGTTCATGTGCCTGGAAATGATGCTCACCGCAGCCAACGTGGCACTGGTAGCATTCTCCCGTGCGCAAGGTACCGCCGGAGTTCCTGTGTATGATGCCCAGGTACTCTCACTGTTTATCACCGGCATTGCCGCGGCTGAAGTAGCCATTGGCCTTGCCCTCATCGTAGCCATGTTCCGTGCGCGTCGCACGGTGGAAAGCACGGCTCTCAACTCACTTAAAGACTAAATCACCGGCATGAATATGATTCAGAATCTCCCCTGGTTGTTCCTGCTGCTGCCCCTGGTTGTTGCCGCCATTGACTGGGTATGCCTCCACAAGCACCCGCGCATGGCCGCCACGCTTTCGCTGCTTTCTGCAGCCGGCACCTTCGGGCTCTGCGTTGCCTACCTCAACGGTCTGCAGACCGGTACCCCCGGTATCTACACCTGGATGCCCTGCTCTCTGGAGCAGCTCTGCCTGCACCTCGGCCTGGTCATGGATCCGCTTGCCATGCGCATGATGCTGGTGGTCACCGGCATTGGTCTGCTGGTGCATTTCTTCTCCATCGGCTACATGAAGGGCGACTCATCCAACCTGAGCCGCTACTATGCCGGCCTGAGCATCTTCATGTTCAGCATGAGCACCATCGTTCTGGCAGATAACCTGGCCATGACCTTCATCGGCTGGGAAATGGTAGGTTTCTCCTCCTACCTGCTCATCGGTCACTGGTTCAACAAGACCAGCGCCGCAGAGGCAGCCAAGAAAGCCTTCATCACCAACCGCGTGGGCGACTTCGGCTTCCTGCTGGGCATCCTGCTCACCCTTGGTCTGTTCGGCACCATGAACTTCGCCGACATGGGCGGCAAGGCAGCCGGCATTGCCCCGGCCGTGCTCACCGTCATCATCGTGTGCCTCTTCTGCGGCGCTGTGGGTAAATCCGCCCAGTTCCCGCTGCACGTGTGGCTGCCGGATGCCATGGAAGGCCCCACGCCGGTTTCCGCCCTCATCCACGCCGCCACCATGGTGGCAGCAGGTGTGTACATGATGGTACGCCTGCAGGTGAGCATGGGCACCGAAGCCTTTACTGACACAGCCTGCACCATTATTGCCACGGTGGGTGCCATCACGGCAGTCATTGCCGCCATCATGGCTGTGCAGCAGGACGACATCAAGCGCGTACTGGCCTACTCCACCCTCTCCCAGCTGGGCTACATGGTCATGGCCGTAGGTCTGCTGGCTGGTGAAGCCGCCATGTTCCACCTGTACACCCACGCATGGTTCAAGGCCCTGCTCTTCCTGGGTGCCGGTGCCATCATCGTGTGCTGCCACCACGAGCAGGACATCTGGAAAATGGGCGGCCTTTCCAAGCGCATGCCCCTCACTGTGCTCTGCTTCATGATGGGCACCTGCGCCCTCATCGCCATTCCCGGTTTCTCTGGTTTCTTCTCCAAGGAAGCCATCCTGGATGCAGCACTGGCCAAGAACCCGGTCTTCTTCTGGGTGGGTGCCGGTGTAGCAGCCCTCACCACCTTCTACATGCTGCGCCTGTGCATTGTGGCATTCATGGGACCTGCCCGCGACCACGGTGCTGAACACGCCAAGGAAGCAGGCTTCACCATGGCTCTGCCCCTGCTGGTACTGGCGGTCATGGCCATTATCTCCGGCTACGGCTTCGTAGCCAATGAGCTGGTTCCCTTCAACGGCTTCCACGCCCACGGCTTTGAGCTCGGGCTGCCCTTCTACGTCAGCATGGGTTCCCTTGCCATCGGCATTGTGCTGGCCCTGGCCATCTACGGCCTGGGTGGCCGCACCAAAGACCCGCTGGCCGGCAACTGCATCTCCAAGGCACTCCGCAACCGCCTCTACATTGACGCCCTGTATGACAAGGTGCTCATCGGCGGCATTCAGCAGGGCTTTGCCCACATCATGCAGTTCCTGGATTCCTACGTCATCCGCGGCATCATCTGCCAGGGCCTTATCTGGTTCACCGTTCGCTTCAGCTGGCTCTGCAGCTGGATTCAGTGCGGTTCCCTGCGGGCCTACACGCTGGTGACGGGCATTGGTCTGCTCATCATCCTTCTCCTCCTTGCCTACCAATTCTAAACATTTTTCACCATCATGCTTATCTGGCTTATTCTTGTACCTGTGATTGCAGCAGCCTGCATTGGTCTGCTCAAGACTCCGGGACGCCTCACGGCCCTTATCAGTGCGGCATTCTCGCTGGTGCTGGGCATGTATGCCGTGCTTGCACCGGAATGCTGCAGCGAGTGCCTGTCCTCATTCTGCGGCACCCCGGTGCAGCTGACTCTGGCGCTTCCGCTCAGCCGCATCATGGTTCTGCTGGCCATACTGGTCACCTTTGCCGCCATTGTGGGGCTGAAAGCCCCGAATGCCGATGCCGAGCGCAGCTGGGCCATTTCTGCCCTGCTCATCTCCACCGGCGCCATCGGTGCGTTCATGTCTGACAACATCGTAGCCTTCTACGGGTTCCATGAACTTGCCCTCATCCCCACCTTCATCATGATTGGCTGTTACGGCCGCGGGGATCGCCGCCACATTGCCTGGACCGCCACCATCTACCTGGGGCTTGCCTCCATGGTGCTGCTGGCAGGTCTGCTGCTTCTCTGCGCAGAAATGCACGCCTGGAGCTTCAGCGGTCTTGCTGCCTCTGTACAGGCAGGGCTCATGCCCACCAGCACCTGCATCATCGCAGCCCTGCTGCTGGTCGGTTTCGGTGCACTGGTTTCCCTGTTCCCCTTCCACACCTGGGCAGCCCCGGCCTACGCCAGCGCCCCCACCCCGGTGGCTATGCTGCACGCAGGTGTGCTCAAGAAGTTCGGTCTGTACGGTCTCTTCACCCTGGCCTGGGTATTCGGCTCCAAGTGCCAGGCACTGTTCGGCTGCTGGAACAACTGGCTGCTCGTCATGCTGCTGGGCAACGTTCTCTGGGTAGGTTATGTAACCATCTCCCAGCGCCGTCTTGACACCATGCTGGGTAACTCCAGCGTCATGCACATGGGCTACATCTTCCTGGCATTTGCCGCCTACATCGCCTGCAATGGCAACAACGAACTCGCCTTCCAGGGCGCAGCGCTGCTCATGCTGGCTCACGGTCTCACCATTGCCATGCTCTTCCTGCTCACCGGGCAGATTGAATCCCAGACACGCACGCTGGAGCTCGACTCCATGGGCGGGCTTGCCACCAAGCTGCCGGCGCTCGGCTTCCTCTTCGGGCTGGCGGGCATGGCCTCCATTGGTCTGCCGCTGCTGGCAAACTTCGTGGGCGAATTCAGCATCTTCGTATCCTGCTTTGCCGGCTGGAAGCCCTCTGTTGTAACCTGCGATTGCTGGCTGGCCGGCGTAGCAAACTTCTTTGGCGGACTCGGCCCGGTGCAGCTTGCCACTCTTGGTGCGCTGTGGGGGCTGGTTATCAGCGCCATTTACATGCTGCGCGCCTTCTTCCGCATCTTCGAAGGCCCGGTGGGTGCCGCTTCTGAGCGAGCTACCAAGCTCACCGTGCTCGACATCGTGGCAGCCTGCTTCCTGGCAGCCTTCATCGTACTCTTCGGCATCGTGCCCCCCACCTGCCTTTAATTCTGACACCCCAACATTGAGCAACATATGAACATCGTATCAACCTACACCTGGTGTCAGTTCACACCGGCATTTGCCCTGGTGGGTCTGGCTGCACTGCTCATTCTGGCAGACGCATTCCTGCCGAAAGTACCCAAACGCGCCTATGCTTTCATTGGTGCCATGGGCTGCTTCATTACCTCCTACTTCCTCTTCACCGGGGAAAACTCCGACGTGTTCGGCTTCATTGCCGCCATGGCCACGGGTCTTTCCCTGCTGCTGGCGTTTGACTACACCAAGATATGCTGCGAATCCATTGCCGGAGCCGGCAATGAAGAAGGCACAGGCGAATTCTACGCACTGCCGCTGGTAGCCTGCGCAGGCATTCTCTGCCTCACCCAGGCACGTGACCTGGTCATGCTCTTCGTCAGCCTCGAGGTCATCACCCTCACCTCCTACGTACTGGCCGGCTATTTCCGCCGCAACCAGGGCTCCATCGAAGCCGGCATCAAGTATCTTGTGCTCGGCGCCATGAGCACCGGCATCCTCGTATACGGCGTTGCCTGGTACTTCGGCATGGTCGGCACCTTCAACGTCGGCACAGATGTGGTGATTTCAGCCATCAAGGGAGGCGTAGCCGGTTCTCCCACGCTTGCCATAGGTTTCCTCATGGCCACGGCCCTGCTGTTCACCGGTGCATTCTTCAAGATTGGTGCAGCCCCCATGCACGTGTGGATTCCTGATGTATACCAGGGTGCCCCCACCCCGACCACGAGCTTCCTGGCGGTAGCCTCGAAGACCGCAGGCTTTGTGGTACTCTGCGCACTGGCTCTGCCCTTCGCACCCTTTGCCGTGCCGGGCAGCCTCATCGGCAATCTGGTTATCTGGAGCTTTGCCGTGGTAGCCGCCGCCACCCTGATTATCGGCAACCTCGGTGCCCTGCGCCAGACCAACGTCAAGCGTCTGCTGGGTTACTCCTCCATCGGCCAGGCTGGTTTCATCATGGTCTTCTTCGTGAACCTGAACAGCCCGGTGGTGTACATGGTCAGCCAGTACCTGCTGGCATACGCCCTTGCCACCATTGCAGCATTCTTTGCCGTAGCCATGGTGCGCACCCAGCGCGGCAGCGAAGAAATCGCAGCCTTCCGCGGACTGGGCAAGAGCAATCCCCGCACCGCCTTCCTCATCACCGTTTGCTTCGCCTCACTGGCGGGTGTACCCCTTACCCTGGGCTTTCTGGTGAAGATGTACTCCTTCATTGCCGCCATCAAGGTGATGGAATCCTGGTGCGGCCTGGTGTGGCTGCTGCCCATCATGGTTATCACCGCAACCTCCGGCTTCTACTACTACTTCAAGATTATCCGCGCCATGTACTGGGAGAAGCCCCAGGATGGAGCCAAAGCACTGCAGATTCCTCTCTGCACGGGCATCGTCCTCACCCTGTGCGCCCTGGCTCTCATCTACCTTGGCACCATGCCGCTGCTCATTCAGGGCTGAAACATCCGATAATCACCCTTCCTCTTTCATCCCCGCAGGTTCTACCGCCTGCGGGGATTTTTTACCGGCCTACGCTTAAAGTTGAAAAAATCATCCATATAATCATACTGTCCCGGACTTTATGATTTACATTACACCCGCAATATGGTAAACATACTGCGCTATGGACTTAGAGCAACGCGAAATAAGTGCAGAAACGATTTCCCCGTACTTCGAACAGTACTTCGGACACAAGCCCACGGTGATTGCCGCCTCTCCCGGCCGCGTGAACCTCATCGGTGAACACACCGACTACAACAACGGCTTTGTGCTGCCGATGGCCCTCAACAACATCAATGTCATTGCAGTAGCCCCCTCCCCCACCGGCAAACACCGCTGGATTGGTGCCCTGGGTGAAGCCATGATTGAGATTGACCCGGCAGATGTCACCAAACCCGGCGACCCCTTCTGGAGCAATTATGTGCGTGGTGTCATCTGCATGCTGGAACGCCGCGGCATTCATGTGCCCGCCGTTGATATGCTGATTGACTCCAACGTACCCCGCGGCGGTGGTCTTTCCTCCAGTGCCGCTTTCGAAGTGTCTGCATGCACAGCGCTGGCAGCCCTTTGCGGAGCAGATGTAACGCCCACCGAACGCGCCCTCATCGGCCAGGCCACCGAGCACGAATTCGTGAACGTACCCTGCGGTATCATGGACCAGTTCATTTCCGCCAACGGCCGCAAGGACCATGCCCTCATGCTCGACTGCAAGGACCTTTCCTACAAGCTTATCCCCATGACGGACCCCGCCGTGAGCGTGCTCGTCATCGACTCTGCCGTGAAGCACTCCCTGGCAGACGGCGGCTATGCAGCCCGCCGCAAGAACTGCGAAGATGCCTGCGCCATTCTGGGTGTTCCCTCCCTGCGCGAAGCCACCCTTGAAATGCTCGAGGAAAAGAAAGACGCCCTGGGCGACCTCTGCTACCGCCGTGCCCGCCACGTCATCGGCGAGAACCTGCGCGTATCAGCCTTTGCAGAAGCCGTGGGCAAGGCCGACTGGGATTCCGCCGGTGTTGCCATGCGCGCCTCCCACGCCTCCCTGAAGGATGATTTTGAAGTCTCCTGCGGTGAAGTGGATACCCTCGTTTCCCTGGCCGACACCATTCCCTCTGCAGCATCCGTATACGGTGCCCGCATGACTGGCGGCGGCTTTGGCGGCTGCATCGTAGCTCTCGTCAAGAGCGAAGCCGTGCAGCAGGTTGCAGAAGAAATGATTGAAGCCTACCGCAATGCCCTGGGCATTGAGACCGATTACCTCATCACCCGCCCGGGCGAAGGTGCCCGAGTGCTTTATCAAGCCTGAATTAACTGAACCATCTTATGAAACAAATGCTGACAATGCTGGGCGCCCTTGCGCTCATGAGCGGCACCGCACTGGCCCAGGAGGCCGCTGCTGCCGCCCCGGCGCAGGATGCACTTCCCCTGTGGGAAATGATTGTATTCTGCGTAGTAGTAGTAGGTGTTATCGCCCTGGGTATCTGGAAATCCAGCGACTCTGGCGAAAGCACTGAAGAAAAGGAAGAAAAAGGAGCAGCCGATTACTTCCTGGCTGGTCGTGGTCTGAGCTGGTGGCTCGTGGGCTTCTCCCTGCTGGCAGCCAATATCTCCACCGAACAGTTCGTGGGCATGAGCGGTCAGTCCGCCGACTGGCTGGGGCTTGCCATTGCCGGTTACGAATGGCTCGCCGCCATCGTGCTGGTGATTGTGGCTTTCACCTTCCTGCCCATGCTGCTCAAGCGCGGCGTGTTCACTATTCCCCAGTTCCTGGAGGAACGCTACAATGGTGTGGCTCGCGTCATCATGGCTCTGGTGAACCTGCTTATTCTGGTGGGTGTGCCCACCGCAGCGGTGATTTACGCCGGTGCCAGTGTGGTATCCGTGTACTTTGACCTGTCTGTAACCACCGGTTGCCTCATCATCGCCGGTGCTGCCACGGTATATGTGTATGTGGGTGGTCTGAAGGCCTGCGCCTGGACCGACCTTATCTGGGGTGCTGCCCTCATCGTGGGCGGTGGCGTTGTGGCTTACTTCGCCATCATGGCTCTGGGTGTCTACACTGAACTGCCGGAAAACATTGTTGCCACGGCTGTGACTACCGCCAACACCAGCGCTGATGCTCTGGCCTCCACCGGTTCCCAGTTCTGCGACGGTCTGAGCCGCATGATGAACCTGAACGACGGCGCTGTGGAAGGCGCAACCAACGGCATCGGCGGCAAGCTGCACATGATGCGCGAGACCTCCGACCCCGTCATGCCCTGGACGGTGTACCTGCTGGGTCTGTGGATTCCCAACTTCTTCTACTGGGGCCTCAACCAGTACATCATGCAGCGCACCCTGGCTTCCAAGAGCCTGGAAGAAGGCCAGCTGGGTATCGTGTTCGCTGCTTTCCTGAAGCTTCTCATTCCCTTCGTGGTGATTATCCCCGGCATTCTGGCTTACAACCTGTTCCGCGAGGATCTGGCTGCCAAGGCTGACTCCAACACTGCCGCTATCGTGCAGGCTGCTGAAAACACCGGTAAGAAGGTGATTTACGATATCGCCGCCAGCCGTCTGGTGCGCGAAGACTCCGCTGCCTCCTCTGTGGACTTCATCAAGAAGAACCTCGCCGCTGTGGGTGCTGCGGACCAGGTGCCCGCTCTGGAAGCCAAGTCCGCCGAACTGACCGCTATTCCTGCCAAGGATATTGCTGCCCGCGAAGCTAAGGCCCGGGAGATTCTGGCTATCGATAAGGCTGCTACTGGTGCCGCTCGCGCCAATGTGACGGAATACACCGTGACCACTACGCTGGCTGCCTACCAGTATGACTACGCTTTCGCCACCCTGCTGCGCAAACTGCTGCCCGGCACTGGTTGGGCATGGTTCGTGCTGGCTGCCCTGTTCGGCGCTGTGGTGAGCTCCCTGGCTTCCATGCTGAACTCCGCTTCCACCCTCTTCACCATGGACCTGTACAACAAGTCCAAGGAGGTTATCACCGGCAAGTCGGCCTCCGGCACCCAGCTGGTGGCTGTGGGTAAGGTGGGCGTGCTGGTCTGCGCCGTGATTGCCACGGTGGTGGCTCCCTTCCTGGACAATCCTGCCTTTGGTGGTATCTTCACCTTCATCCAGGAGTT
>CAJGCV010000018.1 GCA_904501915.1 uncultured Akkermansia sp. | reverse complement strand
TGTAGCAGGTGCAAGCACTTGGTTAAGCATTTGTTCTCAATGGGGCATAGAGAATATCTGCTTCATAGCCATCCTAACTCTATACCCTCAAGTATGCTCTATTTTACCTATTTTTACCAGCAGATTTGAAACAGACCCAATCCGCACTCGCAGTGTGCCATCCCGGCACACCACGCTGAACCACTGTCTGCAACCCGTATGCCGGGGGGCAAGAGTGGTTGATATTCCGCTGCATCATTAAAGCCGCTCCCGTGCATCACTGGACAACACAGAAGTTGCGCGCCATCTCTGGCTGGTCCGGGGCTTCATCATGGCATTTTCGCCAAGGAAAAGGAAATTAATTCTCGCTTTCCTCGCTCATGAGCTCCTCATATTCCTGGACGGTTTCCTCAATGAAGAGCGTTACAGCAGAAGTCATGGTCTGGCCATAGTAGGCACAGGCTTTCTGGAATCTCTCTATCAGGGCGCTGTCTACATACAGCCCCAGCATCTTCTTATTTTCGGCTCTTTGTCTTGGTGCCATGATTTATTACACTGTAGGGGTTGTGGGCAAGCCCAGGATAGTACCGGGCATAATCTTATGTCCGGCAAAGAAACTTTCAGCATTCATCTTACGCGCGCCGCTCGGCTGCATGGTCGTGATGCGGATGGCACCGCCCCGGCGTCCGCCGCAGGAAATGAGCATGCCCTCCGGTCCGGATTCCAGCACCATGCCCGGCACTGCATCTGACGGTTTGCGAACGTTCAGGAACACATCCACCGGCGGATATATTTTGAGCATTTTGTCCTGCCCACTGTGCACGGAGGGATATACTGTGAACGTACCGGGCCATGAATGATAGGCGCGTATCTTGCGCGCCACCTGCAGGGCCGGCTGATTCCAGTCTATCTGCCCATGTGAGCGCAGCAGTTTGGGCGCATAGGTCATGAGATTCTCATCCTGTTCCTCGCGCATATCCACACCGTCTGCCAGTGCGGCAATGGCTTCCATGAGCGGTTGCGGCGCCAGCAAGGCAAGATCATCATGCAGGCTTTCGGCGGTTTCTGTGCCGCGCAGCGGTATCGCCAGCTTGCAGATAATATCACCGGCATCCAGCTTCTTCACCACATGCATGATGGTGATACCGGTTTCATCATCACCTGCTTCAATGGCTGCCTGGATGCACGACGCACCGCGGTGGCGCGGCAGCAGCGAGGCATGCGCGTTGATGCAGGCAATGCCCGGCACATCGATGACCTCCTGTGAAAGTATCTGACCATAGGCCATCACCACCACAATATCCGGTTCATAGGCGCGCAGTTGCTCTACGGCTGCAGCTTCCCTCATCTTCTCAGGCTGGAACACAGGTATCCCCATCTGCTCGGCCACCACTTTCACTCGCGGTGGTGTCAGCTCCATGTGCCGCCCTACCGGTCGGTCAGGCTGCGTTATCAGCGCCACCACATTCCCGGTTTCTGCCAATGCCTGAAAGGAGGGTATCGCTATATCCCCCGTTGCCATCATCACGATTCGCATGCCGACTAAATACCAGAATAACGGTGTTTAGTCAAGCGATATTTAAGTTTTCCATAATAAATAGACGTAGTTTCTGCACTGGTCGTGAATATATTCCTAAGACACAGCCAGAGAATCACCTCGATAATCTTACACGATAAACATGACGAAACCAGCAAAACCGGGTAATTCCATTCAGGAATTACCCGGTTTTGTATAAAGAAATAAATCAGAAAGGATTAACCAATCTGGGCGCGGCCGCTGAGGCGGGCACCTTCATCCATAGACAGCACGCCGGTGGTGATATCACCGGTAATGTTGGACTGGGCGCTGAGGTGGCAGCGGTTGCTTTCGATGTTGCCTTCCACCTTACCGTAGACATGCACCTCGCCAGCGTGGATATCGCCTTTGATGTTGGCCATTTCGCCGATGGTGACCTTGCCGGTGTCGGACTGGATTTCACCCTCGATGTGGCCATCGATGTGCATATCGTTCTGGAAGCGGATGGAACCGATAATCTCGATACCGGAGGAAAGAACGTTGGTGGTATTCGTGCTCATGTTTGTGAATAAGAGGATATGGAGTTGAAAATTACACAGTCATGATTTCCTTTTCCTTGGAAGCCACGAGGTCGCCCACCATCTTCACGTACTTATCGGTGAGCTTCTGCACCTTGTCCTCAGCGGTGCGCACACCGTCCTCGGTCAGGATGTTGTCTGCCTTGAGCTTCTTGATGCCGTCCATGCCGGTCTTGCGGACGCCGCGGATACGCACGCGGGTTTCTTCACCCAGACCGGAAACATACTTGCAGAGCTCCTTACGACGCTCGCCGGTAAGCTCAGGGATGGGCAGGCGCACAGAGCGGGCATCAATGATGGGGGAAATACCCAGGCGGCTTTCAGCAATAGCCTTCTTGATGTCATTGAGGGTACCCGGGTCAAACGGCTGAATGAGGATGGAGCGGGCATCGGGCGTGGAAACCACAGCCAGGCTCTTCAGCTTCATGCTGGAGCCGTAGGAAGCCACAAAAATGTCCATATTGTCCACCAGGGAGGGGGAAGCCTTGCCGGTGCGCACGCCGGCAAAACCAGCCTGCATGTGCTCCACAGCTTCTTCCATGCCTGTTTCTACTTCGAGCAAGAGTGTCTCTTCGTCCATTGTCGTATGTGTGTTGTGTGTTAAAATCTGATTCAGCCGATGATGGTGCCAATCTTCTCACCCAGCAGCGCGCGGGTGATATTGCCGGGCTGGTGCATGTCGAACACCATGATGGGCTTGGCGTTGTCCTTGCACAGGGTGAAAGCGGTCTGGTCCATCACCTTCAGGTTGCGGGAAATGCACTCCTCGTAGGAAATGGCGTCAAAACGGGTAGCGGTGGGGTCGGTCTTGGGGTCGGCGGTGTACACACCATCCACGGAGGTAGCCTTCATCACCACTTCAGCATTGATTTCGCAGGCACGCAGAGCAGCTGCCGTATCGGTGCTGAAGAAGGGGTTGCCCGTGCCGGCAGCGAACACCACCACCTCACCAGCGCGCAGCTGGTGGCGGGCCTTGTTGCGCACATAGGGCTCTGCCACGTTCTTCATCTCAATAGCGCTCTGCACGTGGGCAGGCACACCGGCCTCCTGCACTGCAGAGCAGATGGAAAGCGCATTCATCACCGTGGCAAGCATACCCACATAGTCCGCCGTGGGGCGGTCCATGCCGCGCACGCTGGCCTTGGCACCACGCCAGATGTTACCGCCGCCTACCACGATGGCAATCTGGAGGTTGCCTTTCTGCTGAGCTTCGGCAATCTCGCGTGCGATGCGAGCCACAATCTCCGGTGAGATATTGTCCTTACTGCCGGGGGCGCGCAAGGCTTCACCACTAAGTTTCAGAAGAATACGTTTATACGGAGCTTGTGTCGGTTCACTCATAATTCCTATGCAGGTTCAGTTCCTGTTAACTGTGCCACTTTTACCGCCAAAAAGCGAGCTAAAAATGTGCCAGTCCGCAAATTTTAACGGCTCCAGCCCTGCATCAGATAAACCTGGGTGTTCACGCAGCGTGATTCGCCGCCATCGGCCGGGGTGAAGTGCAGTTCCCAGGTGCTTGCATACAGCTCACCCCACTCGCCGCTGTAGACGGTAAAATCATCGCTCACCGCCAGCTTGCAGAATTCACGGTAGGGCTCGGGGGTAAGCTCCACCAATTTCATGCTCAGCGGGGTCTTTCTGGTATACTCACAGGCTTTCACCCGGAACGTACCCTCGGGGTAATTGCGCGGCACCACCAGCAAGGCTTTGTACATGCCGGGTTGAAAATCCTCGCGCAACACAAGGGTGGGCTTATCCGGCAGCGGCGGCAGCAGCGCGTCCAGCCCTTCGCGGGTAGGGTTTGCAGCCAGAGCAGCCAGTCCTTCATTCAACATCTGCAATTTCTTGAGTTCAAATGCTGATGGCACTTTATCATCCCCCCAATCCGAGCACCGGGTGTAAATTTCCCAGCCGTTCTGGAGGGGTTTCTGCCATATTTTATCATCCTCACGCATGAAATGGCATTCAGCACCCAGGTGGTGCTCGCCCTCGCAGCGCAGAAGGTCGAGACGCGGTGCCACCTTCACCCCGGGAGTCAGCACCACATGGCATGCGGCGCGCAACTTATACTCCAGCAACAACTCCGGAGCCTCAGCCGCCAGTTTCTCCACATTCGGAGCGGCATCGGTAAGCTGTTCATCACCAGAAATGCACATTGAGGAATCCACATACATCAACTTTTTCCACTCGTTCACCGCAGAGGACATCTGCGATTCATCCTCAATGGTATAGAAACTGAAACCATGCGGCACCGCCATGCCAGGCATATTCGCCGGCGTCATCTCGTCCGTCAGCCGATGTTCCCTCGCAAAGTCATCGTAACACGCAAAAGACGAAGCAAGCGCACCTGCAGCAAAGCAGACAAACATTCCGGCCCCCGCTATCGGCGTCCACAACCAGGCCCACCACACATGGTACTGGTGCTTAATGAGCCGCACTATCGTAAGCGCCACCAGCCAGAGCGGCAGGCCCAAGAAAAGCAGAAGCTGCGCTATCTGCAAAGGAACAGACAGCTGCCCCAGCCAGTGCCGTTTCTCGACATCGGCCCCCATAGACACATCGCACAGGCACGCCAGACCGGCAAAGCAAATAATACTCCCGACCAGAGCCACCACCGGCATCACCCAATTGCGCCCCAGAACAAAGCGCACTATTTTCGCTAACTTTTTCATAAATTATTTTTCTTTAATCGATACAGAGTCCATATCCCCACCAGAGCAAACGCGAGCATACATGCATGCACCGGCAGCCATCCCCAGACCATCGACGTTTCTGCCCAGCGCGGGTGCATCACCCCCGTATGCCAATACCACCAGTCATGCACTCCCCAGAGCAGCGGCGCATGCCAGCAGATAAGCAATGCTTCATACCCCAGTACCAGCCCGAATACCAGCGCATCCCGCCCCCGTTTCACAAAACTGTACGGACGATACAGAAAAGCCACACACCACGCCGGCACAGCAAAAAACGCCAGGCAAATACTTTCCCAGGCATGCGTTCCAGCGCAATCTTTCTCGCCACCCAGCAATACAAGACAGAATACCGCCAGCACCAGCAGCGCTGCCATGTTCAGCCTCGCATTATCAACCAGCAGCACCCGCCGCGCTTTCTCGCACTTAAACATCCGATTCCCCTTTCCGGTAATACAAACAGAGAAAATACCCGGAGCAGCCCAGCAGCACCAGCTCCACCAGTCCCGCAAATGAATGTAGAATCCAGGTTTCAGGAGGAATCCCGAGGCTCAGCACCGAGGCTGCCGGATTACCCGGGTTCACATACACCGTCACCCTGCGGCTTTCCTTGGCACGTTCAAAGCGCGAGCGGGTAAAATTATATCCTTTGCTATCAACCGTATAGGTATTCCCCTGGTATTCGAAAGCTACTTTTATCTTACCACTGCACGAACGCGTAGCTCCCATCCTCCGTTTAGACACATCTCTATATCCTTCCACATACCCCTCTGCCCGGATTCCCGAATCAGCCCGCAGCACATGGTACATTTCCTGCCATGTCTTGAACACCGGCCAGCCCCAGACCGCCGACATAAACGCAAACAGCAAAGCCAGCGCCAGGTGCGAGCTGCGCCGCTGGTGCCGGGTGTACGCGTTATTCTCCAACCACTCCAGATCTGCCATTGTTTCCCTCCTTTCAGCCGGTCACCAACTATCCCCACCCATGATGAGAAATTCCTGCTTACCGATGCAGCGGGATTCACCACCCTCCTCAGGTGTGAACCAGATTTCCCACTCGGTGGCATAAAATTCATTCACCTCGCCGCTGATAACGCCCAGCATTGCATACCCAGCCACGCTGCATACATTCCCCAGGGGCACCACAGACATGTTCCCCTGCACGTTCTGCACCGCTTTGCCCGTGGACACCTCGTACCCCCGCAATTGAATGCGACCGGCGGGATGCCCGGCAGGCAACACCACCAGAATGTGATACTGACCAGGAACATTGGCTTCCCAGAGACTCAGAAAAGGCAGCTGCGCCTTCTGCGGCAACAGGGCATCCAACCCCGCAGGCGTCGGGTCTGCCGCCAGAGCCGCCAGGCTGTCATCCAACAGCTTCAGCGCCCCCGCCACCGTTTCCTCCATCACTTCCTCTGCCCCGAAGGGATAGGAAGCGGGCATCACCAGCGACCACCCACCATGCAGCGGCATGCTCCATTTCCAGTCGGACGGCTTGAGTGTCATGCGAACATCCGTCGCATAAGCGGGGCGCAGGGCTCGCAGCACATGGCTCTGCGGGTCATCGGCATGCTCCAGCGCCACCGGCTCATGCCAATGCACCAGCGCCTGCGCCTGAAAATCCGGCTGCACCGACTCCGCATAAAGGCAGCGAATCATGTATTCCTGCAACACGGCAGGAGCCTCACGCGTCAACTTCTCCAGATTCGGCAGAGGGGGAATCTTCACCATGACCTGCAACGGCGGACGCTTCGGTCGCAATGCCAGAAGTTCCCTTGCACGCGCTGACGGTTCACGCACATCCCCCATCACCGGACGCAACCCGCGGGGTGCCACATAAGCACGACCCTCCGGAATCTCCACATCCAGCATAAACCAATCCGGGCCATTCATAAACACATTCCGCATCACACCGAGCAGACAGCCCCATGCTGCCAGAGAAGACACCACCACACAGCCCCAGCAGCGCAACAAAGACATCCACCTGCGGTGACAACAGCACAGCACCGTTTGCACCAACAACCACACCACTACAACCAGCCAGGCACCACTCACCAGACCACCCAGCACCACCAGCAGTATCACAGCAGCAGGGGCAAAATTCTCACCAAAACCATACCAGCTGTCCACCGCGGCGGTCAGCCACAGCAGCGCCGCCCAAACCAGAGTTCCCACCACAACCACCAGCGGCAATTTCCAGCAACTCAGGAAAAAGCGGGGAAAGCGGCTCGTGCCCTGCGGCTGTGATGAAGCCTCATCCATACCAGGTCATTCTATCAGGAAACAGCCTCCTCCGCAATCCCCAAATTAGCAGATTATTCCATATCAGGCTTGCAAACGGCGATTGTTCCGATATAATTCAGGCAGGTATAACTCATTCCCCCGCCCTGCATTATGAAAAACACCTTTATCACTACCATCCTCAGCGCGCTGGCGCTGCTGAGCTTGAACACAGCCACCGCCAAAACCTACACCATTGTGGTAGACAAGGATTCCACCCCGGAACAGGCTGCCAACACCATCGTGCGTCACATGCTCACCGAAATGGGAAACCAGGCGCTGGAACAACGCGCAGCAAAGGGCAATAAGGAAGCTATGCTGGAGCTTGGCAAGCGGATCGCCACGCGCGATTACCTGCCCGATGACCAGAAACTGGCATGCAGCTGCCTGAAAATGGCTGCCGAAACGGGCGATGCCACCGCACTTTTTGAAATGGGGCGTTTCGCCATCTATGGTTTTGGTATGGACAAGAACCCCGCCGAGGCGGCTGAGTGGTTCCGCAAGGCAGGAGAAGCTGGCAACAGCGAAGGCTGGCGCCTCCTCGGCACCATGACCTACAACGGAATGGGCATCAAGGCAGATACGCAGAAAGCCATTGAATACTGGCAGAAGGCGGCAGACGCAGGCAATGGCTGGGCACACAATGACCTGGGGCAGTGCTATTTCCGCGGCGATGGCGTCCCCAGGGACTGGACAAAGGCTATTCAGCTGTGGAGCAAGGGCGCCGAACTCGGCGATGCCGGAGCCCAATTCAATCTGGCTGTCTGCTACCTGAACGGCGAGGAAGTGAAACAGGACAAAGCGACCGCCCGCAAGTGGTTTGAAGCTGCCGCCGAACAGGGACACGAGGGCGCCGTGCGCGCGCTTTACCAGATGGATGGAGAAGAAAAATAATGTCCTCGCATACTCCGGTCCAGCCCCCCGCATCAGCCCCGGCACAGGTGCTGAGCAAGGCAGATGTGGCGGCATCCACAGCGAAATTGCAGCAGCAGAAACGCCAGCAGCGCCGGAGCAGTCGCGTCTGGCGCGTCCTGTTTTACATCTGGCTCATTGTGGTGGCGGGATTACCCATTTACTATTACCTGCTGCCGGACCGCGACTGGAACTATGAGTATTGGGGAGAGCCGGAGGGAATCCTGGTCAGTAGCAGGAGCAGGGAAAACCCGTGCCGTGGGGATGAGGGCGTGTACACACGCATCTACATCGCACGCCCCTCGGCGGAGAACATGCAACAATTCCGCGTATCTGCAAACTCCAGCTACTGTGCAGAACGGATGAACAAACTTCTGGCCGAATATGAAATGCCGGGTCCCTATCGCTACGGAGTATTTTTCGGCCACGGCTGGGTGGATGTGGTGGAATGCGGTAATGGGCTTCTGCTGGTGGCGGATTACAGCCGGAACAAGGGCGGACTCTTCTCCTCGCGCATGGGTTGGGAGAATGTGCAGGAGCATTACCCCCTGCATTTCATTTTCGCATACGCCTGGGCCTGTCTGGGACTGCTGGTCCTGCTGCTCACCCCGTTTCTGGCCATACCTGCCGGGGGTGGGTATCTTCTCTTCCGCATCGTGCGGGCATTCTGGAAATGACGTTGCCGCAAGTGATTTGTCTACATGCAATTTCGCAGGGCACACGACATAACGCTCTTGAATCTTGTGGACAATCTGCTATAATGCGGCGCATGATGAATCTGCGCAATTTAACTGCTTCCGTCTGCTCGGCCTTTTGTGTCCTGGTTGCCCCAGGCGCTGTGGCAGAACAGCAGGAACACCCGTTTTTCCGCACGGCACAATACCCGGCATGGTCACAAATGACCCCGGAGCAGGCTCTTGCTGATACCCGCGCCGCCATTCTGGAAGCTCGCGCACAGCTGGAAGCGATAGCCGCAGTCACCCCGGAAACCGCCACCTTCGACAATACCTTCCTGGCATGGTACTGCGCAGGCGAAAACCTGAAACAGGTAGCCAACTACGTTTTCCACCTGCACACGGCACTGGGAAACCCGGAGATGCAGCGCATGATGAGCCAGATTATGACGGAATCCTCGGCCTATAAAGCCGAGGGGTTGCATGCCGGGCGCATTGCGCAGGTTCTCTACGAGGCCGCCTCTGCCCCCTGGGTGGCAGAGCTGAGCCCTGCCCGCCAGCGCTTTGTGCAGCTGACCGTCCAGAGCATGCGAGACAGCGGGCTCCTGCTCACGCCGGACAAACAAGCTCGCAAGGCTGCCATTGAAAAGGAACTCTCACAACTGGGGTTCCGCTTCAATGCCTATGTGCAGAATGCGCCGTATGTCTGGCAGCTGCACATCACCGACCCCTCCATGCTGGAGGGCATGCCCCAGCCATGGATGCAGATGGCAGAGGAACTCGCCAAAAAGGAGGGAAAACCCGGCTGGTACATCAACCTGACCACCGCCCCTGCCGCCCCGGTTCTGCGCTATTGCAAGGTGGAGGAAACCCGACATCTGTGCTGGCAGGGCACCAACAGTGCCGGCACCAGATTCGCCCTCGACACAGAACCCCTTATCAAGAAAATTCTGGAGTTACGCCACGAACTTGCCACCCTGCTGGGCTATGCCAACTATGCCGATATGCAGGCCGCACGCCGCATGATGGGTACTGGTCAGAAAGCGCTTGATTTCATCAATGACATGCTGGATCGCAGCAAACCCGCCTGGGATGCCTATGTGGCAGCAGAATTAAGGCGATACTCCCAGGCAAGCGGCAAGGAACTCACCGCGGTCAACCCCTGGGATACAGCCTACCTGAACCGTGTGCTTCCTCCCCAGCGCGCTGCGTTCAATGTGAATACCATCACCCCTTATCTCAAGGCCGATAAGGTCGTAGAGGGGCTTATGAAGATATGGGCACAGGTGCTCAATCTGCACATTCAGGAACTGCCCACCGCCTGCCTGAAGCCTGGCGAAACCGCCCAGCCCGGTGTAGTGGAGACCTGGCATCCTGATGTGCGTTGCTTTGCGGTAAAGGATGCCGCCACCGGTGAACACCGGGGCTCGTTCTACATGGACATCATTGCCCGCCCGCGGAAACGCCCGCAGGCATGGTGTCTACCCCTGCGCGATGGTAACCCGGCGGCCGATGGCAGCCTGGGGGAGCCGCACCTTGCTGCCCTCATGGCAAACCTGACACCGCCCCGCCCCGGTCAGCCGCATCTCTTCAATCACAACGATATCTACATGTTGTTCCACGAATTCGGGCACATGATGCACATGATGCTGGGGCATGGAGAGCTGCGCGCCCTCTGCACCGCCGAGATTGAACGCGATTTTGCCGAAATGCCCAGCCAGTTGCAGGAAAGCTGGATCTGGGAACCTGAAGCGCTCGCACTTTTCACCAGCCACTATGCCACCGGGGAGCCCCTGCCGGAACATCTTGCCCGGCAGCTCGCCAGCAGCCGCGGTTCCAATCCCATCGAAATGCACATGCGCATGCTCTGCGCCAGCAAGCTCGACCTCGAGCTCCACATGCACTACCATGATAAATACAAGGACCGCCCCATTGATGAAGTGGCGCAGGACATCCTGAAACCCTGGCTTTTCCCCTACACCGAACAGCCGCCCAGCGAAATCCGCACCATGTCCCACACCATGGCAGAGGGCTACGCAGCTGCGCTCTACACCTACAAATGGTCTGAAATGCTGGCCGCCGATGCCATGACCCGCTTCAAGAACGAGGGCGTGCTCAACCCAGCCACCGGAGCTGATTACCGGCGTTGCATCCTGGATCGCGGCAGCAGCGTTCCCGCCATGCAGCAGATTCGCGATTTCCTCGGTCGCGACCCCGACCCTGCAGCCCTCATCGAGCGTTACGGAGTCCCCACGCCATAACGATATCCGTAACCAGCCATGCAGGTTGTGGGTTCAGAAAAACAATAAAAGCAGCATATAAAAAGCTTGCAGAAACGGCATATTCCGGTATACTCAGCATCAATATGAACAACATCCTCATTATCTCCGGACACACGAACACCACCAGTGACTCGGTGGTCAACAAGACCATCATGCAGCAACTTGAAACCTCGCTACCCGGCTGCCGCACAGTGTATCTTGACCGCCTGTACCCTGATTTCAAGATTGATGCCACCGCTGAGCAGGAACGCCTGCTCTGGGCGGATGTGATTGTGCTGCAATTCCCGGTATTCTGGTTCTCCATGCCCTCGCTGCTGCACCGCTGGATGGAAGAAACCTTCCTGCACGGTTTTTCGCACGGCAGCACGGGTGATAAACTGCGGGGCAAGAAACTTGTGGTTTCCTACACCACCGGCGCACCGGCCGATGCCATGGATTGGGAATCCCTCTTTGCCAATCTGCGCGGCACATGCCAGTTCACCGGCATGGAATGGGGCGGCGGCATAGGCACCGGCGGGGTATCGTACCACATGCGCAACGACCCGCAGATGCTCGCCGGAATCACGGACAAGGCACGGCAACATGCACAACGCCTCATTGCGCATCTGAATGCGTAAGAAGAAAAGCCTGCACATGTCTGCCGACCGCCACAAAGAACCAGTCTACTATCTCATTCTGCCGCAGGGTGAGACAGAGGGTCCCTACAGTCTGAAAGAACTGCGTGAAATGCTGCAGCGCGACCTGATTGCAGCCGATACCAACGTGCGGGAGGAAGGCAGCCGGGAAGAACACCCGGTGGACGATGTACTCAACAAAGCCGATACCAACACCATCGATGATATTACGGGGCTGAAGGGACTCGCAACCTTCTCGTTCTGGCACTTTTTCTCAGATGTATTCCGGCACCACGGCAAAGAGGAGGTTCTGGAAGTTTTCTGCTGCGGTACACCCGCTACCACCCCGCCGCTTCACGCCGTGAGCAGCACCTGGCCCAGCCCCTGGATTTTTGCCCGCATGCTGCTAAGCTGCCTGGTGCTCTATTTCGGGTTCAACTGGGCGAGCAACACCTTCCAGAACGCCAACCTTATCCCCGGGCTCATGTTTGTGGGCAACTTCGCCATCCCCATGTGCGTGGCTGTCTTTTTCTTTGAGCTGAACGTGCGCCGGGAAATCCCCTTCCTGGAACAGATACGCGCCATGTTCTACGGCGGGTTGATATCGCTCATTCTGGCCATGTTTCTCCTCGAAATCAGTCCCGAGGTGCGCCCCTGGATTGCCGGTCCCATCGAAGAGCCAGCCAAATTACTGGCGGTCATCCTCATTGCAGGCAGCAGACGCAACGGACGCATTCTCACCGGACTCATGCTCGGTGCAGGTGTGGGTGCCGGGTTTGCTGCATTCGAAAGCTCCGGCTACACCTTCACCGAACTGGTGCGTTTCATCACCAGCTCCACCGCGGCGGAAGTAGTCAGCACCATCAATCCGGCACAGGGACACGCCATTGCGCAGAAGGCGCTCGCGATCAACCCCGACGCCGTGATGCAGATACGAGCCCTCATCACACCGTTCGGTCACATTGTTTGGACCGCCATTACCGCGGGTGCTTACTGGCTGGCCCTGCACCAGCGCATTGCAGAAGGCCGCCGCGACATATCTGATACCAGCATCTGCTGGTCCGCCTTGCTCTCCCCCGGGTTCCTGCGTATCGCCCTCATCCCCGTCGGGCTTCACCTGGTCTGGAACACCCAGTGGCTCGCAGGATTCGGGCTGCTGCGTTTCCTGCTGCTGGGTATTATTGCCTGGGCTGTGGCCCTGCGCCTGGTGCAGGCCGGGCTGCGCCAGATTCGTGACGAGAAAAGCATGCGCAGCTTTCCGCTATAAATCGTTGCAATTGCGTTTCAAGACGCAAAAAACGCTTGACACCACCCACCATCTGCCCATATAATACGCGCGTACAAGTTCCGGTCCTATATGAGATTGGAGCGGGTCTGAGACCCGCTCTTTTTTTGTATACGGTTCACTTTAACCTTAAGCTAAACACACAACAAAACAATGGCCACTACAGACATCTCCGCCCTGATTGATTTCTATGTTCGTGAAAAGGACCTCACCCGCGAACGCGTCATCCAGGCTCTCGAGGATTCTTTCATCACCGCATACTCCAAGATGGTGCCGGGCGCAGACCGCATCAACAACCTCCGCGCCGTGGTGAACCCACAGAAGGGCACGGTGAAAATCAAAGCCGAGATGATTGTGGTGGAAGACGAACAGCTCACAGACGCATTCAACGAGGTGAAGCTCTCTGTAGCACAGGCTGCAGGTGCCAGAAAAGGCAAGGAATACCAGCCCGGCGACAGCATCAGCGTGAACATCACCCCCAAGGACTTCGGCCGCATTGCCGTTCAGACCGCCCGCCAGACCATGCAGCAGCGCATCCGCAAGGCTGAGCAGGAGATGCTCGCCGAAGCCTTCCGCGACCGCGCCGGCGAAGTGGTGACCGGCACGGTGAAACGCTACGACAAGGGCGATGTGATTGTGGAGGTTGAGAAGTACGAAGGGCTCGTACCCCTGCGCCAGCGTATCCCCGGCGAGGAATACAACAGCGGCGACAAGATGCGTTTCTACGTGGTCGAAGTGCGCGACGGCGTGCGCGGCAGCGAACTCATTCTTTCCCGCAGCCACCCCAACCTGGTGCGCCGCCTCTTCGAGAACGAGGTACTCGAAATCGCAGAACACACCGTAGACATCCTGAACATCGTGCGTGAAGCCGGTTACCGCACCAAGATGGTTGTGCGCAGCAATGACCCGAATGTTGACCCCATCGGCGCCTGTGTCGGCATGCGCGGCGCACGCGTCAAGAACGTGGTCAATGAACTCAACCACGAAAAAGTGGACATTCTCGAATACACGGAAGACAAGGCAGCCATGGTCACTGAATCCCTGGCTCCCATTGAACCCATCAAGGTAAACGTCGACAAAGCCGCCCACGTCGTGACCGTGGTGGTGGAAGACGACAAGGCTGCAGCCAAGGCAAAGGGCCGCAAGGGGCAGAACGTCCGCCTCACGGCCCGTCTCATCTCCACCCCGGATGAAAAATGGGATGTGCGCGTGGAAGCATACGATGAAAAAGCTCAGGCAAAATCCCTTGCCAATGAAGGTGCCAGCGAGCTTGCCACCGTACTCGGCATCTCCAACAGCATGGCTGCAGCCATGGTGGAAGCCGGCTTCACCACAGTGGAAGGCATTGCCCAGTATGCCGATGAGGAAAGCCTTGTAGAAGCCCTCGGCATCACGGGAGATGAAGCACGCGACATCATGAACAAAGCCCAGGCAAATGCCTGATGCGCAAACACCGATAACGAACCCCATTTTCTGTCACAATGGCAAACAATAACGACAAGAACAAAGGACCGGTGCTCGACCTCATCGGCGGTACTAAGAAAAAGAAAGCCACCCCTGCACCGCAGGAAAAGGCTGCCCCCGCCCCGAAGAAAACAGCACCAGCCAGAGACACCGCGCCGAAAAAGGAAGCGCTCGATCTGCTGGCTCCCCGCAAGAATGTCCGCAAGCCGCAACCCGCTGCCCCCGCCCCTGCACCTGCACCTGTACCTGCCCCCAAGCCTGAGCCGGCACCGGCTCCCGCGCCGAAAAAAGCAGAACCTGCACCCGAGCCCGCAGACAATGCCAAGGTGATGAACATCAAGGCCCCCATCACGGTGGCAGACCTGGCCACGCAGATGGGCATGAAGCCGTTCAAGCTGATTGCCGAGCTCCTGCCCATGGGCGTATTTGCCAACCCCGGAACCACACTGGACAGCGACCAGGTGGCTGCCCTCTGCGAGAAGCACGGCTTCACCTATGAGCGCGTGCGCCGCGAGAAAGGCGCCGGCGTGAAAGCCCCGGTAGAGGAAATCAAGGAACCCGAGGCCGTGGCCGTAGAAGAGGAACCCGAGGATGCGCTGAAGGTACGCACCCCCATCATCACCGTCATGGGTCATGTTGACCACGGCAAAACCTCCCTGCTCGACTACATCCGCCGCACTAAGGTAACTGCCGGTGAAGCCGGCGGCATCACCCAGCACATCGGCGCTTATACAGTAGAACACAGCGGCAACACGCTCACCTTCATCGACACCCCCGGCCACGCTATTTTCACAGAAATGCGCGCCCGCGGTGCCGATGTCACCGACATTGTGGTGCTCGTGGTGGCAGCCAACGACGGTATCATGCCGCAGACCAAGGAAGCCATCATGCACGCCAAGGCCGCCGGCAAGACCATCATTGTGGCCGTGAACAAATGTGACCTCCCGGCAGCAGACCCGGTACGTGTGCGCACACAGCTCATGGAAAATGACCTGATGCCCACCGATTTCGGCGGTGAGATTGAATGCGTGGATGTATCCGCTCACACCGGCGCCGGCATCGATGACCTGCTCGACCTGCTCTGCCTGCAGGCAGAAGTGCTGGAACTCAAAGCCAACCCGAAAGCCAACTGCCGCGCTTCCATCATCGAAGCCCGCATGGAACAGGGTAAAGGCAGCTCCGCCACCGTCATCGTGCAGAGTGGCACGCTCAAAGTCGGCATGCCGTTCATCTGCGGTCCCTACTCCGGCAAAATCAAGACCATGCTCAACGACAAGGGCGAACGCATCAAGAAAGCTACTCCCGGCATGCCTGCAGAGGTTTCCGGTTTCCTCGAAACCCCGAACGTGGGTGATGAACTCGTGGAAATGGAAAACGAACGCGCCGCCCGCAAGCTTTCTGACGAACGCCTCGAGGAACTGCGCCAGCAGCGTCTCACCGCCCCGCGCCGCTCCCGCATGGAAGACATTCTGGCCATGATGGGTGACGGAGCCCAGAAAGCCGTACTCAAGCTCTATCTCAAAGGCGACGTACAGGGCTCTGTGGAGGCCATCAAGAAGGCCATCATGGACATTGAAAGCGAGAAGGTGGAATGCCAGTTCATCGGCGCCGCCGCCGGTCCCATCTCCGAAAGCGATGTTCTGCTTGCCTCCTCGTCCGATGCCGTTATCCTCGGCTTCAACGTGAAGGTGGAAAGCAACGCTGTGAAAGCCGTGAAGCGCGAAGGCGTGCAGGTGAAGATTTTCTCCATCGTGTACGAACTTATCGACCAGGTGAAGGACGCCATGCTCGGTCTGCTGGAACCCGAGACCCGCGAAACCGTGCTCGGGCATGCCGAAATCAAGCAGGTATTCAAGCTCAACAAGGGCAAGGCTGCTGGTTCCTACGTCTCCGACGGCAAGATGCTCCGCACGGCCGAAGCCCGCGTTCTGCGCGACGGTCAGGTGGTATTCGACGGCAAGATGTCTACCCTGCGCCGCTTCCAGGACGAAGTGGAAGAAGTCAAGGCTGGTCTGGAATGTGGTATCCGCCTGGCAGACTACAACGACTACGAAGTGGGTGACGTCATTGAATGCTACTCCCTCGAGAAAATCAAACAGACATTGTAAGCAACCATGGCAACGCGACGTCTTGACAAAGTGAACGAGCTGATGAAGCGGGAAATCGGCACCTTCATTCAGAAGGAGTACGAATGGTCCGGCACCATCGTCTCGATTCTGGATGTCGAGATTACAGAAGACCTCAAGGAAGGTCGCGTCTGGGTGGGCGTGGTCGGCCGCATGGCTCCAGCCCAGGTTATCGACAAGCTGAACCGCAAACGTGGCGAAATTCAACGCGCCATCAGCAAGCGTGTGATTCTCCGCAACACGCCCAAGCTCACGTTCAAGCACGATAACTCAGCCCAGCGTGGCGTTGACCTGGTGAACCTTCTGGATGACATCGAAATGAACCTGCCCAAGGCACCACCGCTGCCCGAGGGCGAATTTGACCCGGAAATATAACCCTTAACTGCACCCCGCTTCCCTATGGCAGGTAAACTCACCATCAGACGAGTTGGTAATTTCCTACCCCACGTATGTCTGGTGGCACTGCTTGTGGTGGCAGGGCTCATCATCTGGCTCAGCACAGTCGGCATCCCCGGCTGTGCTGTTCGCCATATTGAGGCAGAGGCAGCAAAGGCCGGGATTCCCGTCTCCATAGACAAGATTCAGCTGGTACCGCGCGCTGGTCTTGCAGTAAAGGCCGAAGGTATCAGCCTGAAAATGCCGCAACCCGGCGCACCCGATGCCACGCTGAAACTCCGCAAGGCGCAACTTGCTTTCAGTCTGGCCCGTCTTTTAGACGGAGACACGACACCTCAGAACCTCCGCATCAAGGGCGGCAGCATCAACCTGCCTACGGGAGAGAGCGAAACCGAGCTCTTGAAGCTGGACCACGTTGACATCAATGTGGCTTTTCCACCTCAGGCCAACGGCATAAGTGCCCGTATCAACACTTTTTTGAACGGGATAGAGCTGGATACGCAAATTGTACTTTCCCGGAAAACAAAAGAGCAACAAAATGCAGAATCTGTTCAGGACGCAGGCAAACCGCTCCTCGACCTTGAAGAAACAGGAAAAATGCTGGCGGCACACCGCTCAATCCTGCAGAAGGTACAAAAGACCTTGGCCGCGCAAAGCTGGGACAAGAAGCAGCACCCGCTTCTGAAGCTCAAAGTATACGGTGGTGAAAAATGGAAAAGTGAACTTACAGCATGGATTCCTAGTTTCGATTTTGATTATATCCATGTCCGCGACACATCGGTTGAGGCTCATTTTGAAAACAACACGTTCACCATCAACAAGCTCAACCTGCAAACGGTAAATCCGGATTCAAAGGTTTCTTTACAGGCAGCCTACGACCTCACCACCCGCGAGCTTGAGTTCAACACCAAAAGTTCTGCCCCCATTGTCAACATTCTCGACGACTACATCGATGACGAGCAGGCTCCGCTTCTCAAAAAAATCAAATCCGGCCCCGGCAATTCCCCCATTATCGAGCTGAGCGGCAGTGCCGGTTTTACAGAGGACTATGCCTTGAACCGCATTACGTTGCGTGGAAAGCTGGACCATGAGAATATACAGCTGGGCAGCACCCGGATTGAGCACCTGCTTCTTTCCTTTTTCGTGCGCGACGGCAATTTCAATATTGATAACTTTCTGCTGAGCCTGCCGGAAGGGCATCTGAAAGCTTCTGCCCAGGCAGAAAATGGCACGGGGACAGCCAAAATTGACATCAATCTATCAGACGAAACGCTGCTGACTCTCGCCCGTGACTTCTGCCAGATGCCGGATTTGAAACTGCCTGCAGAGCTGGCATTCGGACAGAACATCAAACTCCGCGCAAACTGCACGGTTGCATCCGCCATCTTCGAACCGGGGAAAACCCGTATTGAAGACTTACTGCCCACCCTCAAAAGCTGCCAGGTGCAATTCAACGCGGAACACATAAGCTGGGAACAGGCCCAGGCCCAGATAACATCCCTTACACTCACGCTGGATGATATCGACCTGAGCGGCAAGGATGTTGCTATCGGCATGATTGAGCTCAAAGGCTATACCCGGGAAGCAACAGCCATTGACCCGGCCGCGGCAGCTTCAAACCTGGTATACGATATTCACCTCGAAAGCCTCCGCACTGGCGACAATTTCCATGCACTCTCCATCGGTAAAGCAGCTATCCGGGCAAGCCTGGAATCTGCCCATACGCAAACAGCCGCAATCGAAGCGCTACATGCCTCTGCCGAGCTGTCAGATTTCCACACCAACTGGCATAATGGGCTGAATGCCCTGCGTTCCGACAAGATATTCGCGAAGGTACGTGCACAGAAAGCATCTTACGATAAAACGCAGGCCCAGGGGCTCTCTGCAGACATAACCATACCGGAAGGGCTGCGCTACACCGACGGCTGGAAGAACATGCAGCGAGACGCGGAAGTGAGCATCACAGTCGATGAGCTGCACCACAACGGTAACTTCAATCTCACAGGTGGCAAACTTCACCTTCTCAACACAGATGCAGATGAATGCCGTATGAACTTCAACGGCAACATTGGCAAAGAGGAACTGGATTTCAGCTGCACCGCCTCACTGGAGCATGACCGCTTCCTGCTCATCAACAACCTTGATGCAGCCATACCCGCCGCGTCACTGGCACCACTTGTCGGAGGTGAACCGCTTGAGGAGCTCAAACTTCCCCGGCTCATCACCATCGAAGGTGATATTCTCTTCGACACTAAAACATTCCGTCTCGTCAAAACTCATTATGATGTGTATATCCCGGAGCTGGTGCGCGTGTGCAAAAACGTGCATGTGCATAAGGGAATGGAAATTCCGCTCAGCCTGAAAGTGAACGGAGAGTTCAGCACTGCCGAGGACGGCAACATGCACTACGCTGCCAGTATTGCAGCCATTCACAGATGGGGAGCACTTGAAATTGACGTCGAAGGCAATCCCCTGAAGGAATGCCACATCACAGGCTCGAACACGATACCGGTCAATGTCATCAATGCTCTCATTGATAATGCCGATGCGCACTGGATTATGCGCGATTTCCGCTGCACAGACGGCGTCACACAGAACATTATCACAGACATTGATACCACCATACGGTATGATAAGGGTATCTACGTGCATGCGCTCTGCAAGGCACACCTCAAATACATGGAGTTCATGCTAGGTGCGTTGCGCGATAAATATGATGCCAACGGCAAGGAAACCGGCGAGGAATACCTGCGCACCGACCTGGGTAAAAACCCATACACACTGGTGAAGGAAGGCAAGTGCGATGTGGAGGTAATCGTGCAGCTTGATTGCGTTGATGAAAAGGGAACCCCCTTGCCCGAACGTATACGCATCAACCTCACAAATCCGGATTTGCTGTACGACAACCGCCCCTGGCTCAAACGGAACGGCTTCAAGACCGGCGCGCTGACCAGCCGGATTACCGGCGAGGCGGTGCGTTTCAACATAGAGGACTGCACCATCAGCCTCCACAAGCTCAAAGGCAACTGCTACCCCTCATACTCCATCGGCATGTATTATGCCCCCATCCAGCACTACATGGAGGACATCATTCTGAAAGATCCGGTGGATATCGAGACAGATTACTGCATTTTCCCGATTTCCCGGCATTGCGATGTGCCCATGAAAGGCCTCATCAAAGCCTATGGTGCTACTGGTGCCGGATTCCGTTTCCTCGGCACGACTATTCCTTTCACCAACTTCAGCGGGTTCATCAATATCAGCGATACTGATGTATACCTCGACCGAATGAATGCCGAAACCTGGGGTGGCGCCATGAACGGCTCTCTGCGTATCGGCTTCTCTGGTGAACACACCACGCTGGATGGCTACATCACCGCACGCGGTCTGAATCTGAAAGACATTGTGGCCTCATATGGCAGTGAATTCACCCCAGCCACCTGCAGCGGATTTATCCGCTTCCAGGCATCCAGACCAGAACTGAACGACGTTGTTGCCTATGGGCAGGTGTCGCTGAAAGATGGAAATCTGATGCAGTTAGGTCTTTTCCGCCCCATCGGCTCCCTTCTGTCCGACATGCCAGGGCATTTGTCCAAGCTCCAGCAATCAGTCATCACCAAAGCCGAAGAAGCGCCACCAACCTGGGCAGATAAACTCATCCGGTTTGTATTCGATTCCGGCAGCGAAACGCTCAACACCGTGCAGGAATCATCCTATTCCATTCCCTTCGCCAACCATTTCCTGCGCTACGGTATCGATGAAGCATCTGCTCGTTTCGACATCAAAAACGGGCATCTCATCACGCGCGACATGAAGGCCAAGGGCTATAATCTGAACGTAAATACCCAGCTGGATATCAACCTGGATACCCTCACCGTCAAGGGCGATTTGTGGCCGAAAATTTCCAGCGTTCCCACGGCTATCATCTCCCCGATTACAATTCTCTCCAAATTCCTTATTGATATCAATATCTATGGAGATTTGCTCAATCCCCAATGGAAGTTCGGTCTGAGCAAAAAGCTCAAGGGAGAGACACCCAGCATAACCGGAGAACAAGCCGAACCTGAGACCAAGTGACCCCATGCAGTTGGAAAGCTTCATTTCCGTACTCCTGGCCAGTCTGGCAACAATTCTGCATATAGCAGGCATTGTCCTAGGAATCCATGCGTTAAGCAGGAAACATTCACCACAAGGCACAATCGCCTGGATGCTGGGATTATTTCTGCTTCCGGTCATTGTGGTCCCTTTGTATCTGATGCTGGGCGCAGCCCGCATCCGCCGCCACACATCCGTGCGCAGGAGCCGGGAAAACCTCCAGAAATTTCTCAAACAACATGGCTCCTGGGAGTCCCCCGGCAGCCAGCTGGCACGCATGCTGACCAGATGCACCGGCTATGCCCCCTGCTCCGGCAATGCCATGACCCTTCTCCGCGACGGCAACAACACATACCGCAACCTGCTGAAAGCCATCAGCCAGGCACAATCTTCCATCCTGATTGAGTTCTTCATCATCCGCAACGACCGGGTAGGGGCATCCCTCCGTCGCGTATTGGAAGAACGCGCCCTCGCAGGAGTCAAAGTATATGTTATCTACGATGAAGTAGGCTCGCACAAGCTCCCGGCCGGCTACCTGCGCCGTCTGCGCAAAGCCGGTATCCATGTTGCCTCATTCAACGGCCGACGCTTCTGGTTGAGCTCCATACTGCGCATCAATTACCGCAACCACCGCAAGCTGGTAGTCATCGATGGCAGTCAAGCCTACCTGGGCAGTCTCAACATCGGGCTGGAATACACACAGAGCCCGCACCGCCCCTATTGGCGCGATACCTTTGTCAACCTGCGCGGGCCCATCGTCACCCAGTGCACCCTGAGCTTTCTGGATGACTGGCAACGCGCTACTGGCGAGGTTCCCTTTCTCCCCATAGAAGCAGGATATGCCGCGCAGCACCGCTGCCAGCTGATACCCAGTGGCCCGGATGATACCCCCATGAACACCTGGCAGCTCTGCCTGCTGGAACTTGCGGCACACGCCCGGAGCAGGCTCTGGCTGGCGAGCCCGTATTTTGTGCCCACCGATGCCGTGCGCGAGGCCTTGCGGGCAGCTGCCCTCCGCGGGGTGGATGTGCGGCTGCTCGTCCCGAAACGCGGAGACAACCGGGCCGCCCAGCTGGCCATGCTCACTTTTGTACCGGACATGCTGGCATGCGGGGTGCGTATGCTGGCCTATGAACCTGGTTTTCTGCATGAGAAGGTGTGTGTATGCGATGACCACACATGCAGCATCGGCACGGCAAATCTGGATGAACGCTCACTTCGCCTTAATTTTGAACTGACCCTGCTCATGGAAGATACTGCCGCCACGGCAGATGTTGCCGCCATGCTGGAAGATGATATGAGCAACGCTTCCGTCATGACTCCGGCGCACTGGTACAAGGCGCGCCCCATCACGCGACTGCTGGCCAACTGCTGCCGTCTTCTTTCGCCAGCGCTCTAATCTCGTGCTTGAAAACCAGTGGGCATTGTGCTAGTATATCGCGCATGAAAATAACGCTGAATTCGCCGCTGGATATGCACCTGCACCTGCGCGACGGTGACATGCTGAAGCTCACCGCCCCGCTCTCTGCAGATTTTGCGGGCGCAGTCATCATGCCGAACCTCGTGCCGCCGGTTACCACCCCTGCAGCCATGCAGGCATACGATGAACGCATTGCCGCTGCACTGGATGGTGCAGATTTCACGCGTTACATGACCCTCTTCTTCACCCCTCTGGGCGAAAAAGAACTTATTGCGGCCAAGGAGACGCCGGGCTTCTTCGGGTTCAAACTCTACCCCGCCGGCATCACCACCAACAGCGAGGGCGGCGTGTCCGATATGGCGCAGGCAGATAAGACCCTCCGTCTCATGGAGGAACTCGGCATCCCCCTGTTGGTGCATGGCGAAAGCCACGGCTTTGTCATGGACCGCGAACATGAATTCCTTTCCGTGTACCGCCACCTGGCTACCAAATACCCCAGACTCAAACTCAGCATGGAACACATCACCACGGCAGAGGCGGTCCGTATGCTGGATGAGTTCCCGAACATCTGTGCCACCGTCACGCTGCAGCACCTCATCATCACGCTCGATGATGTGGCCGGCGGGGCTCTGCGCCCTCACCTTTTCTGCAAACCCATTGCCAAACGCCCCGAGGACCGAGATGCCCTGCTCCGCGCTGCGCTGGAAGGGCACCCGCGCCTCATGTTCGGCTCTGATTCCGCGCCACACCCACGCTGTAAGAAGGAAGCCTGCGGCTGCGCAGCCGGAGTATTCACCGGGCCTGTTGCCCTGCCCAGGCTGGCAGAAATCTTTGCCGCACACGGGGCGCTGGATAAGCTCCAGGCCTTTGTGAGCGATAATGCCTGCAAATGGTATGGGCTGCGCCCCGTGCAGAAAACAGTTACTCTGCAGGACTCTCCCATGAACGTACCGGCCAGCTACTGCAGCTATGGCCAGCAGGTAGTGCCCATGTACGCAGGTGAAAGCATAGGCTGGAGCATTGTGCGCTGATGGAAGCCGCCCCCATACCCACAGCAGATGACCTGCGGCAGTTACTGGCAGATATTGCTGCCATGCACATGCCCTACGGTATGTACGGGCCCAAAAATTACCCGCCGGAGGGCTGCCCGCTCATGGATTTACCCACAGAATACCTCGATTGGTTCTGGCAGCGCGGCTGGCCGAAAGGCAAGCTGGGGCGGCTGATGGAACAAACCCTCCTCATCAAGAACAGCGGGCTGGACAAACTCTTTGACCCGTTCCGCGCAGCAGCTGGCGGCCGCCGCCATTTTCCCCGCAAATAATCATCTCCCCACATGAACAAACTCCGCTCCATCATTCTTGCAGCCCGCCCCAAAACCCTCCCCGCCGGCTTCGTGGCTGTGTGGGCAGGCTGCCTCATCGTCTGGAAATTCCAGCAGCATTTCCCGGAAACCGGCATACGGCTCGACTGGTGGCTCGCGGCCTTTACGGTGCTCAGCTGCGCCTGCATCCAGATTGCCTGCAACTTCTTTAACGATGCGATTGATGCCACCAGGAACGCCGACACCGAAAACCGCCAGGGACCACGCCGCATCACCGCCAGCGGAGATATGAGCTCCACCGCCGTCAAACTCTGGGGGTGCTTTTTCCTGGCGGCGGCAGCGGCGTTCGGCGTGCCGCTGATTCTGGCGCAAGGCTGGCCGGTGCTCCTCATCGGCATACCGAGCCTTTTCTTTGCCTATGGTTACACCGGTGGCCCCTGGCCGCTGGCATATCACGGGCTGGGTGAGCTTTTTGTGCTGCTGTTCTTCGGGCTGGTGGCCGTGGCCGGCACGGTCTTTGTGCAAATCGGCTGGCAACCGGAGTATCTGGATATCTACCTCTGCGCCATAGTGCTGGGTGTCCAGTGCGGGCTGCTCTCCTGCCTGCTCATTGAGGTGAACAACATCCGCGACCGCAAGGAAGACGCCACTACCGGCAAACGCACCCTCGCCGTACGCCTGGGCGAGAAACGAGCCCGCGGTCTAGCCATGGCCTTTCTCGTGGCGCCCTATGTCACTCTCAAACAAACCGCCTTTTTCCTGCCCGGCTTCAATTGGAACCTCGTGTGGCTGGCAGCCATTCTCGTAGGCGGCTTCATTCTGCTGAAGCTCAACACCATGCCTGCCAACAAGAAAATGAACATGCTGCTGGGTATGTCATCCCTGCACATGGGGCTTTTCCTGCTGGCGCTCACCCTCTGATTTTCTTTTCTCATAACATGAAAGTTCTCTTTTACCTGCTTCCCCTGCTATTCTGCTGCTGTTCCCCGCAGAACCAGCTTATCATCGACCCATTCGACCGCGGACAAAGCCTCATGGTGTGCGATATGGAGGCCATTGCTGACTTTGAGACTCTCATGGCAGATGTTGCCACCCCCTCAAACGAACACAAGCAGCCCTCCAGCACCAAAGCTTTTTTTGACTCCGCCGATGTGCTGAGCACCAGCCAATTCACCCAGCCCATTCTCGGCATCTGCCGCAGCGGTGATAAGCAATACTACTACCACATCGAAAAAGACACTCACGGCACTCTCATCACCGACCTGGACCAGGGTGTGACTGATTATATCGTTTCTCCGGAAAAATATGCCCGCATCCGCGAGTTCATCACCCTGCATTCCCCTGCCCAGCTGGAAGATATCGAGCTGGAAGAAGGGCTTAATGAATCTGACTACATCGAAGATTAATCCATGAACAACCGTTTCCCCTACCTGTTACTTGTCATCTTTGCCTTGCTGACCTGCTGGTCAGCCATTCATCCGTACGATATTCAGGTGTGGTGGACGGAAATGTCCATTGCGCTGCTCCTGGTTGCAGTGCTTGTCCTCACTTTCCGCAAGTTCCGCTTCTCCAACACAGCATACGGCATACTGGCCTTCTGGTGCTACATGCAGGTTATCGGGGCTCACTACACCTTCGAGCTCGTGCCCTTTGATTTCGTCACCAACCTGTTCGGTTTCAAGCGCAACCACTACGACCGGGTGGCACACTTTGTGGTGGGCATGGGTGGCATTGCGATTGCAGAGCTGCTCTGGCGCTGCAAGCTTGTAAACGGGGTAAAGACCGCAGCGGTATTCAGCGTCATCTTCATTCTGGCAATAGCCGGTTTCTGGGAACTCGTAGAGTGGATTTATGCCGAAATCGACGGTGGCTCTGCCGGCCAGGCCTTCCTCGGCTCCCAGGGCGATGAATGGGACGCCCACAAGGATATGGTGCAGGATACCCTCGGCGGCATCCTCGCCGCCATCATCTTCTACTGCCAGAATCGCGGGCAACAAGCCATGCTCTGAATCCCTCACGTGTAAGCAGAAAGACATTCCGCTTGTCTAGCCTCTGAAAACCGGCATTGCGCCGGGGCGGTCCAGGAGTCAGGAAGCGCCTCCCCAAATGCACATCCGCCGCAGCTGCGACATGCAACTGCGGCGGATTGGTTTAAACATTCAGCGCTCAGCGCTGCGTGGCTCAGGCCTCCTCGGAGGTGGAACCAGTAGCGGTGGTCGTGGTGGGAGCCACAGGAGCGGTGAGCTGGGGCAGGTCGATGATTTCAATCAGAGCCATGGGGGCGCTGTCGGTCATGCGCTGGCCGAGCTTCACGATGCGGGTGTAGCCACCCTGGCGGTCCTTGGTAGCCTCTGCCACCACGCTGAACAGCTTGGCCACAACCTTGGGCTGGGGCAGTGTAGCGAGGGCCTGACGGCGAGCGTGCAGGGAACCGTTCTTACCGAGGGTGATGAGCTTCTCCACATAGGGGCGCAGAGCCTTGGCCTTGGCCAGGGTGGTGGTGATGCGGCCGTGGCTGATGAGGCTGCATGCCTGGTTGGCAAGCAGGGCCTTGCGGTGGGAAGCATTACGCTGAAGCTTGGCTTTCTTAACGCCGTGTCTCATAGTCTTTTAATGTGTGTTAGTGGTTTATGGTTTGTTATTGGAATCTTTATTCATCGTCCTCATCATCGCCGAAAGCGGAGATGTTGTGGGTGATAAGAGCCTGCAGGTCGGTGGCGCGGGTCTCATCGTTCAGGTCGCGCATGCGGGAAGCCGGCGCGGGAGAAGCGAGGAGCTTGGCATCAAACTGCATACCCAGGGACAGACCGTGCTGCACGAGCTTGTCCTTAATCTCATTGAGGGACTTCTTACCGAAGTTGCGGTACTTGAGCATTTCGCTCTCGGTCTTCATGGCCAGCTGACAAACGGTGGTGATGTTGGCGTTGTTCAGGCAGTTGGCGGCACGCACGGAAAGCTCGATTTCGTTCACGCTCATGTTGAGCAGCTTGCGGAGCTGAGCGGTGTTGGCGTCCTGCTCGCCACCGTTGGCCTTGTCGAACTCTACGCGGCGGCTGTCTGCATCCACGAACACGTCGAGGTGGTGGCGCATGATGCTGGCGGCCTGCAGCATGGCATCGGCGGGGCTCACACGGCCGTCGGTCCAGATATCGAGCACGAGCTTGTCGAACTCAGTCATCTGACCTACACGGGCGTTGTC
>CAJGCV010000017.1 GCA_904501915.1 uncultured Akkermansia sp. | reverse complement strand
CCGCGGTTCTATGACTGAGAATCATATGTCCTAACCCCTAGACGATGGGGACATGTAGTACGCGAATCGGGACTCGAACCCGAGACCAATAGATTAAAAGTCTACTGCTCTACCAACTGAGCTATTCGCGCACTGGTACCGCCGAAACGGCGAGCAGATATTACATGGCGGGTCTCACAAAGTCAAGCAAAAATCGACAAAAATATGGACAAAATGTTGACAGCATGGTATACACAAGGCATGCGCAAGTTTGCCATAGCCACCGTGATTCTGCTCTGCCTGTGCAAGAGCGGAGTAGCTGAGGCGCAGGGAGCTGATTCGCTGAGTCAATGGGATGTAGAGAGCATGTATGTGCAGGCAAAAGCCATGCTGGAGGATCGCTCGATTCAGGACGTGAGCAGTGTGCCCATGCTGCTGGAAACCTGCGCGCGCGAAGGGCACACGGAGGCAACCCGGCTGCTGCTGGATGTGTACGAAGGGAGATTCAAAGGATTGAGTCCGAATCCGCAACAGGCATTGAAGATTGCGCATGAGCTGGCTGAAGCAGAAAAGCTGGATAAACGCCCGCAAGAGTACCGGAAGCTCCGCACTGAAGCTATGTTCCGGCTCGCCCTTTATCTGGAAAAAGGAATTGCAGGTGCTGCAGATAAAGCCGCAGCATACGCCTGGATGAGACGAGCTGCGCTGCGGGGCATGCCCGAAGCAGTCGTGGAAAAGGCGCGGTATCTGATGAATGGTACAGGCACGCCGCAACGGCCGGAAAAAGCATGGAGACTGCTGTACAAGCAGGCGAAGGAAGCGCCGGCTACACCGCACTTGTTCTTTTACATGGGGCATATGTGCCTGCAGGGCAAAGGAATCCCCCGGGACGCCCGCAAGGCATTTGAACTTTTCCGCATGGGCGCACGGCTGAACGATGCGCAGTGTCTGAACAATCTCGGCACCATGTTCGAGAACGGCTACCCCACCCCGCGGGATTATGAAAGCGCCTACCAGTTGTACCGCAAAGCCGCTTATCTGGGAAACAAGGAAGCATCTGCCAATATGCAGCGGCTTGCATTCAAAGAAGAAATACGCGCCAGCAGCAGAAACGGCACTCCCTACCGCAAACGCATAGATCATGCGACCAGCCGCATCATCAACGCCTTGCCGGTATCCCCGGAAACTCAAGAACAATTAACCGTGTGGTTAACCAGTTCAACCGAACAGGATAACCTCTGACCCATTTCCCCACAGATACGCATGCACGCTGCACGCCAGGCTCTGGAATACGCTGCCGCAGCTCTGGGTTTTTCCGGACTGGGGGTAGCAGATGCGCACACCCCCCAGGGGGACAAGCTGGTCCGCTTCATAGCGGCTGGCATGCACGCTGATATGGAGTGGATGGAGCGCCACCTGCCGGCCCGGCAAAACCCGGAGCTGGTGCTGCCCGGGGTGCAGAGTATCGTTATCCTCACGTATGAATACCCGCGTGTTTCCGCACGCCAGCAGGCAGGCAGCATAGCCCGCTATGCCCAGGGAGAAGATTACCACAAGATTCTGGCACCAAAATTGGCAGATCTTGATGAGACGCTGCAGTTCTACGGCGGAAGCCAACGTTGTTTCAGCGACAGCGGGCCGGTAAGTGAGCGATTTTTCGCGGCGCAGGCCGGGTTGGGCTGGATTGGGCGCAACGGCCTGCTTATCCGCCCCAAAGGCGGCTCGTATTGTTTTCTATCCAGTATACTGACCACGTTAAAACTTCCGGCAGATACCCCCATGCGCAATCACTGCGGCAACTGCCACAGGTGCGAACAGGCATGCCCGGCCGGAGCCCTGCAGAACGGGTGTTGCGATGCCCGCCGCTGCCTTGCATACTGGACGATTGAAGCAAAGTCACCCATGCCCGCAGATATAGCCGCCGTACTGGGCACAAACCTGTACGGGTGCGATATATGCCAGGAAGTCTGCCCGTGGAACCGGGATGCCAATGCAGCGCGCGTTGACCCGCACCTGCTCATGCCGGCAGCGCTGCAGCATATTTCCCCGGCAGAGCTCCGCGCGCAGGGCGAAGAGGATTTCTTGTGCACATTTGCGGGCAGCCCCGTGCGCCGCATTGGCAGAGAACACCTGCAACGCAACCTTGAAACAGGCAGATTTTGAACAGAAGCAGCAGTGCCTGCATCTGAATTGCATACTGTTAATATATGATTGATTTCCCTGCTTTCCTGGCTCAGGCCTCATACTACTACAACAACGGCAATGATTTTTACCAGAGCGGTGTCGGCAGCATGTACAGCGGGCTGACTCTGCTCGGCTTAGCTATTCTGGTGTTCACCATGATTCTGGGCGGCATTGTGCAATCTGGTCTGAAAAGCGCCTTTTCGCGCTATGCCCAGGAACCCGCCCCGCTTACCGGCGCAGAGGCAGCCCGGCTCATGCTCCGCCAGAACGGCATTGAAAATGTGCAGGTCATCAGCACCCCAGGCCGCCTTACCGACCATTATAACCCGCTGGACCGCACCGTAAACCTGAGCGAAAGTGTGTATAACGAAGCCAGTGTTGCAGCACTGGCAGTAGCGGCGCATGAATGCGGCCACGCAGTGCAGCACGCGCGAGCCTATCCCTGGCTCGGGCTGCGTTCCTCCCTGGTGCCCATGGTTAACCTGGGCTCCAGACTGGGGCAGATAGTGCTCATGGCCGGGCTGGTGCTGGTGGGTATGGGCAGCAGCACCACGGTGGCATGGGTAGGCCTGGCGCTTTACGCCACCACCACACTTTTCGCCCTGGTCACCCTGCCGGTGGAGTTTGATGCCTCACGCCGGGCTCTGGCATGGCTGGAGCAAAGCGGACTTGCCACCCGGGCCATGCATGGACAGGCCGGCACAGCCCTCCGCTGGGCAGCCATGACCTACGTGGCAGCAGCGCTCTCTTCGCTTGCCATGTTGTTGTACTACGCGCTTATTCTGCTGAGCCGGGCAAACTCCAACCGGGATTAAGGCATGAACCGGGCAAGTTTTCAGGAACTCGTGCGGCGCCAGTTAGGCGGCACTGCCACCCCCATGGCTGCCCAACTGGCGCTCGATGCCGTGCTGCAGGGCATTCGAGATGGGCTCAAACAGGACGGTGAAGTAAAGCTGGCGCACTTCGGCACATTCCGCGTACGCCGCCGGGCATCACGCAAGCTCCTTTTACCCGGCAGCCAGACCAGTATACAACTTCCGGAACGCAATGTCATTACATTCAATGAGCATTAACCCACGGAAAAGCCCAATCATGCATATTTTACGGAGTCACGGCAGCACTTTCATCACTTCTGTCTTGCCATGAAAGCCTGCTTCTGGTAGGATTGCAGAAGCATATATGAATTCCTCCGAACAGGATATTAATCAACAAAAACTGGAAGCGCTGGAAGCACGCGCCAGAGAACTGGAAGGCGAACTTTCCGGCGTTCAGTCAGAAATTGCCGGCATGCATGCCATCATCCACGATGGGCAGACACCAGCCGAAAGCAAAGATGTTCCCCTGGCGCCCGTGTGGGATGCGCCTCTGGCCATATCAAAGCCACCCACTACCCATAAGCAGGATGACGACACCATAGATATGGGATATGTCTACCCGCAATCCCTGCAGCCATACCATGTTCTGCGAGCAAAATGGAAGTTGGGGAGCGGGCTGGAGAATGCCCTCACGCCTGAGATTATCACGCCGGGACTCGAAGAGGAAGAAGAAGTGGCTTCCGACCTGCGTTTATTCGGGCTTCTGAGTGACGGCAGCCCCTGGGAACTGCGCATTCCCTTTAATGATATTGCCCAGGATGAAGGCGTTACGCTGGGGCGAGATCCGGAAATTGTTCATTTTGCAATAGAAGACCCGAGTGTTTCTCGCACACACGCCCAGCTCAGGCTGGATGAATACGGGCTCATCGTCAGCGATCTGGGCTCCACCAACGGCACAGCCGTGAACGGAGAACAGCTCTCGCCTTACAACAACGCCCACCCCCTGCAGGATGGCGACAATATCTCTATAGGCTGCATCAACCTGCAAGTCGAATTTATTTAATACAGGAACATTTCACCATGATCACAGCAACTCGTCTTGCAACCTGCATTCTGACCAGTCTTTCGCTACTTGCTGCGGCAAAAGGAGAAAGCAAACCAACCCAGAATTACCTGTGGTACAAACAGCCGGCGGTCATCAGACCTGCCACCCTGCCCTGGGCCAGCGGCGAATCTGAATCCGGCAACCTGCCCGGCAAAAATAATAAGGACCCATGGGAATCCCAGACCCTGCCCATTGGTAATGGGCGCGTGGGCGGCACTATTTTCGGTGGTGACCGACGGGAACGAATCAACCTCAACGAAGTGAGTCTGTGGACAGGCGGCCCCAATCTCCCCAACAATGGCAGCGGCTACGCCTATGGTCCGCTCGCCAACAAAGACCAGTTCGGCTCCTACCAGCCATTCGGCAATCTGTTTATTGATTTCAATCTGACCGGCAGCACCACGGATTTCGTCCGTTCTCTGGATTTGCGTGACGGCATAGCACGCGTATCCTTCAAAAATGGCGGGGTCAGACACACGCGCGAAAGCTTTGTGAGCTACCCGGACAATGCGCTGGTATACATGGCCAGTACGGATGCAGAAAACGGCATCAACGCCAAAATTGCCCTGACTCCCTACCACACCGTCAGCTACAGCAAGGAAAAAGGCGGTATCATCATGAGCGGTGTCCTTGCCAATGGCGAGATGTTTGAGGGGCAGCTTCTCGTCAAGACGAAGGGCGGCTCAGTGTCAGTGAAAGGCACGGCAGGCAATGTCAACGTGGGATATAAGAACGGCGGCGATAACATGGCGCCCTCATTCTCGGCAGAGAAGATACCCTATGTCGAGGTAAAAGATGCAGAAACCATGTACGTGTATGTCTCCCTGGCAACTGATTACAAGATGAGCTATGAATCAGGCTGGAAAGGAACGCCCCCCCGCGGCACCAACAGCAAGATTATTGCCCGTCTGAACAAAAAAAGCTTCAAGGATGTACGCGAAGCCCACATTAAGAATTACCAATCACTCTTCAATCGATTAAGCATCAGCCTGGGCAAGACCGATAAGGACACAGCGGAACTGCCCACGGATGAGCGCATCAACGCTTATAAGCACCACAGCAATGACCCCGAACTGGAAGCAACTATATATCAATATGGGCGCTACGCGCTCATCTGCGGTTCGCGTCCAGGCAATCTTCCAGTCACCCTGCAAGGCATCTGGAATGACAAGGTACACGCTCCCTGGGCCTGTGACTACCACAACAACATTAATGTCCAGATGTGCTACTGGGGTGCGGAGGTAGGCAATCTTTCAGAATGCCACATGCCATTCATCAATTTCATGAAAGCCATGGAAAAACCTCTTACCGATATGACTTCCAGGCATTTCGGAGCGCACATCAAAGGCTGGACAACGCGCATTTCCCAGAACCCGTGGGGCGGCGGCGGCTGGACTCACTGGAATCCACCGGTAAACGCCTGGTATGCCCTGCATGTCTGGGATCACTACCAATTCACCAAGGACAAGAAGTACCTCAAAGAAATCGGTTATCCGCTGCTCAAGAACATCTGCGCATTCTGGGAGACCCGTTTGAAGAAGCTCGGAGCTGGAGGTAAAGGGCTTGTATCCGCAGGTAAAGAAGTTGATGTCTCTCAATACCCGGAGCTCAAAGACATCAAGGAAGGGGCTCTGGTATCCCCGGAAAGCTGGTCACACGAGTGGATGCAAAGTCCCATTGAGGACGGTGTCATGCACGACCAGCAACTCATCTGGGAACTGTTTGACAACTCAGTCAAAGCAGCCAAGGAGCTTAACGTAGACTCAGGCTGGACAAAGAAAATTGCAGCCATGCGCGACAAACTGGTTCCTAACCGCGTGGCAGATGGCGGTTATCTGCAGGAGTGGATTATTGACCGCCCCAACATGGTGCGCGGCCACCGCCACACATCCCACCTCATCGGCGTGTTCCCGGGCAGCTCCATTTCCTTGGTAAAAACACCGAAGCTGGCAAAAGCAGCCATCAAGAGCCTGGAGCTGCGCGGCAACGACGGCGACAGCCGCCGCAGCTGGACATGGCCCTGGCGCACGGCACTGTGGGCGCGTTTCGGCAAGACTGCACAAGCTTACGAAATGGTACAAGGCTACATTCGCTACAATATGCTGGACAATTTATTCGGCAATCACCCGCCCATGCAGATGGATGGCGTGTACGGCATGACGGGCGGCATGAGCGAAATGCTGGTGCAAAGCCATACCGGACAGATTCAACTGCTGCCCACGCTGCCGTCTGCCTGGAAAAATGGCTATGTGAAAGGCATCCGCGCCCGCGGGGGCTATACCATTGACATGGAGTGGAAAAACGGGCAGGTAACGAACTACAGCATTACGCCGGATGCAGGCAGCAAACCCATAACCGCTATTGTCAACGGAAAGGAAATCAAGACCCAAGGCTCTGATGATGCCGATTCCACCAAAAAGAAGAAGGGCAAGAAAAAAGGCAAAAAGAAGAAGAAGAAAAAGGCAAATGCCTGAGTATCCTTTCGCGGCTTCCCCACACCGGGAAGCCGTTTTTGTGTGGAATCATGAACTGGTGTCCTGCTTTGTGCTTGCCAGGCGGTACGTAACTTGGTAGGATGAGCGCATGCTTTTTGAGAGGGAAACAGTTTCAGCACAAGGCCGCCTGGCAGCCATGGAAGAACTGTTTGCCCGGGTAGCCAAACGCAACAATCCCCCCCTGCGCGAACCCGGCAGCATCCCCGTCGAAACACTGGAAGCTTTCCGGGCCCTGGAAACACCCCTGCGCTACATGCTGGAGGCCGCCACCGCCGGTTGCAAGGAACGCACGCGTCTGGCGCAACTCCGCAAGGTGGAGAAATGCCTCAATACGCTGCCGGATGCCATCATGACCAGCCTCTCGGCCGGACCTGAGGGTAACTGGCTGTGCATGTTCCGGCATCTGCTCCAGCTGCACACATTACTGACAGATGCCGGTATTGGTACGGATGCAGCAGAATATTCCACACTGCTGCAGAAAATGGTGCAACTGGCAGAAAAGGTATCGGAATCCGCCGCGGTGGAAATCAGACCGGCCTCCATGTTCACCCTGCTGCTCATGCAGGTGGAAATGCAACGCATCAACCCACCGCGCCGCAAGCGCAAAACCACGCGCAAACGCCGCAAGACAAAGGCACGCAAAACCGCTACGGCAAAGAAAGAAGACTGATTACGGCTGCGCCGGTTCCGGTTCTTCAGCTGCCTTTGGTGCAGGCTGCGTAAAGTCACTATGCTGGAGGTAATAGGCAGCCGCCTTATTTCCCTGGGCTGCCGCTTTCTGCCACCATTCACGGGCAGCATGGCGGTCTAATGACACGCCGGCACTACCGGAGTAAAGCAGCAGGCCCAGGCGCAGCTGAGCCCGGGCATCCCCCGCGGCGGCAGCCTGTTCCAAATCTGCCCGCATGCGGGATAAACGCTCGCGCACCACTTCCTCCGGTGGGTCTTCTTTTTCTTTTTTCGGTGGCGGGGTACTCCGCGAAAAGCTCATTCCCCCCGTGCTCAGCACCAGAGGCAGCAATGCACTCCCCCAGAACAGAGCCATGAGCAGCAGCGCCCAGCGGGGCATTCTGCGCTGCATAGGCAGCATGCCGAAACGCCGGCGATGCGTGGGTCGCTCATGCTGCGAGCGCCTGCCCCGCCGGGCCGAAAAACGAGCAACGCGCTGCATACCGGCCAGCTCAGGAGCATTCACATAGCGGGCTTCTCTCTCCCTTGCTTCATCATACAGGCGGCGTTCCTCCGTATTGCTGAGAATCCGGTATGCCTCTGCCACCTGTTTGAAGCGTTCTTCTGCCCCGGACTTATCGGCATTCAGATCCGGGTGGTACTTCTTTGCCTGCAGGTAATACGCCTGTTTCAGCTCAGCCTGAGAAACAGTCGGGGAAACTCCCAGCAGCTCATAATAATCCGGCAAGGGCATAGGGCATCAACCTTTCCATTCGCGGGAAAATGAAATCATATTCCACCTGGGAGACCAGCCAAGGTGCAGCAACCGCGCAGCATCCACCCACATATCTGACACGCCCCGCACCGAAGGTGCAGATTCCCGGAGCTCATACTCCATATTGAAGGTTGCTTCCAACATGCGGTAAATTGTCTGCCATGTGAAACTTTCCCCACTCACATTATAAAGACCATGACTGAGCCACGGCTGAGTGCCCAGCAGCATGAGCGCGGACACAGCATCATCACGGTGCAGGTAATTCAAGCGCCGCTCCGGCGGGCCTGGCAGGCACGGAAGCCCCTGCATAAAGCGCCGCACCAATTCACAGCGCCCCGGGCCATAAAGGGAGGAAAGGCGGGCTACTACCCCGCCCTGCTGCATCACCACAGACTCCGCCTCCAGCAGCACGCGGGCACGCCCGGATTCAGCCCGTGCGGGGGTATCTTCATTTACCACTTCACCGCCGCACCCGGCATATACCGAGGTGGATGAGCAGAACACCACCCGCGTGCCCCGCAGCAGCGCTGCAAGATGCTGCACGGGTGCCAGGTATGCCTCCCGGTACGCATCTGCGCTGCCCCCGCGGGTAGCTGCACAGCAGAACACCATATCCGGCTCCAGCCGGGTGAGCGCGTGGCGCAGCAATGACTCATCAGCAGCGCTGCCGCGCAGCGTTGCCACGGCGTTGGGGTCAATCGTCAATACCCGGGCACCAGCTGCCCGGCAGGCATCTGCAAGGGCGGAGCCCAGAAACCCGGCACCGATAACCCACACGCTGTGCCCCGCCAGATTCATGCGCGATGTTTCCAGATGAGTTCTGCCAGTTCCAAATCTCCAGGCAGGGTGATTTTCATATTCACACTTCCCTGCACCAGCTGGGTAGGTATACCCAGGGACTCCACAGCAGACACTTCATCCGTAACGACCAGTCCCTGCTCTTTCACGTGAGCATACGCACGCTGCAACAGCTCAAGCCGGAAAATCTGCGGTGTCTCCATGCCCCAGAGGCAGTCTCGGCTCACTTTTTCAGGCAGGGAACGCCCGGCGGCATCAGCGCGTTTCAGGGTATCCACCACGGGGTGAGCACATGTTGCCGCGCCGCATTGTTCCGCAGCAGCCAGGCAGGTACGTATGCCCTCTGCGGTAATCAAAGGCCGCGCTCCATCATGCACAGCCACCATGCGGGTGCCAGCGGGCAGAGCCGCCAGCCCGGCAGCCACGGAATCCTGACGCTCGGCCCCGCCATCCACCCGGCTTACCGGTATAGGGAATGACGCACTGACCAGCCCGGTTTCCTCCCAGCGGGATTCCGGGCAGACCACCACCACAGCCGCAGCACCGGCTGCCACAAAGGCATCCACGCTGCGCCGCAACACCGGCACACCAGCCAGCGGGGCTGCCAGTTTGTCAAACCCTGCCCGGCGGGAGCTGCCCGCTGCCACTATGACGGCACAAAACATAACGGCTGGACTTCAGTTCAAACGTGAACCCACCAACTGGGAAAGCAACTTGCCGGGCGCGCGGCCTTCCGTGCGCACCTGCATTTCCTTCATCACCCGGCCCATGTCCTTCTTGCTCGTGGCGCCAAGCTCCGCAATAACAGCCTCCAGCACCGGCATGATTTCAGCCTCGGTCATCTCGCTGGGCAGCAGTGCTGCCAGAATCTGAATCTCGGCCTGTTCTTTCTCCACCTGCTCGGTGCGTCCGGCCTGGGCATAAAGCGCAATGGCATCCTCGCGCTGCTTGATCTGCTTGCGCACCACATTCTGCTCTTCAGCGGGAGTCAGCTCTGCATTCACGCTTCCCTTGGTCAGGCGGGCATTCTGCAGGGCTGCCTTCAACCCACGCAGAGCCCCCAGAGCCACCGTATCCTTCGCCTTCATAGCAGTCTTCATCCCTTCCGTTATCTGGTCGTTCATTGCACTCATAGTACCCCCATTAAACCATGTATACGCGCGCCTGCGCAAGGCTGAAATGCTGCCATGACAATTATTCCGTGCTTGACGCATTCCCGGCTACTTGGTAGAATTATTTTGAACACAGTCCCTGTTGGCGGAGTCAATAACAGTTAAATATACCATTTCAATATGAAATATCATTCCCTCATCCCCATCATTTTGCTTGGTCTGAGCGTACCCGTGCTCAGCGCGCAAGAGCAAGCCGCCCCGGCACCGGCAGTGCAGGAGACAGCCGCAGTAGCAGAATTGCAGGAAGACCCGCAGCTGACAAGAGGCCAGTTAGCCAATGGGGTGAGCTACATCATACGCCCCACCAGCGAGCCTAAAGGGCGCGCCAGCGTCCGTCTGTATGTAAACACGGGGTCACTGGATGAGCAGGAACACGAAAAGGGCATATCTCACCTGCTGGAACATCTTGTATTCAATGGTTCACGCAACTTCAAACGCGGCGAACTCATACCCGCCATGCAGCAGATGGGGCTTGGCTTCGGCGGTGATGCCAATGCCTACACCAGCCTGCTTCATACCGTCTACATGCTGGATTTGCCGAATCTGAACGACGAGACGGTCGACTTTGCCTTCACCATCATGCGCGACTTTGCAGATGGTGCCACGCTGGAAGACAGCGCGATTGACCACGAACGCGGCATCGTCAAAAGCGAACTCTACGCCCGTGATTCAGCCAGCTACCGCGCCAGCATCGCCATGTTCCGCCATGCAGCGCCGGGCACACGTCTGCCGGAATACCTGCCCATTGGCACAGAGGAGGTTATCATGGGCGCCCCGTACGAAGTGTTCCGCAACTACTACAAGACCCACTACGTTGCACGCAACATGACTGTAATCGTGACCGGCGATTTTGAGCCGTCCACAGCCCAGGCATGGATAGAAAAACATTTCGGCAGCATGCCGGACACACCGGCCGCAGCCCGCATCAGCCCCGGAACCCCCGATAACCTCGGGCCGGCCGATGCCGTGGTAGAGAATGCGGAAAGCGCGATCATGAGCGTGAACATCACCGTTTCCGACATCTGGAAGGACCAACCGGACACCATTGAGCAACGCATCAAGGATTTACCCCTGGCCCTGGCCTGCTCCATGCTCAACCGCCGGCTGGATCGCCTCGCCCGCGAGTCTACCTCCGCCTTCCTGCAGGCAGGTGTCTCGCAGGATGACGTTTACGAAACGGTCAGCATGTTCAGCATGGGTATAGCCTCTGCTCCAGACAAATGGCAGGCTGCTATGGAAAGTGCACTGGTAGAACTGCGCCGCGCCTGCCAGTATGGCTTCTCCAGCGATGAACTGGAGGAATCCAAGGCCTCCATCCGCGCTGCGTTGGCCCGCAGCCAGAGCAGCTGGAGCTCTGTGAATGCAGCCAGCATGGCCGACAAACTGATTGATGCCCTTGAGGAAGGAGATAAGGTAACCACACCCGACGAAGACAAACGCGCCTACGAAGCAGGTCTTGAGCTGATAATGAAGGACCCTGATTCCTGCCGCCGCGCCCTGGTCAAAGCCTTTGATGCCAGCCGCGCCAAGCTCATGCTCAGCGGCGCCCAAATGGAAGGCATCACCCCTGCAGACCTGCGCAAGGTATACGACACTGTCATGCAGCAGGAAATCACGCCGCCAGAAGTCAAGGAACTGCCTCCCTTTGCCTACGACACCATCGGCACACCGGGTGACATCGAAAAACAAGCCACCATAGAGGACCAGGGAATCACCACGCTCACCCTTTCCAATGGAGTGCGTGTTAACCTGAAACCCGTTGATTTCAGCAAAGGTCACATCAGCGTAAATGCCTGCATTGATGGTGGTTCACTGCGCCTTACAAAGACTCCCGGTCTGGCCATGCTTGCCGGAGTAGTCATGCGTCTGGGTGGGCTGGAAGCCCACAGCCTCACCGAGCTGGAACAAATACTTGCCGGCAAGAGCGTAGGTCTCAATTTCGGCATCTCCGCAGACCGCTTCAATGCCAGCGGCAGCACCACACCGGATGATTTCGAACTGCAGTGCAAACTCCTCGCATCCCTCATTCTCCACCCCGGATTCCGGAATGATGGTGAGGTACAGATGCGCCGTTCCCTGCCCTCCATGTTCAACAGCTACGAAACCACCCCCAATGGCGCCTACAACCAGCAGGCCCCCAAGGCCATGTACGGCACAGACCCGCGCTTCACCACCCCGGAACGCGCAGAGCTGGAGGCCTGCACCACGGCACAGGTGAAAGAGGCTCTCACTCCCTGGCTGCAGAAGGGTGCCATGGAAGTAAGCATCGTGGGTGATTTCAAGGTTGAAGAGGTATTACCCGTGCTGCAGCGCACCTTTGGCGCCATGCCCGCCCGCGAACGCGAATTCCAGCCGCTTACGGAGGCTGATACCAGCGTCAGCAACACAAAGTGGGGGCTGCGGGAGTTCCTGCCGTACAACACCGAGCTTGACAAAACCATTGTGACCCAGGTGCGTCCCTGTGGTAATGGCATGGACCAGCGCCGCAACCGGCGTCTCTCAGTGCTCGCCTCCATTGCGAGAGAAAAACTCTTCGACGGCATCCGTGCACAGCTGGGAGAAACATATTCCCCCAGCGTCAGGCTCAATACCAATGCAGCCCTGAGCAACGCAGCAACCATCACCACCTCCAGCGCAGGCGTTGTAGGCAACAGAGTCAAGGTCAACACCGCCATGGATGCTATTCTCAACGACCTTGGCCGCGGTCTCATCACCCAGGAGGATCTGGACTGCGCCCAGCGCCCGTTCATCACCCGCACACAGAAGAACCTGCGCACCGTGGGATACTGGGAAAGCGCACTGGCCCGGCTGCAGAGCGACCCCCGCCAGCTTCCGCTCATCCGCGATCTGGTAGAAGACGTCAGGAGCATCACCCTGGAGGAAATCCAGCAACTTGCTCGCGAGATATTCGGCCCGCAGGACACCACCAACTACTTCTTCACCATGCCGGCATCCGCCGTGGAAAAAGAAGCTCCTGCTCAGACTTCTCCCGCAGAGAATGAACCCGCCGGGCGCAATGGCTACACCATCATCACCAGCAAAGCCACCCAGGCAGACCCCAGCTGGGCCGCCGTGGCAGAAGCCCTAAAAAAAAAGTATCCTGAAGCCAGCATCTGCGCGCTTGATGAGCTGAGCGAAGCGGCGCTGGTGCAGGCACTTCGCAGCACCAACGCACGCTACGCAGCCTGCGTGCTGCGCCCGCAGGAAGTGGGCCGCGTCCTGGTCAACAATCTGCACCGCGCAGCCCGCAAAATTGATGATGACCCCTGGGGCGACTGTATCTGGGGCATTGTCACCGGTTACACTGCAGCAGATGCCCTGCGCATTGCCCAGGCCAGCGAACCGCTCATCATCAAGCGCATGCTGGGCACCACAAATGTAGACCATTCCCGCTTTGAGCACAGCTGCTGCATTACCGACTGGACCGATGCCCCGGTGCGCGAGCAGAACGGCTACACCGAACCCACCACCACCACCTACCCCAAGGGTGGTGCCGATGACAAACTACTGGGAATCTTTGCCGGCGAGCTCAGCCACCAGAAGCCGCAATTCGTGGTAACTTCGAGCCACGCAACCCAGTTCAACCTGGAAATGCCGTTCAGCCGCGGGCTCATCTTCTCCCATGGCAACCGTTTTCACCAGTTACCGGCAGAAGATTTTCCCCTCTTCAGAACACCGCTTCGCAAAGCGCTGCGGGGTGACGCAGCGGAGCTGGCAAGCCTTGCAGGCAAGTACCAGGCCGTGGAAACGGATGGTACACCGCGCGTTTGGCTGGCAGCGGGCAACTGCCTGTTCGGAGATGCACAGAACAGCCCCCACAGCATGTGCGTGACAGCACTTTCCGCCTACACCTGCAATCAGGTTGTCGGCTACACTGTACCCTCCTGGTACGGCGCAGGTGGCTGGGGGACGCTGGGTACATTCATGGGCAACACTGCAGGCACCTCCCTGGCAGAAGCATGGTTCCTCAACAACCAGTTCATGCTCCACAAAACCGCGCAGCTCAACCCCGCGCTGTTACAGGTGCAGTTCAATGAGGAATCCTTTCATCCCGGCGCCATCGTACACCAGATTATCAAAGCCAGAATCCAGGTGAACCCGAAGGATACGCAGGATGCTTTCGGCCTTGTGCACGATCGCGACGTGGTAGCCTTCTATGGCGACCCCGCCTGGCGCGCCCAGCTGGATGAAAGCCACGCACAGGCCCCCTACACCATCACCTGGGAAAACGCCAGGCGCTTCACCATCACGGCCAATTACGACACCAAGGACCGCTGCGCCGTCTGGTTCCCCACTTCCGAAACCAGCAAAGATGCCACCAGTTGCAACATTGTTTGCGAGAACGCCCAGCCCGGCGTCGTTTTCACCAATGACTTCATCCTCTTCCCTGAACTGGAACTCAAAAAGGGAGAAAGCCTCAGCGTTGAAGTGCATTAAATAAAAACACCCCCTCGGGAGGTGGAGCCACAGGTGCCTCCGGTGTCCTGAGCTCCACCTGAGGAGGCGTGGCGCCCACTGGTTTTCCAAAAAAACCGCCGAGCGCACGCACCACCAGATAATCAACCAGCGGACTGCTGCAGCCATATTTGCGGGCTGCGCGTAAATACACCTTGTCTGCCACGCGCCTGGGAATGGGGGCTCCCCCCTGCTGCGCATAGTACAGAGCATCATGCAGAAGGCTGGGCACGAGCTCCTCCGGCGCGGTATTGCCAAAGCTCACGCCATCCCACACAAAACCACGGTGAATATAGAGCGTATCACCCCTGGCCTCCAGCATCACCCGGTATGGAGGCAGCGGGTGCCGCAGCAGCCAGTGCCCCAGCTGCATGTCCGGGTCATGCCAGGCGAGTGAGCAGGTTGTTTTCAGGCAGTAATGCGGGGCATACTGCGGCATATATTCATACCAGGCATCCTGCTGCAGCCCATATTGAGCAATCTCCGGCGCCATCTGTTTCATATTCACCACACCCACCACCTGCCGGCAGGAAGCCAGCAGCGCAAGCATTGGCAGCAGGATGTATGCTTTCCTCATTTCTTCAGCATCTTACAGGCAGCGGCGTAGTCCCCGCGCATGCGTTCAAGGTGGCGGCTGGCATGCTTCGCATCATAACCGAGATTCTTCACTCTTTCTGACTTTTGCTGTATCAGCGGAATCAGGCTTTCAAATGTATCGCAGCATTCCTTGAGCGCAGCCACGCGTTCCGGGCTGTTATCTTTGGCTTCCAGGCAGACCTCTCGCCGGAACAAGCGGGCCGCCTCGCGGGCGGATTCGGCGGCATCGGCCTCGCAGAATCCTTGCTTTTCACGCGCCGTCATCAACTCTGCCAGGGCGTCATAAGTCTGCTGCAATTCCCGCAGCGCAGTTGAACGGGCTCCGGCATTCCATCTATTGGAGGCAATCTTCACCTCACCCTGCGCCGCCTGCACCAGAAGCACATCCACCTGGTCATACTGCCCTTTATCCACACCGTCCAGCACCAGAGTCTCGAGCTTTTCCAGTAATTCCGCAGCCCATTTCAGCTTATCATCATACACATCCGGAGCTCTGCCCCCAGCCAGACTAAGCACGCGCATCCAGGCATCATCCAACCGGGCACGATAAAGCCTCTCGTCGCTCACGAGTTGCTCCTCATGCTGTTTTTCAATAATATTGCGTATTTTGCGCGCGGCATTGAACAACTCGCAGCGCTGTATTTTGGCAGAAACCTCAGACCACCATAACGGCCGCTGCAGGCGCACAAGGGTCAATCGCGTCTCCGCGCACTCCAAAGCAGTTCCCAATCCCTGCTGATAATTCTGTTCCGCCTGCTCAGCAGCCCGTTCCGCAGCAGACAACGCTGCGGCATCCACCTTCACCAGCGGGACCTTCCAGGTTGCAAGTCCTTCCGACGGTCTGATATAGAACCGGAGTGGCGCAGCATAGGCAAGCTCCAGACAACAAGCAAGTATGATGAAGGCACGTTTGAGCATACCTGCATTATAAACCGCGGCATCATCTCACATCAAGATTTTTTTCTGGACGCTGCTGCGCCGCGCGTGTAAAGTGATGGGCGTATGCAGGACATGATGGGCGGATTCTTCGGACTGGAGCTGCCGGAATATGGAAATTTCCCGTATCCGGAAAGCCCGTACTGTGCCTGGCTCAGCAGCGGGAGGGCTGCATTCGAATGCCTGCTGCGCCATATGCCGAGACCGGAGCGGCTCTGGATTCCGCGCTTTATCTGCGACACGGTGTTGCAGGCCGCAGAGCGGCTGAATATCCCGGTGGCGCGCTACTCCTGCACCGCCCAGCTGGAACCGGTATTGCCTGAATCCGCCCCGAACGACCTCGTTCTGCTGGTGAATTATTTCGGTCTTACGGGCGACGCTGTAGCAGAAGCAGCGGCGCAACGGCCAGGGCAATGCATCATAGATGCCACCACGGCACTTTACTCACCGCCCCTGCCCGGAGTCCCCACTTTTTACAGCCCGCGTAAATTCTGTGGCGTGGCAGACGGCGGTGTAGCCATTGCGCCCAGCCCACTGCAGCAGCTGCCGCAGGATACTGCCGTGAGCAGCGATACCAGTCTGCACCTGCTGGAACGGCTCGAATTCGGCGCAGCGGAAGCCCTGTCTTCCTGTGAACTGGCAGAAGACATGCTGTCTGCCCCGCCCTGCCGCATGAGCACCCTGACCCGCAGACTCCTCCGCAGCATCGATTTTGAAACTGCAGCAAGGCGCCGGCTGCAGAACTACACCACGCTACATGAAGCACTCGGGCCCCTTAACCGCTTATCCCTGCCCGCCACCCCGCTTCATGCGCCCATGTGCTACCCCCTTGTCAGCGGTATTCCAGGACTGAGAGACACCCTCATCGACGCGGGCATCGCGCTGCCGCTCTTCTGGCCGGAGGTCATCGATTCCACAGACGCAACAACCACAGAAAACCGGCTCGCACGCCAGTTACTCCCCCTGCCGCTCGACCAACGATACTGCCAGAACGACATGGAACACCTCAAAACCCTCATTCTAGGCTGAAAAAAGCCTTTTTCACCCCGGCTGAGGCCTCTGTTTCCCTTTTTTGTCTTGATGCGCCATGAATAAAAGAGTAAGATAAGGAAAATAAGAATGGTGATTTTTTCATGAAGCATACCATGCGCATATCCCAGCTTCTCATTGCTGCAGGGCTTCCCCTGCTGGCAGTTCCGGCAGGTGCAGTGCCGGAAAACGGTCACACTACCGCCAGCACCCAGCCTGCAGCCTCTCCAGAGTTAATCAGAGCCGCCTCCAGAGGAGAATTAACCCGGGCACAAACGCTCTTACAGACCGCTCCTGAGCTACTCAACATAGCCGACACCAATGGAGTAACCCCACTCATGGCCGCAGCAACCAACGGGCATCTGCCGGTGGTCCAGCTTCTCATCAGCGCCAAGGCTAATCTGGAAAAGCTCGGTCCCCAGGGAGAAACAGCCATCATGTTTGCCGCATTCAACGGGCACCATGACATTGTACAGGCACTTATAGCCGCCGGTGCAGAAGTGAATGCCGCACTGCCGACCGGCGAAACAGCCCTTCACATGGCCGTCCTTACCGGTCACGCAGATATTGCAGCGACATTGCTGAATAACAAGGCTTACCTGAACCCACGGGACAAAACAGGCAACACACCGCTGCTGCATGCGGCCAGAACCGGACAGACAGCCATGGTGCAGATGCTCTTGCGAGCAGGAGCAAACATAGAAGCGCGCACCAAAGAAGGTGGCACTCCGCTGCTCATGGCCGCCGCGCATGAACACACAGAAACGGTGAAGGCCCTGCTGGATGCAGGCGCTTCTCCCACCACGCGCAGTTATGCCGGCGAAAGCGCCCTGCATTTCGCTGCCGCTAACGGTGATGCTGAAACTATACAACTTCTGGTTTCTTCCGGAGCAGACAAGGAAAGCAAGCTGCGCACAGGGGAAACGCCCCTTCTGGTAGCCGCGGCCACAGGGCACTCAGATGTTGTTGCTGTGCTGCTGAATGCCGGGGCCAATAAGGAAGCCTCTATGCCCACTGGTGACACAGCCCTCATGACCGCCGCATTCAACGGGCATGAAGACGTAGTCAAAACGCTACTTGAAGCCAGGGTTAATGCCGAAGCCAGAGACAGCAAGGGCAACTCTGCGCTTGATTATGCCCGGGCTCAGGGGCACGATGAGATTGTCGCCATGCTGCCGGGCGGAAAAATCGTCGTGGAAGAAGGCGTCGACCATGCTCGCGATATTCTGCAAGCTGCAGCCAATGGTGACACCACTCACGTGCTGGCATTCCTGAAGAACAACCCGAAAAGCATTCGTGAAACCGACGGCGATGGCGCCACTGCTCTCATCTATGCTGCAGCCAACGGCCATGTCATGGTCGTCAAAACATTGATTCTGAACAAAGCAGATATCGAGGCAAAAGACAACGCAGGACTTACTGCCCTTTCCCACGCAGCCAAGGAAGGCGAAGTCGAAACACTCAAAGAGCTCATCGCAGCCGGCGCCAACATCGAAACTCGCGGTCACCGCTGGCGCACCCCCCTTTCCCACGCAGCTGAAGCTGGCAAGGCAGAAGCCGTCAAGATTCTCCTCGAAGCAGGTGCCCGCAAGGAAGTCCCCAGCAAGGACAAGGAAACGGCCCTCACCTATGCCGCCATGAGCGACGACAAAAAGACCGTCGATACCCTCCTGGCAGCTGGCGCCCAGCGCGACCCGAAATCCAAAGTCGGCTGGACTCCGCTCATTGTAGCCGCCATCAACGGGCACAGCGAAATTGTTAAATCACTGATTGCCGCAGGCGCCGACATCAACGCCCAAGACGAAGACGGCTGGACGCCTCTCATGCAAGCCGCCCACGCCGGACACGTGGAGGTAGTCAGGCTGTTACTCACAGCCGGTGCCACCGGAGCAGACGCTGCAGCAAAAATCAGCACTGACCCCACCGTCCTGCAAACCCTGCAGACGGCAGCCACTCCAGCCAACTGATTCCCGAAAACAATCCACTTTACTCATGAAATCACTCCATCTCCTGATTCCGCTGCTTCTCTGCACCTCCTGCATTGTCCAACACCCCGTGCGTAATATCTCCATCCTGAGCGATGACGGCGACCCCATCCCCACGCTGGTGGGGCACGCCTCCTCCACCACATGGTTCTGGACCTGGACCACCGGCGATTCCTCCATCGAGAAAGCACAGCAGAACGGCGGCATCACCACCGTCAACTCCGTCACACGCACCACCAACAGTTTCCTCGGCTTCGTGGTGCATGATCAAGTTACCGTGCGAGGAGAATAACTCCACCCTCCCTCACCCCCCCAGAAAGAAGAGCCTTCCCCTACCCCAGGGGAAAGCTCTTTTTTGTGTAAAAAAAATTAACAAATTTCGCTGTCAGGGATTGACCTTGACGAAAGATATGGTATCATGTCACTCACGTATGCATGCCGACCTTGAAAAATTAGTATCCGCTGGCAAAATTCCGGCCGACTTTGCGGCCCGACTCAACCAGTTCGCACCCGGTAAATATGTAATGCACCAGGACCTTGGCGTGGGCAAGGTTGCCGCATGGTCCCTGGCCAAGAGCAAAATCAAGATTGATTTCGAAAAGAACATCACCGGAAAAATTCTGGGATTGAAGCTCGCATTCAACCAGCTCACCCCCATCCCCGCCGGGCATTTCCTGATTGCCTGCTTTGATGACCCCGAAGGCTGCACTGAAAAAGCCAACGGCAAGGACACAATGCTGGACTTCATCCGCATGGTGCTCACTTCCAACATTTCCCTCCGCGAAGGCATCAACGATGTGCTGCCCATGCAGCCCGAAGACCTCGAAAAATTCCTCAGCGGCCGCATTATCGAAACCGCAGACTGGAAAAACTGGTGGGAAAAAGCACGCGCTGCCATGCGCGACAACCCCAGCTTCCGCCTGCCCACCAAGCGTGGTGAGGCCATTGTGCTGCGCAACGCTGCATCTGCAGCCGAAGCACTGCTGGCAGACTACACCGACGCCACCTCTCTTGAATCATGCGTACGCATCCTGGACCAGGCACGCCTGGAGGTACTCAAAGGCGAATACGAAATTGTAGCCAAGCTGGTGAAGGCCATGGAGGACGACATTGCACGCGGCTTCACCGAGCCGCAGCACGTGCTTGAGCTCATCATCATCCGTGATGTCATTCTTGAAACCGCAGCCGAAGACAAAGATGCCATGAATGCCGCGCTGACCGCAGCAGGCGTGTCCACCATCACCACCATGGCAGACAAGATCAAGACCATTTCCTCCGAGGAACTGGTAGGCTACATCGGCGAACTGACAGCCATTCGCCAGCGCGAAGTATACGAAGCCCTGCCCGAAGCCATGGGCGACAGCTGGCTTCCCTACGCCACCAATATCTTCCTGTTCGGCGGTGCCAAAGTTACATCCCCTGCGGCAGACTTCATCATTTCCAAGGGAGCTAAAGAACAGCTTTTCAACGACATTGCCAACGGCATCTCCCGCCAGAGCCTCAGCCCGGAAGTTCTCATCTGGGTCTGCAAGGAGCGCAAGGGTGTAGCCGCCGACGTGGTCAACAAGAACCTCATGCCCCTGGGTGCTGCCATCATGAGCGCCATTGAACGCGACAGCTCCGAGGGTGGTCCCAACCGCGCACTGCGTCTCCGCAACCTGCTGCTGGATGACAAGGACCTGGCACCCGACCTCGTAAGCGGTCTCTCTGAACTGGAGGCTCGTCCGTTTGCCAAGTCTCTGTACGATTCTTCCGTACTGCCGGATCTTGACCGCAACCTACTGCTGGCCAACATGATGAAGGTGCACCCCTCCCTGCAGGAAATTGCCCTTACCCGCCGCGGCGGCAAGGAGAAACAGAGCATGTTCGTATCCCTGCGCTCTTACGCCGCACGCAAGGCTGAGCTCGAGGACATCATCAACGTGCGCATGCCCAAAAACAAGCACGACCTCGAAATCACCCGCGCCGAAGGCGACCTTCGCGAAAACGGTGGTTACCAGGACGCAAAGGCAACTCAGCGCGTGCTTCTGCGCCGCAGCGAAGAGCTTTCCCGCCTGCTGGCTCAGGCAGACCCCACCGATTTCAGCAACGTGGATTGCAGCGTCACCGGTATGGGCACACAGGTAACATTCTCCGCACCGAAGAACCGCAAGGTTGTTTACACCATTCTGGGTGCCTGGGACTCCGTGCCCGAGGAAAACATTGTGGCCTACAGCTCCAAGCTGGGCGCCAAGCTTCTGGGTCACGCCGTGGGCGACAAGCTGCGCCTGCCGCTTGAGATGGGTGGCACTCCGGTGATGATGACCATCACCTCCATCACCCCGGCTCCCAAAGAGCTGATTTACCCGGACGGTGAGATTCCTGCCAACTAATACGGCACGAACAGAATAAATCATACAGCAAGCACGCAGTGCAAGCTATGCGCTGCGGGCTTGTTCCTGCCCGGGAGTAAGCGTATCTGCGGCCACAAAACCAAACAAAGGTGCCAGGAAACGAGCCGAAGGCGCGGTCAGCGCCGCATTATACTCAGCCGCCGCGCGGTTGAACAATGCGGTCACGTGGTCCTGCTGTTCCAGCGCCACTGCCATAGTGCAGCACAGTCGCTGCAGGGGTTCATGCTGGCGCATTGCCGGTGTATCGTCCACCACCTGCACAGACCTCGCCACCGCCAGGCGCAACAACTGCTCTGCCCCGCCCACAAAGCCATGCATCCTGCTCCACCGCGGTTCAAATGCCAGAGCAAGCGTGCGTTCCGAATCTTCCACCAGGCGTTTCAAATCAACCGGCAAAGCATCCCCCGGTGGCAGGAACATGGCAAAAAGCGCAACAAAATCAGCCAGGCATTCATTGCGCTGGTGAGTGACTTTGCGCCATTGCCCCCAGCAATAGCACACAACGCCGCGCAAGTGCTCCAGATTATTATACACGCCCACCATCCAGGCAGCCAGCGTCACCAGTAATGCAAAGGATACAAGATAAGGCATACCCTGCATTCTGCACGCACCCGCGCCCGTTAGCAAGTTGTTAGCACTAATTATTATAGTAACTTCAGATAAGTGCAGTGCGCAGGGTCAGAGCCTGCCTTAATGCCGCAACATCGTGCACACGGTGTGCATCTGCCCCCTGGGCTGCCGCCATCAGGCTCATGCAGACCGTCGGCAGAGCAGATGTTTTTGCCAATGATGCATCACCAATCAGCTCCCCCAGAAACCGCTTGCGTGAAAGCGCCATTAATATGGGAAGATTCTCCACACGCAGCGATTCCAGATGCCTGATAAGTGCCACATTATGCTCCGTAGTCTTGCCAAAGCCAATACCGGGGTCAAGACAAATACGCTGTAACTCTATACCAGCCTCCAGTACCAGTTGCAACCGCGCTTCGAAAAACGCCCGCACTTCCGCCACCACATCATCGTAATGCGGAGCCTCCTGCATAGTGCGTGGTTCTCCCTGCATGTGCATCAAGACAATACCACATGGCAGCTCTGCACACACCTGCCGCATGTCCGGGTCGGCAAGACCGGTTATATCATTCACAATATCAGCTCCCGCCAGCAGAGCCTCACGCGCCACCGCGGCATGCCGGGTATCAATCGAAAGGCGCAGCTCTGGAAACTCTGCACGCAGCGTCTGCACCACGGGCAAAACGCGCCGCAATTCTTCGTGTACCGCAACCTCGCTGGCACCGGGGCGCGTAGATTCGCCCCCTATATCAATGATATCTGCACCTTCTGCCACCATGAGCCGGGCATGAGCCAACGCCCCGGCCACATCCGCATGCTCCCCGCCATCCGAAAAAGAATCCGGGGTTACATTCAGAATTCCCATCACCGCGCCCTGCCGCGGTAGCTGCCAGCATTCACGCGCCAGCTGCCAACTGCGTCCCCGGCTTATCATCCTTACTCCAAAGTATCGTGGTGAGAAACAGCGTGCTGAGGCTTGGCGGCCATATCCAACGCGCGGTCAGCCACGCGGGAGGGACTCTCATCAAAGCGGTACGCCAGACACTCCGGACATGTAGGTGCTGCCTTATCCACAATAGCGCCGCACACCTCACACAGTTTGTAGCTGGTGGGGTCATTCACCACAGTGGTTGCAATCTCCTTATAATCCTGGCGCATACGATAAAGAAAGACAGGCGGAGCACCGGTCTGCAACCGGACACTCCGCCACGCTCAAAAACGGAAAACCTGAAAAGGAACTCAGGCGATAGTAGCCAGGGCCTTCGCAGCCTTGCTCTTGTAGTTAGCGGCGCGGTTGGCCGGCACGGTGCCCTTCTTGGCAGCCTTGTCGATGGCGGAAGCGAAATTGTTGTAGGCAACTGCGGCGGCAGCGGCATCCTTGGTAGCCACAGCATCAGCAACCTTCTTGCGAAGGGTACGAACGCGGGACATGATGGAACGGTTGATAGCGGTGCGCTTAATCGTCTGACGGATACGCTTCTTTGCGGACTGGGTGTGAGCCATAATTCAGATGAAAATAGGATTGGTTTTTCGTTTTGGTGGGGAGAGTTTACTCACTTCCGACAAAAAGTCAAGAGAATTGAATCGAAATACTGCATTTTTTCGTCATGTGGTCTCAAAGGGGAATGGAACGGACAGGATTATTGCTTGCCACAACCATGGGCACATGGTAGTATATCCGGGCATGAAGAGCCTTGGTTTCATAACAAGTTTGAGCATCATCTTACTGCTGAGTTCCTGCACATTAGAACAGCATGCAGCAGTAAACGTGAGCAATCTCACCACCAGACGCCCGGAAGCATCAGCCGTTCAGGAAGCCATTTTCAATGAGCACCGCGCCATGCTGGAGGAAGAAATCAAGACCAAAGCCCTGAAAGATGCCATCGCCGCAGAAAATGCGGCCAAGAACACAGATGGATACGAAGCAGCCAAACAGGCTCGCATTGAGGCGGAACAAGAAGTTGCCGCAGCCCACAAAGCTGCACAGGAGGCATCTCAGAAAGTGACACAGGCTGAACAGGAGCAGCGACTTGCCCGCCGCAAAGCCCGTCTCAACAAAAAACAACAGCAAGCCAGTACTTCTGAATCTCCGGAGGCAAAACTTCCGGCTGAGGTAACCGCTCAGCCAGAACCGCCCCGCCCTGCGGACAAGACTCAGGAAAAAAAAGCCACAGAGCTCAAAACACGGCAGGACCGCATCAGCAAAGCTCAGGCGCTCGCCGAACGCAATATCTCTGCAGACAGCGATGAAAACCTGCAGACAAAGCCCAAAAAGACACCAAGGCTGATTACCAGCAGACGAGCACAGGATGACAATGAACCCATTATTGTTCCCACAAAAGAGCAACAGGCCGCAGCCCACAAAACACTGGTCCGGCAACAGGCTCACAGCGAGAAATCTGCCATAAAAACGAAAAAACAGCAGCAGAGCGCACTCTCTACCAGAAAGCAGCAGCGCCCCGCCATGCCGGAAATGGAGGAAGAACCCGCAGCACAACCAGCAGCGGCAGCTGTATTCAACCGGGATATCCGCACCTCTCTCCGACAGCAGAAATTTTCCCCGAAGCACCAGACAGAGGAAGAAGATGTGCTGGAGCATCTTCCCAACGCAGTAGAACTGCGCGGCTTACGCTCTCCTGAGATACACGGCGGGCTCCCCATGAATATAGACGGCAAAATCATCAACAAGGACTGAACATGGATACACCTCCCCGAAAATTTGTACCCGAGCCATTTGCATACCACCAGGAAATCGAGCTCACCATTGACAACCTTTCCAACCAGGGGCATGGCGTCGGTCGCATAGACAACTGGGTTGTGTTTGTGCCCTACACCTTGCCCGGAGAACGCGTCAGAGCGCGCATCTATCGCAATGAAAAAAACTGTTCCCTGGCAGATCTGGTAGAAGTAATCACCCCTTCCCCGCAGCGAGTCAAGCCGCTCTGCCCGGTGTACGGCTACTGCGGTGGCTGCCAGTACCAGCACCTGGAATACAGCGCGCAGCTGGAGTGGAAAACCGCCCAGGTGGCAGACCTGCTGTGTCTGCAGGCTGGGCTGGAATTACCGGTACTGCCCGCCATTGCCTCACCGCAGATATATGGCTACCGCAGCAAAATCACGCCGCATTTCCACAAGCCTAAAGACGCAAAGATGGGCAACATCGGGTTCCTTAAAACCGGCTCCCGCAGCGAAGTGTGCGATGTCAGGCAATGCCCCATCGCCATGGCTGAGCTCAACGAAGCCCTGCCGGTAGTCCGCAAAGCCGTGCACCAGGCCGCAGCGCAGTACAAACGCGGCGCAACCCTGCTCATGCGCGTGAGCGAAGGCAGCGTCATCACCAACAATAACGCCGTCTGCACCGAACATGTAGGAGACCTCACCTTCAACTTCCTCGCGGGTGACTTCTTCCAGAACAACCCATACATCCTGCCCGCATTCACCGGCTATGTAGCCCGCCAGGCCTGCGCAGACGGCGCCCGCTACCTGGTTGATGCCTACTGCGGCAGCGGGCTCTTTGCCCTCACCCTGGCACCGCATTTTGAAAAAGTGCTGGGCGTGGAAGTAAGCGAAACCAGCGCAGACTGGGCGCGCGCCAATGCCCGCAGCAACGGCATCACCCACGCCAGCTTCCTGGCAGCCAGTGCAGAAGCCATTTTCGAGCAAGTGGACTTCCCGGCAGAGGAAAGCGCCGTTGTCATCGACCCGCCCCGCAAAGGCTGCGACATGGCATTCCTCAACCAGCTGTTTGCCTTCGGCCCCGCACGCGTGGTCTACGTTTCATGTAACCCAGCCACTCAGATTCGCGACCTTGCCGAATTTGACAAAGCCGGGTACGAAGTGGTAGAAGTGCAGCCCTTTGACCTCTTCCCGCAGACCAAACATCTGGAATGCGTAGCCACCCTGCGCAAAAAGAAAGCATGACATCCACCCGCATGACCAGACTCAGCCGCAGCGCCGAAGACTACCTCGAAGCCATCGGGCACCTCTGCCGTGAGAATGGCAAAGCCCAGGTGAGCGAGGTCGCCACCATGCTCAACGTCAAGAAACCCAGCGTCACCGCAGCCGTACACCAGCTGGCAGAAGCCGGGCTCATCACCTACCGCCGCTACGCTCCCATTGAGCTCACCGAAATGGGTAAACAATACGCTGATATGGTCATCCGCTCCCACGACATCCTGCAGCAATTCCTTGCTGAATTTGCCGGGCTCTCCCAGGATCGCGCAGAAACCGCAGCCTGCCACATGGAGCACATCCTCACCTTCGAGGAAATTGCCGCCATGGGGCGCAAGCTGGAACAGCTCCGCGCTGGCACAAGCGCATAACACCAGATTTGAACAACACAGCCCCAGGTATCATCTAAACACGCATTATGAACGAACGCAGACTCAGCGTCACCAATTCCCTCATCATCATCAACGTTGTCGTCTTCCTGGCAGGTCTCATGGTGCAGAAAGAAGCATTCCTCGGCATCCCATACCCCCAGGCGCCCAAAACCTCCATCTTTGAAATACTCGGGGCATATTCCTGGTTCACATGCTTCCTGCAGGGCGAACTGTGGCGGCTGATTACCTACCAGTTTGTGCACGCCAACTTCGGGCACATCCTCTTTAACATGTGGGCGCTGTACTTCTTCGGCCCTGCCGTGGAAAACGCCATGGGGCCCCGGCGTTTCCTGTGCTTTTACCTGGCATGCGGCGTGGCCGGCGCCCTCTTCTCCTCCCTTCTGGCGGGGCTTGACCTGTACACCTCCCTGCCGGACACGGCCGAAACACAATTTATCTGCAGCACTGTAGCCAGCTTTGCCGGATACCAGGGGCACGTGCTCTGCTGGCAGATGATACCGCTTGTGGGCGCTTCTGCCGCCATCTACGGCATCATGGTCGCCTGCGCCTTCATGTACCCCGATGCGCTGATATCCCTCATCTTCCCCCCCGTTACACTGCGGTTGCGCACCTTTGCCATCATCATCATAGCCCTGGCAACATGCGTCATCCTCTTCAACCTCGACAACGCCGGGGGTGAAGCCGGGCACCTCGGCGGCGGCATCATGGGTGCTATCGTCATGAGCATCTGGAAATACCGCATATTACACCGCCGCTATTGACATCATGACCGCGCTATTTGACATGGACGGCACCCTTTTTGCCGGCGATTCCCAGCTGCGCTTCGCCCGCTGGATTCTGAAACGCCATGGCTGGCGGCGGCTCTACCTCCTCTGGCTCATTCCCATGGGCATACTGAGGGCGCTGCACATCATCAACACAGAGCGCATGAAACGCGCCTTCCTCGCCTATGCCTGGGGCATGCGCCGCGAAACACTACTCCAGGAATGCCACCAGTTTGTGCAGGAAGAGATTCTGCACATCCTCTATCCCCCGGTATTAGAACGCCTGCGTACCCACCAGCACAACGGCGACACCACGGTGCTCTGCTCAGCCTCTCCGGATTGGTGGACTCAGATGGTGGGCCAGGCACTCGGCTTCACCCACACCATCGGCACACCAGCAGCCCTGACCGCCCGCGTAAGCCTCATGCCCGGCATCCCCGCCCCCGGCAACAACAAAGGCGCAAACAAACTCGTGCGCCTGGCTGCACTCGGCATCACCAGCGCAGATATAGGCTACACCGACAGCGCTGCAGATCTCCCCATGCTCTCCATCTGCCGGCAAGCCGTGCTCGTCAACCCGAAAACCAGCTTTGCCAGCCAGGTAAGCGGCGCCGAAATCCTGACCCCGCCCAAAGGCATACGCCCCCTGCCTTTCACCCTCGGCTGCCTGCTCGGCATCTGATGCTTTTTCCCTCCCCGGCAATCGCACCACATCGAGTAGGGGGACTTTCGTCCCCCTCTCACACCACCGTACGTGCGAATTACCGCATACGGCGGTTTCCAATCAGCGTTTGAGGAGTTGATAAAACGAGATATATCCCTCTGCCCGCAGCCATGCGTTATCCATGCAGAT
>CAJGCV010000016.1 GCA_904501915.1 uncultured Akkermansia sp. | reverse complement strand
TTAATTTAAGTTAGAGCTGCTATTCTTGCAAGAAATCAAAAAGCTTCTGGCGGGATTTGAACCCGCGACCTCATCCTTACCAAGGATGCGCTCTACCACTGAGCTACAGAAGCGACTTGACTCCGGGCGTCTCACATGCGGTGAGACGTGAAAGCGGGGCAAGTATACACGCTCTCGCCAACCAAGTCAATCATTATTTCTATTTTTTTTGCAAAAAAGTAAAAAATTTGCCTTTTGGCCCGATTTTCACCCTTGAAACAGGTGGAAAGTTGGATTGAAAAGCAGGAAAGTTGGGCACAGAATGAAGTCCTATGAAGAAATTCGCATTCACCACCACCGCTGTGCTGTGCGCGCTTACCCAGTGGGCCGCTGCAGCTGAAGCCGACACCGCCACCCCTGCAGCCCCTGCAGCCAACTGCTGCACAGAGGACGGCAGCTGCGCTCCGTGCAAATCGCCTTGCACTAAGACAGACAAAGGCATACAGTGCGGAGAGCAGGCATGGCTCGATATCGAAACCGTGACCATTGAGGCCGAAAACGGCGATCCGATTGCCCAGTACACAGTCGCGTACCTCCTGGAAGAGCCTGAACCAGACACCCCCACTGATGCGGCCAAGGCTCAGGAATGGTACGCAAAGTCACTGCCCGGTCTGGAAAAAGCTGCCGAAGAGGGGCATCCCGCTGCATGCTGCGCGCTCGCGCACATGTACGCCGAAGGTAAGGGTGTAGAAAAGAACCCCGAAATGGCTGCCAAGTACCAGAAAATGTACAAGGAACTCTGCGCCAAGAAGTGTAAGGAATGGAAGCACCGCGACAAAAAAGCATGCTGCCCGCAGGGCCCCGGCCCGGTGCAGTCTGAACAGAACTGACCTGCATGCCCTGCCCCGCAAATGGCAGGGCATCAGCCAGTTTTTTCCGGCAGAACCTCACGTGAATTACCTAAGCGTAAAACACGCGTTTCAGGTATAAACCATCAGCCGGAGCACAATAGCGCGTTTTAGAAGCATACGGATTCTGGAGCATCTCTCTGAGTTGCTCCAGAGTCATTTTTTCCCTCGCGACCTGGTGAGCTGTCCCCACCAGCAGACGCACCATCCGGTACATGAACCCATCACCATGGAATTGCAAGCGCAATATGTCCTCTTCCTTATGCACCGTTGCGCTATAAATGCGCCGGATGTAAAAATCTGCCGGAGGATTCGCCGGTTCGTTGCCACGGTTTGCGGCAAATCGCCGGAAATCGTGTTCCCCTACGTATTCCTGCAGGGCTGCAGACAGTAAGTCTTCGTCAAAGTCATGCGGAATATGCCAGGCGCGGCCATGCAGAAACGGGGATAAAACAGGCGCTTTGCAGATGATATATTCATATTCTTTCCCAGCAGCATCAAACCGCGCATGAAAATCCGGCGCAACCGGCTCTACCGCTGTTATCCTGATGCTGGCTGGCAAGTGGGCATTCAACGCAGCCTGCCAGTTCTGCGGTGTCATGCGGCAAGCTGCAGGCACATCTGTATGAAAACACTGCGCATGCGCATGCACCCCGGCATCCGTTCTCCCGCTGGCGGCTATACGCAGGGGAGACTTCAAAACAGCAGCCATGGCTGCTTCTATTGTATCCTGCACAGATATTCCCTCGCGCTGGCTCTGCCAGCCGCAATATGAGAATCCATCGTATGCGCATGTAAAGAGTAAGCGGGGCATATGCTTGCAATCCTTCTGCAGACAAACACCGCGATTCCCTTATGCAGAGAACCGCGGCGGCATCATCAAAACGTGATAATCAAGGTGAAAATTTATTACAGCTCAAGGTCGAGGTCGTCCTCTGCGCCACCCTCTTCGTCTGCCGGTTCTTCATCGGCAGCATCATCAGACGGCTCTTCCTCTGCGGCGGGTTCTTCCTCAGCAGCGGGCTCTTCCTCAGCAGCGGGCTCTTCCTCTGCGGCGGGTTCTTCCTCAGCAGCGGGTTCTTCCTCAGCAGCGGGTTCTTCCTCAGCAGCGGGTTCTTCCTCAGCAGCGGGTTCTTCCTCAGCAGCAGGTTCTTCCTCAGCAGCGGGTTCTTCCTCAGCAGCAGGTTCTTCCTCTACAGCGGCGGGCTCTTCCTCTGCGGCGGGTTCTTCCTCTGCGGCGGGTTCTTCCTCTGCGGCGGGTTCTTCCTCTGCGGCGGGCTCTTCCTCAGCAGCGGGCTCTTCCTCAGCAGCGGGCTCTTCCTCAGCAGCGGGTTCTTCCTCAGCAGCAGGCTCTTCCTCAGCAGCGGGCTCTTCCTCTGCGGCGGGCTCTTCCTCAGCAGCAGGTTCCTCTACAGCAGCAGGTTCCTCTACAGCAGCAGGTTCTTCTTCAGAAGAAGAGTCATCTCCCAATCCCAGGTCATCAACCACCGGAGTATCATCAGCAGCAGAGTCGGAGTCAGAAGATGTCTCACCGTCCAGGCCAAGGTCATCAATCTCGGGAGTCTCATCAGCCGCAGGCTCTTCGTCTGTAGAAGCCTCATCATCGGCAGCAGGTTCTTCGTCGGCAGAGGGCTCATCCTCCGTTGCGGCATCGCTATCATCAGCGGTTTCCTCTTCGGCGGCAGGCTCCTCCACCGGAGCAACGTCGGCAGGAGTCGCGACATCAGGCTCCACTTCTACCGCTTCAGGAATAGCAGGCACATCTTCTTCAGAGGCAAATTTGAAAGCACCGTTGTCACTTGTAGATGCCGTGTAAGAGAGTGCGTTCGACAACTTGTCAGAGCCGTAGTATTCTGCGATATCGTCGGGAAGCTTATTATTCTCTTCAGAATCAGCATTGTACATGTACAGCTGTCCCTTGGCGTACTGGTCTCTGCTGGAATCCTCCTTGCTGGCACCACGAGCAACACCCACAGAACGGATGAGGTAAATATCATCCACCTCTCCATCAAAAGCAGTCACAGGCTTGCTGGCCTGTACACGCCCCAGTTCCCGCACAAGGCGGCAGACAGCATCAGCGTATGCATTCCCCTCACTGGCAGCAAGAGCATTAGCATCAGCACTAAAGGCACGCACACTCGCGTTCTGGAAACGCTTATGAAGGATTTCAATGCGCGGAGCCAAGGCTTCAGCCGTCTTATAGTCGACAACCTTCTGAAGCTCTGCGGTCAATTCTTCTGCCAATTGCTGGGCAGACTTGTCTTCCTTCTGGCAAGAAGTCAGCATGCCGAGAGCCAGCAAGGCACAAGAGGGGATGAAGAGAAAATGTTTCATGGAGGGAATAAGATAATCTACGTTCCAAAACTTAGCAGGATTTCAAGCTCCTGTCAAGGTAAAGTATGATGATTGAAGAAAAAATAACTGAATTTGTAATAATAGTTACGAGGGCAAACAGAAGTGCCTCTCTCACTGGCATGTTTCAGTGGGGTTCAGGAAGTATGTCGGCATAAATTCCCGGGGTAGAATCAGGAATGACGGTTGCCCCTACGGTGCGGGCATAAAACTCTTCCGGTCCCACTCCGCCAATCACAGCGTAGGCATAGCCCATTGCCCGCATATGTTCCAGCGCAGTCACCAGCAGAGCCTTGCCTATCCCTCCCATCCGCACCTCCGGGTCTACCCCCATCGGGCCGATGAAGCCGCGCGCCGTAGCATCAAAGCAGGCAAAACCGATTACCTGCTGATTCTGTGTGGCAATGATACAACCAGGCGGCTGGTGCGCCATGGCAACAGAAAACTCGCTCACCCAGCGGGTACTGAACGTCCGGGCTATCCATTGCTCAACGGCATGTATCTCATATGGGCGGCACATACGAATCTGCACCCCCTGCTCTGCCAGGGACGAGCGCATGCATGCGCCATCCGGCAACGCGTATAATCTGACCAGCATATCCTGCATGGGAATCCTCTTTCTACCTGGGTATCTATAAAAAAACGCATCCGCGAAGGCAGTTACCTCCGCGGATGCTGAATGAGTGTATCTTTACTGTGCTTTCTTCACGCCTTCCAGGGCATTGAAATAGTAAGCATCGAGCTGGTCAACCAGGGGATTAGCCGCAGCACCAGAGGCAGCGTAGAGCACTTTGTAATAATGTGCCAGGGCAACCGCATCGCGGAAGTCTGCCGGAGCCTTACCCCAGGTCTTCTTATCCATGGGTTTGGCAGCCTTGGCTGCATAATCCTGCACGCCGGGCATATCCCAGAGGAGGGTCATGGCTCGCACAATTGCATCCGCCGGCAGGTTCTTATGCGCACCATGCATGCTCATCACCGCCTGGCAGTAGAAATCCACTGCTGCATTAGCGGCTTTCGCCTTATCCTTGGATGCGGTCATCACTGCAGCGGCGGCACGACCAAGAGCATAGCGCATCCAGCCGTACGATTCGGTATCCATATTGGCACCGTGTTTCTTTATTGCAGCCACCACAGCCTCGCTGATCGGCTTGTACGACGCAGGAGTGTCATCAATCAGCGCCACGACACGGGCAGCTGCAACACGGGCCGCATCTGAACCGATAAGTTCTTTCTCGCCAGGAATGGAAGCAGCAAGCTCCTTGACTCCGGCAACATCCAGCAGACGGACCGCGCATGTGAGCTCATGCAATGCGGCAGTTGTGCTGGGGGCACCGGGAAGCCCGACAAATGCTGCATACTTCTTCTTAACTGCAGCAAATTTCTTGCGGGCATCTTCCAGATCTCCACCGTAAAAATCAGTCAGCGCAGAAGCCATATCTGCCGGAGTCTGGATAACAAACATACTGCATGCGGAAGCACGAACCTGCATCAGCTGCTCCGTCCCCTCCTGCAAGTAGTAGAAATTACCCTCCTCATCACCGCGTTCGAGCTCCATCATCCCCGGCTTTCCCTTATTCCATCCGGTCATCTGAAGCGCCGCAGTAAGCTTGGTGGCTTTCTTGGCAGGCTGCTGAGCTACCGCGAACTGCACGCAGGACAAAGCAGCGACAGCAAGACCAATAATATTCTTCACTTTCATATTTCTGTTATAAATGATTAGGGGTGTTACTTCTTCTTGCCACTCTGGATATTACGCTGCAGTTCCTTAGCAGCCTTATCTTCCTTCATCACAGCGGGGTCGGAACCGTAATTCTGCACGGTGGAAACCAACTTGTTGAAGATATCTTTTTCCTCGTCGGTCATCTTTTCCTCAAACTTGTTGCGGCGCAGAAGCTCCACGTAATTCTTACCGGTATCCCATGCCATCCAGCGGTCAGAGTGCTGACCGCCCTTCTGACCAGCCATACCCTGTGACGGATTGTTGCGCTTCCAGAAGATGTCCATGATTGCCAGACATGCCGGGCCAGCATGACGAATCTGCCCCTTATTATTGTTAAACACGTTCATGTAAGCAATAAGAGCATTCTTCGTATCATTTGCCTTAGCATAGGCTTCACCCTGCATCAGACTCATTTCCTGACGGTTACGAGAGTTCTGCTTATTCCTCAGGAACTTGGTCGAGCTCTCAATGGCCGACTTCGCATCCCCCGTACGCAGGTACAGACGAGTCAGACCAAGCAGAGCGGGTCCAGCCACCTTCGGGTCAGAGTTGGCAGATACCTTCTTATACAAATCGGCAGACTTATTCTGCTTAGCCGCATCCTTGGAATACGACAGAGCATTGGCAAGCCCCAGTTCGGCATCCGCCACAAGGTCCTTCTTGCGGTCAATGACGGTCTGGTAATATTCCTCTGCAATGCCCAGCTCTTCCGTGCGGGTCGAGGGATCCGGGAACTTGCTCACATAGCGCAGCAGGTGGTCCGCCACCTCAACGCAGATGTAGTTGGTCAGATCCGCCGCCTTGAACGAACTGGTCATATTGCGGAACACTGTCTGAATCTGGTTCTCCATCTTCTCAGCCGCGCTCTTATCATCCTTCAGCGCCACCAACTCCTGGTTCATGGAGCTGATCTGCGCCATACGGAAGATAGCATTGGTGTATTTATCGTTCGGGTCAACACCGGGGAAACTCGTGAAGTGAGCCGTCTTCTCTTCAAGCGTAAGAGTCTTGTTGAGATAAGTCTTGCTGCCATTCACATAAGAATCCACGTAGGTGTTGATAGTCTTCTCCAGTTCAGGGTCAGGCTTCGAATTCTTGAACATGTAGTTAGCCTCGCGGGCAATGGTAGTCTGTGCGCGCTTGATAGCGGCTTCGTACTCCTCCTTGCTGGTCACCATGTTCAGGTAAAGCGCCGTCATCGGCAGTGCAAAGGGATCACCCTCGGCATCACCGTCCTTCCAATATGCCTCGGCATAGCCACGGCGGCGTGCTTTGGTTGCTTCCTCTGTCTCGCCTTCGTTGGGATAATCACCAGCATAGGAAGCAAGCCAGAAATACGCATTAGCTGCAGTGGACCTGCCGGACTTGCTACCCAACTTGACACCAGCTGCTGCTGCACGCTCCAGACGGGGCATGGCGGAAGCCTTGGAGGCATCGTCAAAGCTGTTGAGCAGAATGCTGCCTGCCAGAAGTTCCGCGGTGGAGTACAGGTCGCTGGTCGGCCAGTTCTTGCAGATATGGTCGCAGTACTTGAGAGCTGTGCTCTTGTCTGCTTCTGCGCTCTTATCATCTGCAGCTGCATTGGCACGCTGCATCAGCAAGCTGATAGCCGTGTAATACAACTTGTCTGCCTGCGGAGCTTCCTTCAAATCTGTGGTTGCATACTTGGCGGCATATTCATCAAATGCCTTGATAGCATCATTACGCAGAGCGGGCTTCTGATGCGCCAGGCGGGAATAGGCATCAACCAGGAAGAGATAGACGTCATTGTCATATTTGGCAGCTTCCTGCGGTGTCAGCCCGTCCTTACCCTCGGAGGACTTCATCTCTCCGCTGCTGATAAGAGCCTTGGCTGCCTCTGCTGCTTTTTCATAATCACCAAGCTGGTACTGGGAAGCCACCAGCATGTAACGGGCAGTCAGATAGAGTTTGTTGGTCTTATCTTCCTTAAGAAGCTCCATCACCTCCTGCGCCTTGGGCATCACTGCTTCCCAATTCTGTTCTTTGACAGCCTGGCTCATCGCCTGGAAAGCAAGCACCTTGTTATTGTCGCCCATATCAACACCATCCAGCATCTTTTCGTACTTGAGGGCATTGGCTTCGTCTCCCGTCATACGGCAGAGAGAGCTCAGCTGCAGGATGATGTTATTACGCATGGGTGTGGGCTGGGCATCCTTACTCCGGGCAGGCTGCGCCAACTTACCATAGCGGTCATAAAGCACCTGGAAACCGGCTTTCGCCAGTCGGTTAGACCCCATATCCTTGGCAATGACGGAAGAAGACATCACAGAGAAGCCTTCAAATATGGCACCTTTATCAACAAACGCCTTGATATTGGTATTCCACTTACGGGCATAGGCAGCAGACATCTGAATGCCTGTTCCACGATCCGTGACCGCCTGCTTGTACTTACCCAGAGCCTTGGCCTGCGCTACAAGCGCGGTACGGGCTGCGGGCGAGTCTGCCACGAGACCAAACAGCGTATTGGCAGAGCGGGCAGCATCTGCAGCCTGCTCATCAGCACCTGCGCGCAAGGCATCATTCATCACCTTATAGGCTCGCTGACCAAGGTTATAGAACTTGCTGATGTTGGAAGCTGCACGAGCAGGGTCAAGATTATAGCTGGCAGGGCTGGATTCAATAAGCTTATACACCCAACCCACATTCTCAGGCTTGGAAATAGCCACATTCACAATGGTGTTCAACCCCTCCATAGCCATTTCATCGGGCACGCGCCCCTTGGCTTTGCGGCTCATTTCAAGATAGGAGGCCGCCTTCTTGAAATCAGGATTTTCTTTCAGTATGTAGGCCTGCGTCAGCATGAAGCAAAGAATACCATCCATCTTCTGCGCTTTCTCAGTCTTGGTCACCTTGTCGCGCTGTATCAGTTTCAGATATTCTTCGAAACATTTAATGGCATCTTCAAATTTGCTCTTATCGCCGTTGTTCTGACCATCTGTTCCCACGCCCTGCTTATAGCGGCAGTTACCCATCTGGAACAGAGCATATGTGAAGAACGGTTCATACGCCTCGCGGGAACCAGCTCCTGTGGAATTTGCCTTGGCGCGCGCAAGCTGTTTCGCATCACGCCAGCGCTGCTCATCCTTGAATGCCTTGAATGCCGCGTACGCCTCATCATATCTGCCGGCGCTGAAATAGGTAACACCTTTTTCCCAGGCATAGTAGGGAAGTACATAGGCAAACTGCTGAGCTGTTGCACCCTTACCACCGAATTTGGTAATAATGGTATCGCAGAGTTTGATGGCATCTTCTGTCTTCCCCTGCTTAGCCAGTAATTTTACTTTGGTCAGGGAGGACAGCGGATCCTGAGCCTGGCAGACTACAGGCATGGATAATGCCAGAGCCGCCATCACAGATACTGCTGTGGTATAAGTATTCATAAATATTTCCGTTTAGTGTTAAAAAGTGTCGTGGGTGAGGGACAAAGAAAGGGAGCACGCGGATAATTCTTCCACACGCTCCCCTCCTGAGTCCGGGTTAGGGGTTATTCCTGCGCAGCCGTATTCAGGCCCACAGTGGTAATACCAGCTTCGGAGAGAGCGGCCATCACGTCCACGATGCGCTGGTGAGGCGTTGCTGTCGCACCCTCTACCATCACAATGGGAGTCGTATCAGCAGCCTTGGCTGCTTCTGCCAGGTTCTTGAGTGCTTCCACCAGCTCACCCATCTGCCGCTGCTCGCGGTATTCAGGCGTGCGGGGCTTAAGCGTGGGATCCATCGGACCGGCCATAGCCATATCGCCGTTCCAATAAACTGAGCCGTTCGCCTCAATCTTGATGCGTCCTGGTTCCAGGGGAGGAGGCGTACCACCCGTAGATTCACCACCGGGGAGAGATACACTCAAACGCTTCTCACTCACCAGGGAGGTCGCCACAATGAAGTAAATCAGAAGCAGGAAGCAGGCGTCCATCATGGACGACATGTTCATCTGCGGCTCTTCTTCAGGCTCAGCCTCGCGTTGTTTACGTCTTGCCATATTTCAGTAATCTTTCGTTTCTTGATGATTAATTGGCCGGAAGTGTACCGAACACCACATTGGACAAACCTGCTGCGGCTGCACAACGAATCACGGCGGCAGAGCGTTCCCAGGAGGCATCCTTGTCACCACGGATATAGAGGCGAATCAGATTCGGGTCGGTATTCTTTCCTTTCCAGAACTCCACCTGCTTGGTGATATAGTCGGTCAGATCCTGTACCTGTTCAGGTCCGTAGCCAATGGTCTTGGAGCCATCAGACACGCCCCAGGCAGTGCCGGGTGCATACTTCTCAGCAAACTTGGATGCTTCCTTGTCACTCATTTTATCCGCATCTGCGAACACGTTGACCACAACGCAACCATTGGCATCCTTCATATCAGAGCATGTCACCGCATTGGGCATTCTGACGCAGGGGTCCTTGGCCACTGTAATCTGAGAGGCATTCACCACGAAGAAAATAATCAGCAGGAAACACGCATCCATCATGGACGACATGTTCAGCTCAGCCTTAGTCTCATCTTCAGCTCGTGCTTTTTTCTTTGCCATACTTTTTGACAGGGTTTTTGTCAGTTAACGCTGGCCTTGCGCTCTGCTGCTACAGGCATACAAGGCCAGCCCTGATCGGGAAACAGAAGGAATTAAGCTTCCTCCTCTTCGCCCTCTTCTTCCTCGTATTCTTCCTCTTCTTCCTCGCCCTCTTCTTCGTCATCACCACCGAAACCTTCGGGGATGCGGGCAAGCATAGCCTCGCCATTCAGCGTATTGATGGCGGCATTCATCATATCCTCCACGGCGTTGATGCACTCAGCCTCACGAGCCTTAGCCAGCTTATTCTGGAAATAGAACACCGGCAGAGCAATAAGGGAGATAATCAGACCCCAGAAAGTGGTAAGAAGTGCCACGGAGATGGAGCCTGCAAGTGTGGTCGGGTCAGCCTGACCGGTTTCAGCCAGCACGGCGAAGGCTTCCACCATACCCTGAATGGTACCGAACAGACCGATGGTCGGAGCGATGGAACCGGACAGAGCCACCAGGTCGACGTAGCGCATCAGAGCGGGGCGTTCGTTAGCGGTGAAGTCAGCCACAGCGTCGGACACGGCATCCTTGCCCAGGTCCTCAGGCTTGTTGGCGTCCACGTTCGGCAGAGCATAAGCCACCAGGCGGCCCAGGTAAGTGGGGCTTTCGGTTGCAAGCTTGATAGCGGACTGCACGCGGCATTCACCCATCAGAGAAACAAGTTCATCACGCAGCGCGGCGGGAGCAAAGTTCTTCTTGTTGAGCTGCATGGCAACATAAACCACCAGCATGATGGTAATGAAGAACAGAATCACGAGCGGAATCATGGTCCAGCCACCGTCAATCACCCACTTCTGAAGCATGTTGGTCTGCTTCACAGCAGCCTCACCTTCTTCCTGGGCGAGCACAAGGCCGGGGAGAGTAACCATTGCAGCTGTCAGCAGGGACAGGGCACGTACACTAAAACGAGTAATCATGGATTTCATAGCTTGGTAATGCAGAATTGACTCCTCTATTTAATCATATTCTACCCACATGGCAAGAAAGAATTGCAAATTCCCGCACTTTTTCATGCAAAAAAACAACTATTTTACCCGTACGCGCGAGGCTGGCAATTGCGCAGCCTGTAGAATTTTACCTGCAAGCTCGGTATTATCCTGCACACCGGTGAACGATTGCGCGCCGCAGCCCGCCGCATACACCGGCACCGACACCCCGCTATGCCGGAAGGTAGAAAAATGCGCCTTGACACTTCCGGCAGCTTTGTCTCCATTCAGAAGAGAAAGGCCACCTGTCTGGTGGTCAGCAGTTACCACCAGCAGCGTATCCGGGTGAGTCCGCATCCACTCCAGCACAACACCCACTGCTTTATCAAAATCCAGCGTTTCCCGCACAGTCTCAGGCAGATCATTCACATGCGCGGAGAGGTCAATCCGCGAGCCTTCCACCATCAGGAAGAACCCATCCTTATCCTTTTCCAGAATCTGCAAGGCCTTTTGCACGGTAAGAGGCAGCCATGCTCCACGTTTACCTGCGGGCTCACAATCGCCAGCAGCCGCCAGCTCGAACAACTGGCTGCTCGCGGCAAGCTTGTCTCGCTGTGCCGGCGTAAAATCCCCTTCACCGCCGCCTGCCACAACCTCAAAACCGGCATCTACCAGCGCTCCGGCTATGGCAGATGTATCATGACGGCTCTTCACGTGCGCATAAAACGCCGCCGGCGTCGCGTCTGTAACCGATTTAGTCACGACAATTCCTGTCGATTTTCCAGCCTTGCGCATTTTTTCTGCCAGGGATTCGAGACGTCCCCCATCGGCATCAATACCCAACTGACCATTACGCGTCTTGCAGCCACACGCAATGGCCGTGCCACCGGCTGCAGAATCCGTGACGGTATGTGAAGCCGATGTCGTAATGGAAAAACCGGTCACCGGCAGGGTCGTTATATTTAATTTTCCCTTATTACTCAGCCACGCCGCCCACACATGCTCCGCCCCCATGCCATCACCAATCATCAGCACCACGTTTCGAGCTTTCTTCTGCACGGCCCGACTTCCGGGGAACACAGGTGCTGCATCCACAGCAGGATGCTCATACACGCTCGTACTGCAGGACACCATACCCAACAACACGGCAACAGCAAGCAATATCTTTGTTTTCATGCGTTCATCCTATCACAATGCAGACTCAATGGCAACAAAAAGTGCCGGGCGCACGCACCCGGCACTTATCAAATTCATCTGGAGAAGCTTTTACTTGCCCACACCGTCCAGCACCTTCACAGGTCCGACCGGCTGGTTAGCATCACCGGGCTGACCGGGTTCACCGGGCTGACCGGGTTCGCCAGGCTGACCGGGCATATCACCAGGGAAACCGGGCTGACCAGGTTGCTCTTCAGGAATAAGGTCTGCAGGAATATTGCGAAGCTTGGGTGCAGCCTGACGCTGGCAGCAGCAGGAACTGAAGGCCACAGCCGTAACTACGGAAAGAACGAGAGCGGTGAATTTCATAAAACAGAGTATGGTTAGATGATTCCAGTAGGTATTCAAGCAAATTCAGCCCGGATAGTCAATACATTTTTCATCAGCCGTTCACTTTTTGAACATTTCACGCGCACCGGGGGCATTAAACACTTGAAAAACGGCGTACAGCCTGTTATAAAAGAGCCGACTTATGGCAAAGCGAAACAAAGGAAAACTTTTCTCGAGCCACAGCAAAGCATCCGGCTCCAGGCTGGTGCGCCGCATTCTCATTGCAACAGCAGCTCTGTTCTTGCTACTTATCATTCTGTGTGTTATCGGTTATTATCAGCTACTGGCCTATTTACAGGGCGACTCTTTCCGGCAGAAAATTTCCAGCACAGCCACTACCACACTCCAAGCAGACAAGGTCGATATCCTCAGCAACCTCAGTATTGACGGTGACCGCGTATCCTGCGCCGGCATCGAACTCGCGCGCGTGCGTAATGTAGAACAGGCGCGTGTTGGCCGCATCAGCGCAGAAGTCAACCGGGCTGCGTTGTTGAGCCGCCGGCTGCATCTTCACAAACTGAGTCTGGAGGATGCATCCGTTGTCATTGTCAACCCGCCGGTTTCCGGTGATACCCCGGCCACCGCATCCCCCACCAAGAAAGCGGCCGCAGCCACGCCGGGCAAAGCCCCCCAAAGCAAAGGGCAGCTTCAACTCGATTTTCTGGAATGCAAAGACTCCGATTTGCACTTTACTAACAACGATAAGACATACCAGATACTCGGCGCCACTATCAGTGCGGTCCCAGCCCCGAAAATCGGAAAGAACGCATGGCAGATTCAGGCTGAAAACGCACGTTTCCACACCCCGTTCTCCTTCCTGCGCGACAGCAGCATCAAATCCGCCACAGCCATATACAACGGCAAAGGGCTGGATTTGACAGAAAGCCGCATCATGCTGACACCTGGTGAGATGCGCGCCAGGGCTCATTATGATTTAAAGAGCCACCTCTGGACCTGTGACCTGCAGGTAAATAAGGGCGACATTCACCGCCTTCTGAATGACGATTGGAAGAAACGCCTCTCGGGTGAAATGTACGGCCGCATCATGCTCACGGGCGAAAAAGGCAGCATCCGCACCGCCACGGGCAACCTTTCCGTCCTTAATGGAGTGCTGGAGGGGCTTCCCTTCCTCTCCCAGCTTCCCCTGGGTGCCACCCATCCATACCGCACAGTCGAACTCGAAAAGGCAGATTGCCAGATTCTCTACCCCTACAGCAATGACCAGATAAAAAATGCCTGGATGTTCGATAAAATCCACATTGCAGCCAAGCGGGGAATGCTCATTATCCGCGGTCAAGTTCTGGTCGGCGCTGGTGGTCAGCTGGCCGGCAAGCTGACCATCGGGATTCCCGGGCGCGTTATCAGCACCCTGCCCGTCCCCCGGGAGCAACTCGCAGACCAGCTCTTTACCGCAGAAGGTCCGGAAAAAGGCTATCTGTGGGTCAATGTCAACCTCAGTGGTACACTTGAGCACCCTCAGGAAGACCTCAGTGTCCGCATCGCCGCAATCGTGGGTGCAAACCTCGGCAAAATGGTAGCTGACATTCCGGCACAGGCTGCTTCAGGTCTGCTCAACACGCTGTTCAGCAACAAGGGACAGGCATCTGAAACCCAAGAAGACGACGAGGAATACTCTGAGGAAGAAGAAGAAGCCATATCGGACGACGAAGAAGAAGAGGACGAGCCGGAAACCGGCGATTCCATCAAAAACGCCGCTGATGCCGCTGGTTCTCTCCTCCGAGCTCTCTTTTGACAGACCATGAACCAATATCCTTCCCAATACATCGACTGCGTCTGCACCATCTGCGAGCGCTTTGCACCTACTGCATTTCACGCCACCCTGCCCAACGGGAAAGCAACCGTTGCCTTTGTGCAGCTCAAAGAAGCGCACCTTCTGGAGGTCATCAAACCTGGCGACAAGGTAAACGTCACCATCTGCCCTGCCGATTTTGAGCGGGCACGCATCCGCAGCATGGCCTGAACCACTATCAGTACACCTCATGAACAAAAAGCCGGAAGTACTTGCACCAGCAGGTAATTGGGACTGCGCACGCGCAGCTGTTGCCAATGGGGCAGATGCCATCTACTTCGGGCTTGACCAGTTCAACGCGCGCATGCGCGCAGACAACTTCAGGCTGGACGACCTCAACGCCCTCATACCCTTTCTGCACAGCCATGGCGTACGCGGCTACGTCACCATGAACGTGCTCATATTCCCGGCAGAGTTCGAACAGGCTGTTGCCTATCTTGACGCATTGGACTCAGCCGGTGTAGATGGCGTGATTGTGCAGGATATGGGGCTGGCCCGTCTCATTTCCCAGCACCGCAAAGCCGGGCGATGGAGCATCGAACTGCATATATCCACGCAGATGACCGTGAGCAGCCCGGAGGCTGTGCGCCTGGTGGATGAATTGTTTGACCCGCAGCAGATTGTCCTTTCGCGCGAACTCTCCCTGCGCGAAATCGAAGCCTGCGCAAAAGCCACCACCAAACCCATCGAGGTATTCTGCCACGGCGCGCTCTGCGTGGCATACTCAGGGCAGTGTCTCACCAGTGAAACCCTGGGGCAGCGCAGCGCCAACCGCGGCGAGTGCGCCCAGGCCTGCCGCATGCCCTACAAGCTGGAGGTTGATGGCCGCCTGCGCGACCTCGGCGAACGCCGCTATATCTTCTCTCCTCAGGATTTATGCGCCCTCGACCGCGTACCGCAGATGATTGCTGCCGGGGTGCACAGCTTCAAGATTGAAGGGCGTCTCAAAAGCCCCGAATATGTGGCCGCCACCACTCGCGCCTACCGCCGCGCCATAGATGCCGCACTGGCTGGCAGACCGCTTCACGCCGAAAAGCGCAAGCGCGACCTCTATGCCATGCAGATGGCCTTTTCACGCGGTTTCTCCACGGGCTGGCTCGATGGCACAGACCACCCCCTGCTCACGCACGGGCGTTTCGGCAAGAAACGCGGCGCACTTGCCGGGCGCATCATCCGCTGCGGCGAGGGCTGGGTTGAGCTGGACGCTGCCCCGCTCATCACCATAGCCCCCGGCGATGGCTTCGTCATTGACGCCGGCCAGGACCGCAACGAAGAACAAGGCGGCCGCATCTGGCGCGTGCAGGGAACCCGTCTCTTTTTCCACGGCAAAGGCAGCCACATCAACTGGCGATTCGTACGCCCGGGTGATTTACTCTGGAAAACTGCCGACCCCGCGCTGGATAAATACCTGCATGGCACCTGGTGCAATTTCGACCGCCATGCAGCCACTGCACCGGGCGAGTTGCTCGAAATCCATTTCGAAGGCCGCCTCGGCGGCCAGCTTTCCGCCACCTGCCGCGGCATCACTGTGGGCAGCGGCCAGCCGCTCGAACCCGCGGAAAAACGCCCGCTTACCGCAGAGGTCATCGAAGCGCAATTTGCACGACTCGGCGGCACCGGCTTCACCCTGGGCAAATGCACCTGCAACCTGGAGGAAGGGCTCATGCTCCCCATCTCCATTCTCAACAAAATGCGCCGCGAACTGGTAGAAAAACTACCACAGAGCAGCAGCCCTGCACACCGCGCCGTCACCTGGAAGGGCTGGAGCCACCCCTTCCCTCCCCTCGCTCCGGCAAAGGGGTACAAGCTTTCTGTACTCTGCCGCGAACCCGGGCAGGCTTACGCCGCTGCCGATGCCGGCATCAAACGCATCTACCTGGATTTCAAGAACATCCGCAGCTACGAAGAGGTGACTAAAAATATACGCCAAAACCATATAGACACCCGGATATGGATAGCCACCATGCGTATCATGAAGCCGCATGAAGCGGGTTACTTCAAATACATAACCGCCGCCGCGCCGGATGGCGTGCTCGTGCGCAACCTGGGTGCAGCGTACTGGTTCCGCAACAAAGGCATCCCCATGGTGGGAGATTTCTCCCTCAACACCGCCAACCCGGAAAGCGTAGCCGTGTGGCAGGATTTCGGCATGAAGGCACTCACCGTCTCCTACGATCTGAATGCCTCCCAGCTGGCAGACCTGCTGGCAAGCGGTTGCGGTCCGTCGATGGAGCTCACGCTGCACCAGCACATCCCCATGTTCCACACTGAGCACTGCGTCTTCTGCACTTTCCTGAGCCAGGGACACAGTTTCAAGGACTGCGGCCAGCCCTGCGACCACCACAAAGTGCGCATCATGGACCGGGCACACGCCATGCACTACCTGCGCAGCGATGAAGGCTGCCGCAACACCATGTTCAACGGCCAGGCACAATCCGCCGCCCGCTACGTGGACGGCATGCGCCGCTGCGGCCTGAACCGCTTCCGTCTGGAGCTGCTCGACGAAACCGCCGAAAAAACCACCGAGCTGATTGAGCACTACCGCAATCTCCTGAAAGGCCAGACCACTGCAGAGCAGCTCATGCAGCAGCTCAACCTGCTCGACCGCATCGGCGTGACCGATATGAAGTAAAAGCCCCCAGCCGGCACAGCTGGGGGATGAAGCAGCACTCTCACTTGGCAGCCTTGGCCGGCCGCTTCTTAAGCGGCACAGCGTGGAATGGCTGCGGAGCCACTCCCGTATAACGCGGATTCATGGCTGCAATGTTCTCATTGCGGATTTCAAAGGTAAACTCGCCACCCTTGGCTTCATCCGTTTCGTCGAGAATGTGGTCAAACACGCAGATGGGCTGGTTTCCCGGGGTTTCCGGCATGACAAACAGGCCAATTCCCATGCTGGGGTGCTGCTGTTTCTCATTAGTAGTAATGGTGTAGCTGATGGTGTTCTTACCGCGGCGCAACCCGCCGGAAATCACATCCGCGCGGCGTTCATCCTCAAATTCATGAACCGAGATTCCATTAATCTTCATTTCCACACGGCGTCCCGGTGCATCCACAAACACCTTGCCGATAAGCTGAGGAGCCGGGCAAAGCGCAGGAATGGCCGGAGGTTCATCGTAGGGGTGGAAACCATCCTGTTCCTTCAGCACGCTCAAATCGTACTTATGCAGGCGTTCCTTTACTTGCGGCAGCCTGGTCAGATTAAACAGGCGGCTCTGGTCAAATTTCCATTTACCATCTTCAAACACCATCAGCACCACATAGGCATTTTCTGCCGCCTTGCTATCGCCCAGCTGCACATTGCCCACATAGGTAGCAGCCAGAGTGTGGTGATTGCAACCGGTGATGGTGCCAATATACTCGAAATTATCCAGACTGGGAGGTTCCGGCTGCTGGTAAAAGAAATCGGACGGGAAATCGCCTTTCTGGGAGACAATCATGTTACGGATTTTGGTCTGGCGAGACTTTGTGGTAACACTGCTCCAGGCGCGCGCGTCGCTGCGCATCATGCCCAGGCGCCACGTGCTGTACACACGTTCCACTGTCTTGCGTACCGTTTCCTGGTGCGGCATGCCGAAGCGCTCTTTATCAGCCTCTGGTGCAGCTATGCTCTGCCCGGCAGTCAGCACGGTACCCACCAGCAGGCAGCATGTGAAAAAAATAGCTTTCATAACTGATTAGAACCTACAACAGGCTTGCTTTTCTGGCAAGAAAATAGCATACTTAGCGGCGTATTATGACGTCATTTCCACGCAATGCTCACCGCGAGGGCGAAGCCCGGTATCGCCAGATGCTGGAGCAAGCGCCCTCATTCATCTGGAAGCGGTTTGCAGATGGCGCCTCGCTGCGCATGCGCATGTTCGCACCGCGCGGCCACAAGCCGGAGCATTTTGCACCGGCAGTCATGTTTTTCTGCGGTGGCATGTGGTCGCTGGAATACAGCACAGAGTTTGTATCCTGGGCCATGCACCTGGCACACCGCGGCATTGTGTGCCTGCTGCCCGAATATCGCACACGCGCCCGTTACAATGTGCAGGCGGATGATATTATAGGCGATGGGCTGGATGCCTGGAAATGGCTGCACCACAACGCTGCCGGTCTGGGTATTGATGCAGCCCGCATCACCCTGGCCGGGGCAGATGCCGGAGGGCTCATGGCTCTTAACTGCGCCATGCAACCCATGATTCATGAAAAAAAGTGGTGGGAGTTCAAAAAAGAGGACATTCTCCCCCTGCAGCCGGCCTGCGTTGCCATTTTCCGCGGCGTGGTGGATACCGATGCCCCGGAGGCCCGCCAGCTGAACATTCCGGCGGAAGCCACAAACCCGAACGCGGTGAATCCCTGTGCCCTGCTCCGCCGCAAACTACCCGCCCTTTTCTGCGCGCACGGCATGCTGGACCCCTTGCTCGATTTCGAAATGCGCCAATGGTTCTGCGACGAATGGGAACGCCTGGGCAACAAAGTGGAGCTCATTCTCTCCCCCACGGCAGACCACACCATTACTCAGTTCGATGTAAGCCCGGCCACGTTTGAGCAGCTCCTCCTGGGCTGGGAGGACTTCATGGTGCGCGAAGCTATCTGGCCCGAGCCGGAGGTGGAAACAGACGCCCTGATGGTGTAATGTAGAATTAAAAAATTCTACATTCAACATCCAACCACCGTGCCCAGCACGTCACCCATGCGGGCAAAGGTCTCAGTGCAGTTGGCGGTGTTGGTCAGAATATCCTCTGCCAGTTTCACCTTGCCTGGTTCAAAGAAAGTCATCACCGTAGAGCCGCCGAAACCGAAGTAGCCATGCTCATCACCTTTGTTGACGGGTTTGCCGGGTTCGTATGTCTGGTAAATGGCGCCCACACCGGTGGCACCCACAGCCAGGCAGAGCACATCTCCCATAGTCTCGGTGTGCAGCACGGTAAGTTCGCGCTTATTCGTCCACAGCCAGGCCAGATTATGCCGCAGGCAATACGGTGACACGCTGGCCAGCGGGCCGGGAATACGCACCGGAGCTTCCGGTACACCCGCCGCGGGGAAGTGGAAACGGTGGTAATCCACCGGGCACAGGCGGGAAAGCACCACAGTGCCATGAGCATACCTCTCTGCCAGTTCAGCACTGCCCAGCAGCGCGGGCAAATCAAAGCGCTGGTTCTTCACAAATACCCCCGTAATTTCGGAGGCATCCTGCCAGCCGCTGTGGCGGGCATCTGCCGGCAGCGCTACCTGCCCATCGCCGCAAATCGGGCGTGCTCCCGGCGCTAATTTACGATAAAAGAAATCATTGAAGCTCGTGTACTGGTCTACCGGGCGTTCATAATCTGCCATATTGATATTGTACTCCTCCACGAAGGCTTTCAATTTCTCCGGGCTGCCGCTGCTGCGGGTATCCTTCATCCACCCCATGAGGCGGGAGAAAAACGCACGCTTGATGAGCAAATGCAGGCTCAGCCGCCCCAGCGGTGTACCATACACCCAGCGCAAGGCTGCCTCGCCCAGCACTTTTTCCTGTTCCAGCTGCCCGGTGTAGCGATTGTATAAGGTGATGCCCTGTGAATTCATACGCGGTCATTATAACAGACAGAGCGGGGCAAAACAAGCTTGTTCTGCCCCGCTCTGCACAATGCGTTGGAAATTATCTTAACCGCCCGGGAAAATATCCCGCATATCGTTATACCCCAGCGAGGAATGGCGGGGAATGGAACGCGGTGCGGGCTGGGGCGCGAAGTTATCTTCCACAGGCTCATCGTCCTCGAACATGCTGCGCACCCGGGCTGAAAGGGCCTCCTCTGCCTCCACTTCGGCTTTCTTGGGGAACACGTTTATCTTGCCGGCTGTGCGCGCAGGCGATGCGGTGTGCCTGGCCATCATTTGCTCCAGGTCATCATCGTCTCCAAATATATCTGCCACGCGCTCCATGGAATCTGCCGGCACTTCATCATCCGCCGTGCCGAAAGCCATATCAAGATTGAATTCACTCTGACGCGCTTCGCGCGGCGCGGGTGCGGGCGCAGAAACGGGGGCAGGAGCAGGTTCCGGTATAGGCTCCCACGAGGGAAGCGGCTCCGGTTCAACCACAGGCTCGGGCGTCGGGGCATAGACAGGAAGCGGCATTTCTTCCTCTGGCTCCAGCAGGGGTTCACTGCTCTCTAGTTCCGGTTCATCCTCATACTCCGGCTCGGTATATTCTTCCTCCGCAACCTCCAGCTGCTCCATTTCCTCTTCCAGCTCAGGCTCTTCCTCCGCCATGGGGGCTTCGGCCGGGAGCTCCTGTTCTGCCGCTGCAGCATCTGCGGCTACTGCAGCCTGCATCTCATGAAAATCGACAGAGGCGATGATGCTCACGCGCATTTCCTCACCCAGATGAGCCTTGACCGCAGCACCAAAGAAGATATTCACATCGTCACCGCCGAGTCCGGCGCGTACGGTTTCCATAGCCACGCGCAATTCTGCCAGCGACATGTTGTTGCCTCCGGCAATATGCACGATGACGGTGCGGGCATGCCTGATGGCATCGTGATAAGCCACCAGGGGGGATTCCAGAGCCGCGCGGGCTGCATCTGCAGCACGATTCGCGCCATAGCCCTTGCCGGCGCCGTAGATGCAGCGGGAATCATTGTTATCCAGAGCAGTTACCAACTCATCCAGCCCGATGTTGATGATACCAGGCGAATTGGACAGCAGGGGCACAGAGGCCGTTGCCTGCGAAAGCAATGCATTGGCTTCCTCAAAAACAGCCTGTGCGCCTGTGCGGCTGCGGAAGAGATCTTCCATGTAGTCGTTTTCAAAACAGAACACAATGTCTGAGATACCGGCTATCTCCTCCAGCGCCTTATCTGCCTGGCTGCGGCGCCGGGCACCTTCGAAACTGAACGGCATCACCACAACAGACACAAGGAACAGCCCCGCTTCCTTAGCCTTGCGTGCCAGCACCGGCGCCACACCCGAACCCGTGCCACCGCCAAGTCCGACCACCATCACCAGCAGGCGTGCACCACGCAGCAGCGCATCTATCTGCCCGTTGCTTTCCTCTATCGCAAGGCGCGCCACCTCGGGATCGCCACCGGAGCCAAGGCCGTGGTTCAACCCCGCCCCCAGCTGAATGAATTCCACATTGCCGCATTCGCGCCCCAGGCGCTCATCCAGCGACATAATGCTGAGGCGCACATTTTCAGCGCTGGAACCGCTGAAACGCTGCAGGATACTGGCACCGGCACCACCGAGACCGACGATGACGATACCCTCTTCTTTACGGGAGCTTGTCTGGTAGGGAAGCATGGTTGATATGGGGAAAGAGTCAGAATCAGCGCCCGCCGCGCAGGAACTTCAGGAAACGGGCAAGCATATTGCCGCGGTGCGGGTTGATGGCGTCATCATCATAGCGCTGCGCATAGCGGATGAGGCCAATCGCCGTGCAGTACCGCGGGTCCGACAGGTAGGAATGGTTGTGCCCGGCAGGCAACGGCGCAGGCTGATGCACCGGCATACCGCCGAAAATATAGTGGCAGAGGCCATCGAGCCCACGCATGAAGCTGGTGCCACCGCTGAGGTATATCCCCATACCGGGGTTGAGCAGCTCAGAGGGTATGCGGTCGCGCACCTGCAGCAGCATGGCAGCCAGACTATTGCGGATAATGCGATTAAGCTGGCCGCGTTCGATGGTCACATCGTGCATACCCAGCTCGCTCTTGTACTGCGCCAGGGAATGGTCTTTAATATCGCCAAAGGCGTTACCTTCCGTGCGTTTGAGCACTTCTGCCGCCTTGAAACTGACGCGCTGGTCTGTAAGGCGCACAATTTCCTGGTTGATATTGTTGCCCCCCATGGGAATACACCCGGAGGCAACGACATCCCCACCCTTGAAGCAGATGAAATCCGTGGTGCCGCCACCAATATCGATAAGCAGCGCACCGCTGTCCTTCTGCTGGCGGGTAAGCACCATCTGCGCTGTTGCCAACGGGGCAAACACCAGGTCTTCTACCTCCAGCGGCACCTGGCGCACACAAAGCAATGAATTCTGCAAGCGGGTGCGGATGCCATGCATGATATGGCAATTCACATCAAGCGTGCGCCCGGTTAACCCGGCCGGGTGGCGGGTGGGCTCTCCCCCGTCAATGGAGAAACCGCCCAACTCACGGTTCACCACGAAGCGGTCTGCTGAGAGCTCGAGCTTTTCAGCTTTCTCCTTGGCAGCATAGGCGTGTTCATCTTCAATAATGTCCTCATTATCCTGCAAACGGAAGCAACCCACATTATTCTGCCCCACAATATGTTCACCGGTAACGGAGAGGAAGACATTGAGAATGTCCACATCGGCGTGGTCCTGGGCAAGCTGCCAGGCATCGCACACGCACTGGCGCGCCATGCTCAGCTCCGTTACCTCACCCTTGCGCACACCTGCACTTTTCACCTCACCTATACCGATAATGGTGGCGGTGGCATCCGGGCGTATCTCCCCTACCACCATACAGGTCTTTGTGGTACCAATTTCAAGGCCTACAAGGATTTTAGACTGAGCCATACGAGAATCGAAAAGTTACGAAGTAAAATAAAAAGTTAATTTTTACGAAGTATAGCACAATTAGCGCGCGCTTGCGCGGGAAATGCGCGTCATAAGCATTCAGGGTTTTGACAATTCGCGTTCACACACCTCCGGCTTAGGCATGATGACTGGTCTCAGGCTCACAAAATTCTCCGAATACTCCTCAGACGGCACAAACAAGAACCCGGGCTCGCGATTTCGCACGGTGTATGAGGTTGCGCGGAACATAGGCAGCACCTGATCCGTGCTCGGGTCATATGCCTGCCGCCCGGTGTATTCGCCACAAATCACATACTCCACATTCTGATCTTTACCAAAGGTTGCATCCGGCAGCGGCTCCTCCGGTCCTCTGTCCGGCGTATGCGTAAGTGATTCATCCATCATCACAAGCTTAGCCTCGCGCCAACTCTGCCCAGGCTTGCGCAGATACCCCCAGAAACGGCAGAGAGGAATATAATACCGGCGACCGATAAAATATTCTCCTTTCTCTTCCTGGGCAATGGCAGCTTCGCGCTCACGCAGAGCTTCGCAATCCGACCGCAGGGTATGACACTGCGTCAACCCCATGCAGGCTACAAGAGCAATGATGATTTTCCTGTTCATGAACACCCATGTTCTACCCCATTGCCCCAACGGGGTCAAGCCTAATCTTCGAGCTCCCGAATCCCCGTCAGTTTACCATTATTTCCTTGACACCACCCCTGCGCACCTCTATACTCCGCGTGGGTGCGTTATAGCAACTCTATGCCCGATTGCCCCACGGCTGCATGGCATCTCATCGGTTCATTCCCCTGAAAAGGAGAACCGGCCAGGCTACCGGAAAGGCCGCACCTTATCACCACTATTCCCCATTCACTTTTCACATGATGCAAATTTTTAAGAAAATCGCCCGTCTTTTCTCGTACGACATCGGGATTGACCTGGGCACAGCCAATACGCTGGTCTACATTAAGGACCAGGGGATTGTGCTGCGCGAGCCTTCTGTTGTCGCCATGAAAGGCGACAAGGTGAAGGCCGTGGGCGAGGAGGCTAAGCGCATGGTGGGCCGCACGCCCGGCAGCGTGGTTGCCATCCGCCCGCTTAAAGAAGGCGTGATTGCCGACTTCGAGGTAGCGCACAACATGCTGCGCTACTTTATCAAACGTGCCTGCCAGAGCCGCAGCATCCGCGGGCCGAGAATCCTGATTGCCCACCCCTCCGGCATTACGGAAGTGGAGCGTCACGCCATTGAAGAATCCGCCTATGAAGCAGGCGCCATCAAGGTTCAACTCATCGAAGAACCCATGGCTGCTGCCATCGGTGTGGGACTTCCCGTGACTGAACCCGTTGGCAGCATGATAGTTGACATCGGCGGCGGCACTACGGAAGTTGCCATCATTTCCCTTTCGGGTATCGTTTACAGCCAATCTGAAAAGTGCGGCGGCGATGCCCTGGACGAAACCATCACCCGCCACATGCTGGCTGCCCACAATTTGCTGGTGGGCCCCCGCACGGCGGAGGATATCAAAATCCGCGTCGGTTCTGCCCATCCGCTGCAGCAGGAGCTGCAGATGGAAGTGAAAGGCCGCGACCGCGGCACCGGTCTGCCCAAGACCGTCACCGTGCGCTCCGAAGAAATTCGCGAAGCGCTGCAGGATAAACTGGACGTTATAGTAAGCGCCATCCGCCAGACACTGGACCATTGCCCGCCTGAGCTGGCCAGTGACTTGTACGACCGCGGCATTACCGTGGCCGGCGGCGGCGCGCTGCTGCGTGGCCTGAGCGACCTGCTGCACGAGCAGACAGGCCTGCCCATCATGATTTCTGAAGACCCGCTGAGCGCTGTGGCAGAAGGCACAGGCAAGTATCTTCAGGAAAACGATGACGTCTTTGAAGAGGAGTAACCCCCTGAGCGGCTGCTCCTGTTCCCTACCAGCGCACCCACCGGCCCGGCACCGCACCATTTGCGGGGTCGCAGCGCGGCATTGCGCCAACTCGGCAGCCACCATTCTCTCTCCCCGGATACAGACGCAAGTTTACCAGGTGATTACAACTCCAACCTCAACCTAAAACTTTGTCTTTTATTTCCAAAATGATCAACACAGTCAAACACTTCCTCGGGTTCGGTCAGTGCAACCCAAGGGAGGGAACCACCATCGTCATCAACTCTGAAAAACTGGAACGCCGCGTCGCACTGCTCGAAGACGGCGTGCTGGAAGAATACAGCATTGAGCGTGAAGGCGAAGATAACATTGTAGGCGGCATTTTCAAAGGCCGTGTCAAGAACATCGAGCCCGGCCTGAAGGCCATGTTCGTGGACATCGGCTACGAGAAAAACGCTTTCCTGCACTTCTGGGATGCCCTGCCCCTCGCGCTCGATTCCTCGCTGGAAGAGATTCAGAAAGAAGGCCGTCCCCGCAAGAAGCAGAAGAAGATTACCAGCAAGGATATTCCGGACATCTATCCGATAGGCTCCGAGATTATGGTGCAGGTGACCAAGGGCCCCATTTCTTCCAAGGGACCGCGCGTGACCACCAACATATCCCTGGCTGGCCGCTATATCGTGCTTATGCCTTTCACCGACCAGTTCGGTATCTCCCGCAAGATTGATGACCCCAAGGAACGCCAGCGTCTGCGCCAGATTGTGCAGAAACTCAACGTGCCTGAAGGCATGGGCATCATCATGCGCACGGTGGCCCAGGGCCAGCGTTTCCGCCACTTTGTGCGCGACCTCGCCATGCTGCTGACCCAGTGGCGCGAGGTGGAAGAGAAGTTCGCCACCAACCCGGCACCCATGTGCGTATACCGCGAACCGGATCTGATTGAACGCACCGCCCGCGACTTCCTGACCGACAATGTGGACAACATTGTCTGCGACAACCTGGAAACCACCCAGCGCATGCAGGAGATTGCCGGCAAGATTTCCCGCCGCTCCAAGCGTCACATCCAGTACCACCAGTACCGCCAGCCCATCTTCGAGGAACTGGGGATTGAAAAGCAGATAAACGAAGCCTTCCAGCGCCAGGTGCTGCTGCCCTGCGGCGGCTACCTCGTGATTGACGAGACGGAGGCTCTCATTGCCATCGACATCAATACCGGTCGCAACAAAGGCAACAAGGACCTCGACAAGACCATCCTGGAGACCAACCTGGAATCTGCCCGCGAAATTGCCCGCCAGCTGCGCCTGCGCAACATCGGCGGTCTCGTGGTGGTGGACTTCATTGACATGCGCCACCGAAAGGACCAGCTGGCCGTGTACAAGGCCATGAAGGATGCCCTGAAGCGCGACAAGGCCAAGACGCAGGTGATGCAGATTACCCCCATCGGCCTCATGGAGATGACCCGCCAGCGCATCAACGAATCGCTGCTCGACTACGTGAACGACCACTGCCCGTATTGCCACGGCCGCGGCCGCGTCAAGAGCGTGATGACCATGAGCGTGGAAATCCAGCGCCAGTTGAAGGCCACTATCATGCGTTACCGCGACAACGTGGGCGATATGATTGTGGTGGTGAACAGCGACGTGCTCAGCCGCTTCAAAAACGAAGATGCCGCCCTGCTCATGGAGCTGGAACGCCAGTGCGCCGGCCGCCTCATCTTCCGCAGCGACCCCTCCATCCATCGCGAGGCCTTCGCCATCCTGAACCCGGCCAACAACAACAAGCCGCTGTTCCAGATTAACATGTAACCCCTTCCACAGCGGCGCACCCCACAAGGTGCGCCGTTTTCTCCTCCTATCGCCGGAATGAAAGTCCTCATCGCCTTAACAGACCAGAGCTTCCTCCGCACCAAATCCATGGGCATTTTTAATGTTTCCATGGGATTAGCCAAAGGATTAATGACCTGCCCGGAAATCACCGAACTCCACATCCTAGGCAATAACGAATGCAAGGAAGCCTTTGCTGATGTTCCTCCGCATGTACATGTTCATCTGACAGATATGCCCGTACCGCGCCGCTTCAAGCGCGTGTGGTGGGACCAGATCGGCTTGAGTGCTGCCATTCGCAAAATTGCGCCTGAATGGGCTATTCTACCCAAGGGAGTTCCGCCTTTTCTGCCCTGTCTGAAAAAAACCAAGCTTGCCTGCTATGTACACGATGTCATGTGGGAACACTACAAGCAACGCCCGGCAAAGGACCGTAAAGGCCCCTTCCCTCTGCATGAATTCATCTATTTCTCCCGGCTTTCGCTGCACGCCATGCGGATTTCAGACCTTGTTCTGACCCATACTCAGTTTAACGCAGACCGCATCCTGCACTACCAGCCCAATGCCCGCATTGCCCGCATTGGCATAGGGTTTGATGACACACCGCCTCTGAACGTCGTCTGCGAGGGGCAACGGGACATTCTCACCTACGCCTCCACCTTCCCCCACAAATGCACTGCTCTGACCATTCAGCGGATTTCTGAATGGCTGGCCCGACGAAATGATGCAGACAACATCCGCATTCACGTCGTGGGTTCCATGGCGCCGGATATGAAGCTGCCGGATTCACGCTGGATTCATCATTCACGTATACCCTTCCACGAGCTCCGTGAATTGCTCAGAAAGAGCTGCCGCATGGCCGTCTATTTCTCCGATTATGAAAGCTATGGTATGCCCCCGGTGGAATGTCTGCTCAATGGAGTGCCCTGCATTGCATCCGATATTCCTCCTATACGAGAAAACATACCTGCTCAATACTTATTCCTCAATTCATCCGCGGAAAGTTTCATTCAGACCGCCAACGCAACATACGATGGAGAAATCCCTTTCGTATGCCCGGCCTTCCCCAACTGGAACGAAGTCGCACAGCGTTGCGTGCAAGCCATGAATGCCGCAAACGGCATTCGCTGATTTCCAAACCCGGAAAGCAGGATACAAAAAGCAAATGGAGTCAAACTTCCTCTCTGGAAAGGGTGCGGCAGCCCCAATGCGAGGTCGGGTACTTGATTTTCTGTACAGAGCGTTCCTTTTCCCCCGGCAGGTACAAGGAAAACTCACGCGGAGGCACATGAAATAAATCGCACCAGCGACGTCTGACGCTACTGACCAGATTGCACAGCCAACGGCTCCGCGCTACACCTATGGGCATACCGGAAAGCGCTTGCTTCCACTCCGACTCGGTTATCGCAGACCACCCCAGATTCTCCCCCGTAATTGCAAAGAGACTTGTAATAATCTCCGGCACAACACATACCTTCAGATTGTGATTCACAAGATCTCGGAAAAACAACATATCAGATAATGAACGGAATCTCGTATCAAACCGGATTCCGTGACGAGCAAATGAGCTTGCCCGGTGGAAACAGGTGCAGGTGATAAGCTCACATGCAGCCTGGCTTGTCCAGCGCCACGGAGACACCGGGCGGCGGTGGCAGATGTAGTGACTGTCTGCATCGACAACAAAGTAGGTGCCCACCAGCATATCGGCATCCGGGTGCTTGCCAAATGCGACCGCTATTTTTGCCAGCACCCTCGGCATATACTGCTCATCGCTGTTGAGATGCGCCGTAATATCAGCATCTGCGGGCAATTTGTCCCATGCCTTGTTCAGCGCATCATACATACCGGCATCTGACTCACTCTCGAACGCAAAGGTATACCCTTCGCGCCCTGCGGATTCCTGTTTCCATTGCTGAAGCCATTCCACCGTACCATCTGTCGATGCACCATCCTGCACAAAATGATACACCTCAACGCCTTCTGTCACCTGGTCAGCCACCGAGTAAATGCAGCGCTTCAGCCAGCTCAGTGAATTCAGGACAGGGGTGATGATGTAGAATTTTGCCATTAACAAATTTAGCCTAGCACCTTTTCAGGCATATTTCAAGCCAATAACCCGTAATTTCGGGTCTGTTTCAGATTTGCTGATGCCCAAGTAGCCCCTTAGCTGACAAAAAAAGTAGCAGTCCAGCCTTGCTTGTCTTTGTAACACTCGTTACAAAGAGTTGATGATAAAACAAATAT
>CAJGCV010000015.1 GCA_904501915.1 uncultured Akkermansia sp. | reverse complement strand
AGCGCTATTTTAGAGTGCTTATAAATTTACAAAAATACATTTTTTATGACACTGAGTATTCTTAGTCTGACATTCAATGGCTTAACTTCATTGAATCGAGCCAAACCGGAAATAAACACCAGCAAATCTGAAACAGACCCAGAAAAGTCACTATTTGCAGCTTGCAAGAGCCTCGCTCAAATGTTATGATGACAACATCTTGAATTTTTTAATCAAACCATGATAAATTATCGCAACATCTTCCTGCTGTGCGCGCTTGCAGGCGTGACCACAGCCCAGATGCCGGGAAAAATGGCCACCTTTGTTCAGGCAGAGAAGGCAGCCACCGGCAGAGACCGCATTGTGCGCAAAAGCATCGGCCGCACCGAAGCGATGCGCCACGTACAAGTACGCGCAGCCGTTGAAGGCCGCCTGACCAAAGTGTATTTCCAGGAAGGAGCCCTGGTAAAAGCTGGTGATTTGCTGATGCAGATTGACCCGCTGCGATACGACGCTGCGGTGAAACAGGCAGAAGCCGCCATTGCCCAGCTGAACGCCCAGATGGTGTATGCCAACAGCCGCTATCAACGCCTCGCAGCACTGGCAGCACAGCAGGCGGCTTCCCGCGAAGATACAGAAACAGCAAAAGCTGCTGTTGAGGAACTGAAAGCACGCCTTGCCGGCGCTGCTGCAGAACTGACACGTGCCCAGAAAGACCTGGCAGATTGTAATATCCACGCTGAAATCAGCGGTAAAATCGGCCGGCTGCCCAAGGGCGAAGGCAATTACATCACCCGCGGTGAAGAGATTACCTCCATCATGCAGATGGACCCGATTTATGTACGTTTCCCGCTGAGTCAGAACGATGTGAACGGCATTTTCCACGGACCGAAAGAAATCAGCAACGTGACCGATGTGCAGCTCACCACAGCCAACGGCCGCCCGTATCCCACCCCGGGGCGCATTGCTATTGTAGACAACCAGCTCTCGGCCAGTACAGACTCCTACACTCTCTGGGCAGAGTTTGACAACCCTGACAATCTGCTGACCCACCAGGGCATCGGCGCCCTGAATGTAAGTCTGAACTCCACACGCGAAGTATGCATGGTCCCCCTCACCGCCGTGCACTACGATGCACAGGGCGCTTTTATCTACGTGATTGATAACCAGAACAAGATATCGCGCCGCAATGTAACCACCGGCACCGTGCAGGGGCGTCTGCAATCCATCTATGATGGCTTGCAACCCGGCGAAGTAGTGGTGGTGGACGGCTCACACAAAACGCGCCCCGGCGGCACCGTCACCCCGGTGTTTTCCGATGCTGCGGTGGACGAACCGGGCTCAGCCCAGGGCGGCGAGCTCGCTCCCGTGGTAGTAAATGTAGCAGAACCCAAAGAAATGCCAGACCCTACAGTGCTGAAGATTGAAACAGCCCGTCTGGAAGCCGTGAACGGGGTGGAACTGCGCCCGCTGGTTCAAGGTCTGCTGCAGGAGCGCTTGTTCAAGGAAGGCGACCGCGTGGAAGCCGGTGCAGAGTTGTTCCGCATAGACACCACGCGCTACCAGGCCGCAGTGGATGCCTGCAAAGCCTCCATCAGCCAGCTGGAAATCAAAATCCTCGATGCCCGCAGCAAATACGAGCGCCAGGAAAAGCTCTTTACCATGAAGGCCAGCAGCAAGGATGACCTCGAAAACGCCAAAGCCACACTCATGGAACTCGAGGCCGCGAGGAGTGCAGCCGAGGCCAGGCTGGCTGTAGCGCAGGATGATTTGAACCGCTGCGTGGTCAAAGCCCCCATGGGCGGCCGCATAGGCCGCACCCTTGTTTCCAAGGGCAACTATGTGACCGACATCAAAACCCCGCTGGCACGACTGGTGCAGCTGAGCCCCATATACGCTCGCTTTCCGCTGAGTGAAAAAGACATCCTCTCCATCTACGGCAGCACGGCAAACCTGGCAGAACAAGCTGAACTCACCCTGATTACCGCCACCGGTGAACAGCTCAGGGAAACAGGCAGCATTGCCTTCTGCGACAATGAAATTCAACCCGGAACCGGCACCCAGAACGTATGGGCCGTTTTCCAGAATGCAGACCGCGCCCTGGCACCCGGCGGTGTGGTGAGCGTGCACGTGAAACGCAAGGCAGCATACCCGGTGCTGGGCATTCCCGCAAAGGCCGTGCTCACCGATACCCGCGGGAACTACGTGTATGTCATCAGGCACAACCGCGCGGTAGAACGCCGCATCATCTGCGGAGCTGCGGCAGAAGACGGCAGCGTGGCTGTATTCAGCGGCTTGCGCCCCGGCGACCAGGTCATCACCTCGCACCTGGCAGATATGGAAGAAAATTATCCCGTGCAAGCTCAATAACCCTCAACCCTGTTACCCCGAAACATGTTTTCAGCATTTTTCATTCACCGCCCCAAGTTTGCATTCGTTATCTCCATTCTGATGATGCTGGGAGGTCTGCTCTGCCTGAGCAAGATGCCGGTCTCCGAGTATCCGGAAGTTTCGCCGCCCACTATCTCCGTGCGCATGACCTATGCCGGCGCCAGTGCCGAGGAAGTGGCACAGGTGGTGGCCGCCCCGGTGGAAGAACAGCTCATCGGCATGGATGACCTGGAATACTTCTACTCCTCCTGCGGTAACGACGGTTCGTTCTCCCTCACGCTCATCTTCCGCTCCGGCACAAATGATGACATGGCCATGGTGAACGTTTCCAACGCCATCAAGCGCGTGGAATCCAAGCTGCCCAGCGAAATCAAGCAGACGGGTTACAATGTGCACAAACGCAGCGGCGATATGCTCTGCTTCCTCAACTTCATGTGCGACGAGAACAAGATGAGCATTCTTGAGCTCTCCAACTGGCTGCGCATGAACGTGAAGGATAAAATCTGCCAGGTGGATGGCGTTTCCAGCGCCGATATCATTCCCAGCCGCAACTATTCCATGCGCGTGTGGATGAACACCACCCGCATGAGCGCCATGAACATTACCCCCGCCGATGTGAGCGAAGCCATCAAGGCTCAGAACATCCAGGCAGCCGCGGGTTCTGTCGGCGCTGAGGACATTCAGTCCTATGCCACATTCAAAGTAACGGCTTCCGGCCGCTTGAAAACGGCTGAGGAGTTCGGCAACATCATCGTCAAACGCGGGCAGGATGGCCACGTAACCAAGCTGCGCGACATCGCCACGGTGGAACTGGGAGCCGAGCGCAACACCGGATACAGCCGACTGAACGGCAAGGACAACGTGGGCATGATTATTCACCAGAATAATGAAGCCAACGCCCTGCTCACCGTTGCCAAGGTGCAGGAATGCATGCGCCAGATTGAGCCGAATTTCCCGGATGGCATGGAATGGTGCATGGGCTATGACCCGACCCAGGCCATTGATGCCACCATGGATGAAATCATCGAGACGCTGGTCATAGCACTGCTGCTGGTGGTGCTGGTGACCTACCTTTTCCTGCAGGACTGGCGCGCCACGCTTATTCCGGCCATTGCCATTCCGGTTTCCCTGCTGGGCGCATTCCTGATAATGTACCCGCTGGGCTACTCCATCAACGTGCTGACCATGTTCGGCCTTATTCTGGTGATTGGTTCACTGGTGGACGATGCCATTGTGGTAGTGGAAAACGTCATGCGCATTATCCAGGAAGAGAAACTTTCTCCCAAGGAGGCTACCATCAAGAGCATGAAGCAGATTACCGGTGCCATTATCGCCACCACGCTGGTGACTCTGGCCGTGTATGTACCCATTGCTTTCTACGGTGGTATGGTGGGCGTGATTTACACCCAGTTCTCCGTGACCATGTGCGTGGCACTCTGTATCTCCACCATCAATGCACTTACCCTCTCCCCCGCGCTCTGCGCCCTCATTCTGCGCCCGGCAGGCACCAAGCCGAACAAACTGGCAGCTGTGCTTTTCTGGCCGTTTAACCAGATTCTGGAAACCAGCCGCCGCATTTACCTGTGGGGGGCAGGCATTCTGGTACGCCATGCCTGGCTCACCATACTCTGTCTGCTGCTGGTCATAGGCGGTAACTATGTATACTTTGCCGGCGCACCCGCCGCCTGGCAGCAAATCGCAGGCAATGATGCACCGCCCGCAGCGGCCGGCAGCATCAGCCCTATGCGCCTGCTCAACCCGCCGGCGCTCAATAACTCCTTTATTCCCACGGAAGACAAAGGCAGTCTCTTTGTGATGGTAACCATGGAAGGCACAGCCACCGCCAAACAACGCACCGATAAAGTGATGCGCCAGATTGAAAAACGCGTTATCGGCATGCCCGGCGTGGATATGGTAACCGCCCAGAGCGGCTACAGCTTTGCCAGTGGTTCCGGCGAGCACAGCGGCATGATGATTGTGCTGCTCAAGCACTGGAGCGAACGCACAAGCCCGGATATGCACGCCAGCCGCATTGCAGAGAAAATCAATGCAGCCTGTGCCGATATTCCCCAGGCCAGCGTCATGGCCGTGACCCCGCCCGCCATTCGCGGTCTGGGTATTGCCGGCGGTGTGTCTGCGGTGCTGCAGGTTTCCGGCGATGCCACCCCGCAGGACCTGGGCAACGCCGTGAAAGAAGTGCAGGAACGACTCATGACACGCCAGGACCTCGTTTCCCGCACACGCAGTGAATACGATGCCGAAACCCCGCAGATTCACCTCGAAATCAACCGGGAAAAAGCTCAGTCTCTCCATATCCCGGCAGACAGCATTTTCCGCACGCTGCAGAGCGTCATGGCATCCTCCTACGTGAATGACTTCACGCTTAACGGGTTCAACTTCAAGGTACAGATTCAGGGCGGCACCACAGACCGCCGCACGGCAGATGATATTCTGAACCAGATGGTACGCAGCGAAAAAGGTGAAATGGTGCCGCTTTCAGCAGTATGCACCCTGTCCTACCGCATGGGTCCGGGGCGCTACAACCGCTTCAACCAGTACATGAGCGCCGATATCTCCGTAACACCGGCCATGGGTGTGGGTTCCGGGCAGATTATGCAGCTCATTGAAGATACCATTGCAGAAATGAACAAGGAAGAAAAGGCCGCAGGCCGCAACCTGCTCTGGGAAGTAAGCTGGAAGGACCTCTCCTACCAGGAACGCCAGAACGACGGCAAAATCGGCCCGCTCATTGCCATGGCCATGCTCTTTGCCTACCTCTTCCTCGTGGCTCAGTACGAAAGCTGGACCACGCCGGTGCCTGTGATGCTCTCCGTCAGTGTAGCAACCATGGGCGCACTCATGGGAGCACAGCTCTTCGGGCTCTCCATGTCCATTTACGTGCAGCTGGGGCTGCTCATGCTCATTGGTCTGGCGGCCAAGAACGCCATTCTCATGGTCGAATTCAGCAAGGAAAACCATGCTGAGGGCGTGCCCGTGAAACAAGCTGCCCTCAACGGCGCCAGCATGCGCTACCGCGCCGTGCTCATGACCGCCGTTTCCTTCCTCTTTGGTGTATTCCCGCTTGTAGTGGCCTCCGGCTCCGGTGCTGCCAGCCGTATCGAAATCGGCGTAACCACGTTCAGCGGCATGCTGCTGGCAACCGTCTTCGGCATCTTCATGGTGCCCGGGCTCTATTCCGTCTTTGCCCGCATGCGTGACTGGACAGCCAGCAAAGCCAAAGGAGAAAAACTCCCGTAAACCCGAACCAGAAAACTAAAAAAATGCCGCAGCGATAACAACTGCGGCATTTTTTCTTTTTAGCGGCTTGACCAGCCATATAATAAAGCATATAATGCGCGCGTATGAAACGACTTGCTCCAGCCATACTTGCAGCCATCATGCTGAGCGCATGCCAGCAAACGCCCCGCAATATCATTCAAATTGAAGTTCCTGATTTTTCATCCCCCATAATGGAGGCCAAGGCTGGTGCTATCAGCACAGATGAAAACGCACCGGTAACATACCAGAACATTGTCATCACCGGTCCGGAAGCTCTTGAGTGGGATGTCTTTGACCGCACAGATGCCGTCATGAAATACGCCAAAATGCCAATCAAGGACAAGGAGCAGCTTTTCGAAACAGTTGCCCGTGTATACGCCGAATTACCCGAGGGGCATGAGTTGACATGTGAAAAAATCAACATTGGCATCTGGAACGAGCTCCAGCAGAAAGGTGTTGACCTCGCATTCGGAAACGACCCTGCAGACTGGCATCCGTACCTCATGTACATCCACCCGCTTGTAATTGCAGAAATGACCAACTTCTTCCTTAACGCCAAAGAAGGCAGCATTACTGATGAAGAACTTGCTATCTGGCAGAAGGCGGGGTGCAACCTCATCAACGCACGTCCGGACGCCCTCTCCATGGCTGCCATCCTGACAAGGAAAGACGACCTCACAGCCGCCGGCATTGAGCTCACTGAAGATAAAGACGGATTCTTCACTGCTAAGACGCAGGAAATCAACTGGGCCGACTACCGCGCCAAGCATAACAAATAATCATTTTCAAATATACGTATAAACAGGAATCCCCCGCTTCTCTCAGAAGCGGGGGATTCCTGTTTACTCAAGCTCGGCCTGAAGGTTTCCGGCGTCCATGGCTCTCGTCATTCCACTCGGACGTCTCATACTTGGATTTACAAAGCGCCTCCAATTCCTCGTTAAATCCGGCATATGGTTCTGCGCCCTCTACAATACGCACAGCAGGTGCCAGAGCATGCGCCAGCTTCACCTGCCAGCCGTCTGTGGGTTCACACTGCTGAATAAGCCCCTGGTGCAGCACAGCCCCCTTGTAACGGCGCTGCCCAGCCCCTGCCAGTTTACGACCGGCGGCATCTACAATATCACTTTTTACGGGACTGGCCCAACATGCACGACCTCCATCCGGCGCGTCCTCTGTAAGGAGCGTGCAATGCACCCCGCTCTGCTGCAGAGCTTCAGCCAAGGCACCATGAATCCACAGGTAAAGTTGCTCTGCCGGCGGATACATAAGATTTTCCTTGCCTGGAAGCGTCACCGTGTATGTGTAACCAATACGGTGGTCGACAATTCCCCCACCAGTCCAGCGGCGTATGTACTCCACGGCACCAGGGAATATGGAAGAGGCCTCCGTGGCCGTATCAAAATAACCGAAACTCACTGCCGGCCGCCCCCAGCCATAGATGCGAAGCCATGACTCCGGCCTGCGGGTCAGCAATTCATCTGCCGCCATATTCTGATATCCGGTGCGGGGAACGGGGTCAACCCAGAGGGTAACAGACTCCGGCAATACACCGTTCTGTAGGGGCTGCATCTGCATAAGTTCAAATCAAAGCGGCTGGGGTAAAGCAACCATGCTGGAGTATGAGCGCGTATACTTCGCAAAGAACTCGGCTATGCGCTTAGGCGCACGCCGGCGTCCCTGGCGAATCTGTTCCACCATCGTCACGCCCTCCTCGGTAAGCACGCTGATGGAAACCATGGCAGAATCAATGCGGGCATTCTGGTACACGGTACTGCCGGCTTCGATACGGTTGCCATACACGGAAACCTTGTTTGTCCTGGAGTTGGAAGAAATGACTGGCACACTCACAGAGGCATAGGAAACGTTGCCATCCTTGGCATCAGCCTCGCCTTGTGCGTAGCGGATGTTAAAGGTGATATTCATCTCCAGGATGTTTTCACAGAGGAAATTCTGCTCATCATTCAGCGCATAGGTGGAGTATGCCGCCTCCAGGTTATTCTTCCCCAACAGGTTTTCAAAAGTGGGGCGCGGTGGCACAACCTGGCGATACAGGGAAAAGAGGGGGAACACACCAGTATCGTTTCCCTCTGCACCGCCTATATTCCGAATCTGGTCGCGGTACATGAGACGATAGCCAATGGCATTCACATCCCCCTGCGTATCGCGGTTGTGTGCACGGGCTTCGCGATAATTTCGGCGCAAGGAGGTGCTGGAACTTACAGAAGGATTACGGTCCGGTGCGCAGGCAAAGAACACACACTGCACCGAGCGGGGAATCTCGAGCCCCTTTGGTAAGTCCATGGAGTCATCCCCACGGGCGTATAACCACTGGTACTTGTTGTCGTAGCCACGCATCTGGAACGACTCAAAGTCATGACTGATGGTCTGCAGGGCCATGCGGGCCCGGGATGACGTACTTACATCTTCACCCACAGCTTTCCACAAATCCACACTCTGGTTTGTCAACTGCATGATGACAACCACCAGCATGGCAGTTATGGCCATGGCGGTCATCAATTCAATAAGGGTGAAGCCCCGTAAAAATGTTTTCTTTGCAATTTTCATGTCAAATCAGCGGCGGAAGGAAAGATTGGAGGAAAATATCGGAGTCCCCAGCTTCTCCCATTTCTTGCCCTTATAACGGGCGGGATTAGGGGAGGACATCAGGTAAAAGTCTGCTCTGCAGAATAATACACCGCCCCATGCATCAACAGCATCTGGCTTAGAAACAAACTCTCCAGGTCCCTGAGCCTCTTTCACCTGACCGGGATTGCGCAGAGGTTCGTATTGCCCATTACCTTTTAAAGCAAGTTGAGTCATCTTCACCAGGAATACCGGACCGACAGCATCGCGTATGTCATCTCGGTGCACGGGGTCATCCATCGGGCAAGCCATGGCAACCAGCTGCATATTCTTGCCTGGCACAGCTTTATTTGCAGGAACTGCCGGATACGAACCATCCGCCCTGGGGCTCTTTGAAAGATCTGCCCGGTACGTGAACACCACGATACTATCACTAGGTCTGGCCGTTTTCTTAAGCCAGTAGAACCCTTTTTCGAAAGGGGTTCTATACGTTGTGGGAGAGGTTTTCCCTCCTATTTCATCGGGTCTGAGAGTATTAATTTCCGCCCGCAGAACGCTGGTGATGCGCTCTGCCTCCTGGCGGGTAAGAGCACGCCGCACCAACCCACGAGCCGGCACAAAAACAGTCAAAAAGATGGAGAGCATCACCCCCACCAGAGCAACAGCCAGCAAAGTCTCCATCAGGGTAAAGCCCCGAATCGCAGAAAACGTTTTCTTCATTTCTCGATGTCAAATTAATTGTTATTCATTCTGGAACACCTGTTCTTCCGTACGCAACAGGCTCACTTCACCACTTGGCCACAGGCAAATACCCTTTGCACCTGCAGGCCGCACTTCGCGTCCATTTTTAATCACATCCGACGGTACAACACCATCCATCGAATGGCGTCCGTTACCCAGTCGGCCATTGATAAGCACTAATCGCTGCGGGCTAGTCATGTTCAACGGGTCAGCAATAGGTCCGACGAAACGGCCTCTGGAATCAAATTCCACATAGTACACCTGCACACGGCCCTTGCCCGGCAACTTGGTAACCTCCTGTCCAATCATTGTTTCCCCGGAACTGCCAGCCCGGGAAATAGGCAGGCTGAATGTAGGAGTAAAATACACACCAGGGGGCAGAAGAACACCTGCAGTAGGCGTGACCCACTTACCGTTCTGGGCTACCTCCGTGCCATCGCTGACTGCATTTTTGCCTACATCCTTGCGGAAAACCTGAATTCCCATATAACGAAGGTGCACACTGTCACTGGAGGTATCCTTCGGGTCTGCAACGATAAACACGCGTGCGTAAGTGTCGTTTCCCTGCGCGGTAGCTCGAGCTTCTGCGACAAGAGATTCCAGCATATCCACACCAGATTCTATACCTCGTCCCTTCCCCGCATCTCTGAGCACACTGGACGCCATGGTCATCACAACAGCCATGATGGCAATAACTACGAGGAGTTCCACCAACGTGAACCCTTTTCTAATCTGGCAGCAGCAATTCTTCATACTCGTTGCAATCAAAGCGCAAAAATCTGCCACTATTCATAGCAGGTTTTACATGCTGTTTCAATCTTTTTTTAATGATGCCAGGCTTTTCCGGGAACTTTTTCTTTTTTGAATTGACCTTTTACTCAAAATAAGGTACATCCATGCGCGCATGAGCATTCTGGAATCCATCATCCTGGGACTGGTTGAAGGTCTGACCGAGTATCTGCCCGTGAGTTCCACTGGGCATCTCATCATAGCACAATACCTGCTGGGCATGAAGGAATCTGCCGCGCTGGATGCCTATTCCGTCTGCATCCAGGTAGGAGCGATTCTGGCAGTACTCAACCTGTACTTCTCCCGCATCCGCCAGATGTGGAACGGGCTCTGGGGCAAGAATCCGGCAGGGCGCAAGCTCATCTGCAACCTGCTGCTTGGGTTCATGCCCGCTATGGTGATTGGCTTTTTTCTGGCAGGGCCCATCAAGAGCTACCTTTTCAACGCCGAGACGGTTCTGATTTCCTGGGCCGTTGGCGGCATTGTCATCCTGGTATATGTGCGCCGCGGCATGAAAACCGGCAAAGGAAGACGCCACTCCGGCACAGAACTGGAAGAAATGAATTGGAAATCCGCGCTGACGGTAGGATTCATGCAATGCATTGCCATGTGTCCTGGAACAAGCCGCAGTCTCATGACCATGCTGGGTGGTTTATTTGCCGGGCTCAGCATGGCAGCAGCAGTGGAGTTCAGCTTCCTGCTCGGGCTCATCACATTGAGCGCAGCCACTGCCTATGATTTTCTCAAGCACGGCAGCAGCATGATTGCTGAGCTGGGCTGGGGCCCCATGATTACGGGCACTATTGTTTCCTGGCTCAGCGCCATCGTTGCCGTGAAATGGATGGTCGGTTATCTGCAGAAGCACGGGCTTTCGCTTTTCGGTTGGTACCGCATTGGCGCTGCACTGGTCATGCTTGTCCTCATCCTGCACGGCCTGGAAATATAATCACACGCAGAGTCACACTTTCTGCTTTTCATTTGGAAGCAAACGTGTAGAATAGAATGCACTGACAAGTGCATGAAACGACCCCTTCTTTTTCTCAACTGGCTTCTGGACAACGCGCTGGCGTGGTTCACCCCTAAATGGCGACGCACTGGGCGCGAAACCTCAGCCGCGCTCAAGCGCTACGTCAATTACAACAGGCACACGCTGGATACCGAAGTTATCGAAACCTGCAGCAACCTTCGTCAGGAACTTGCTGCCGCCCTGTTGAGCTGGGACAAAGAAGCATGTGACCGCTGTGTCAAACAAGCAGCCATCAAATGCGAGGCCATGCCCGGGTTTGCGCGCAGCGCTGTGGCGGAAATGGTGGAGTCGTTCATGGTCATCCTGGTAGTCTTCCTGGGGATTCGAACCTATTACGTGCAGCCATTCCGCATTCCGACCGGTTCCATGCAACCCAGTCTCAATGGCATCATAGTACATCCTGTAGATGAGGTTCCCGGGTACGCCAGACGCGCCTGGGACATGCTGACGCTGGGTAGCTCCTACGTGGAAGCAACCGCAGATGCGCCCAAATCACTCACCAATATAGAAGACCACCCCAAGTGGATGCTCTTCACTGAAACCACACTCAGCTTCAGTGATGGCAGCAAAGTTCATATTCCCTCCGCCAAAGGTGCAGTCATGCAATATCTCAAGGAGCAAGGAAAACTCACAGAAACGCCATACGGCATCCGGCTGGGGTCTTACACAACCGGAGAGCCCATCATCCGGGCTCGGGTTGATGCCGGCGACATGATTCTGGTCAACCGGGTAGCCTATCATTTCCGCCAGCCCAGACGCGGCGAAACTTTTGTTTTTGACACTCGCGGCATCAACACTTCAATGCAGACACCCTCCGTTGTGCGCATGAGCGACCAGCAGGCTGGCACCCATTATATCAAGCGCCTTTGCGGTCTGCCCGGCGACACGCTGCAGGTAAAAACACCCTTCCTGCTAATAAACGGAGAAGCTGCGAAGGAAGATACAATCTCCCGGGTTGCAGCAGGTCGCCCGCCGTATAACCCCGAAGGTTACCAGGAACTCTCACACCGCAATCAACCGCTGGCATACATGACTGATCTTGGGCCTGTACACCTGCAGAACACGGCTGACCCGACACAGCGGGAATACGCCGCGCTGGGCGACAATACCACCAACTCGCTTGATTCCCGCTACTGGGGGCCGGTAAAACAGTTCAACATCATCGGTCCGGCCTGTTTCACGCTGTGGCCATTCACCAACCACTGGGGACCCATCAAGTAACCCCGTTCATTTTCACCCCGTCTCTATTCTCTCACAACATGTCTGATGCCGATACAATAACAAAAAATGCCAAATCCAATCTGGCCTTCACGCTCATGGACTTACCAGAAGAGCGGCGCCAGAATATGGCACGCCTCTACGCTTTCTGCAGAATTGTGGATGACGTAGTAGATGAGCCCGGCATGAGCACAGAAGAACGCCACGCCGCACTCAACCGCTGGGAAGACATCATCACCTGCACCGCAGAACCCACCCCCGGCATCGAAGCCGAGGTTCAAAAGCTCGTTGTCGATTTACAGCTGGATACCGCTCCCATGGAAGAGCTCATCAAAGGCTGCCGCGGAGACATAAGCCACCAGCAGCCGGAAACGCGCCGGGAACTGCTCCACTACGCCTACCAGGTTGCCTCCTGTGTTGGTATTACCAGTGCGGCAGTTATGGGCGCTACCAGCGAAGCAAAAGAATATGCCATAGCTCTGGGATACGCCCTGCAACTGGTCAATATCCTGCGAGATGTGGCAGAGGATTACCGCAAACACGGGCGCATCTACCTGCCGGCAGAAGACATGGAGCTTTTCGGTGTCACAGCAGACGACCTTCACAACCAGAGGTATAATTACCGCGTACGCCAACTGCTGGCATACGAGGCAGCTCTTGCCGAATACTATTTCTGCAAAGCAGAAGAACACTACCAGGCACTGAGCGTGAATGACCGTAATTGCCTGATTCCCGCGCAGGCCATGAGCCTTATTTACCACACTGTTCTGGAAAAAATGCGCGACGATGAGTACCGCGTCTTTGAACGCCGATACAGCGTTAACAACTTCCGCAAACTGTGGTTCCTGCTGCGTGCCCGCATCGGGTCCATCGAATTTCCCAGCGTAGCAGAATGGGGGTTCCTCTACGGTGAAAAAAAGCCCCTCTGAATCGCTGTTTTTTCTTGCATTCACAGAATGGTCTGACTAGAATACGACAAGCACACCATGACCGATACATCCCTCATCTACCACGAATTCGACGACAGTCTCTGGATTCGCTGCACCAGCCGCGGCAGTTTTGTCAATAGCCCTGCCCTCAAGAGCATATCCGAAAAATACATTGCCCGCGGTGGTAAAATCATTGTCGTGGACATGGAAATTTGCCCAGGGGTTGACTCTACTTTTATGGGTACCCTGGCAGGTCTGGCTCGCAAAATGCTGGGGACTGGCGGAGTGGTCCAGATTGCAACACCCACGCAACGCACCCGCGCCGCCATGGAAAGTCTCGGGCTGGACATGCTGGTAGAGATTGACCCTTCCGGCGCGTTCTGGCAGGCGGAGTTGGAAACCCGCCGCAATCACCTCAACAAAACCAGCGGCACCGAGGCTGAGTCGGGTAACATGAATGAACTGGAACGCACGCGGCACGTGCTGGAAGCGCATAATACACTGCGCACCATGAACCATAAAAACAATGAAGCTTTCGGGTACGTGTGTGAAACCCTCGAAGAGGACATCATGCGCCACGAAGCCGAACTGGATGATAAAAACTCATGAAGTACAGCCGCCAACAACTTGCGGCTCAATATCAGAATTTACTGGCAGACATATACCAGGGCTGTGCTGAACCTTCTCCGGCAGTGCTTCCCCCGGAAATGCAGATTCAGAGCTGGTGGGCTTCCGGGCTGCTGCCACTCCATGGAGTCTGCCAGAATGGCGACAATGTGCGCATCCTGGAGCGAGGCCGGTGGAACCGGCTTCCTGGTCCGGATTTCACGCACGCTGAAATTGAACTCTCAGGCACACGACTGAGAGGCGACATAGAAATCGATCCCCGGGCACAGGATTGGGAAGCCCACGGACACGGTGCCAACCCCGCTTTTGATAATGTGGTGCTGCATGTTGTGCTCACACCTCCGCCACTGGGATGGTACACCCGCACCAGTCAGCACAAGGAAGTTCCCATCATGTACCTTCCGCCAGAAGCATGGCAGGAAGCGACCGGCACCAGTAAAAGGAATGACGACACACTGCCCCGCTGCCGCAAGCCTCTGGCAGAAATGAATGCAGCTGCCATCGAGCGGCTTCTACGGGCGGCAGCAGCCTACCGGCAGGAGCAGAAACGCAAGCGTTTTCACCACAGGCTTCGCGACGCAGGCGAGGCTCAGGCGTGGTATGAGGCCTGGGCCACCACACTAGGATACAGCGCCAATAAAGAAGCCATGCGCATGCTGGCCATGCGAGTCCCACTGCGCGAACTGAGTGCAGAATCAGAAGCCCTGCTTCTGGGCACAGCAGGCTTTCTGAAGCCCGTATTACCAGAACAAACCGCCCCCGAGGCACGCAGCTACCACCGCCGGGTCTGGGATGCCTGGTGGCTGCAAAAAGAACGCTACGCGCTTTCGCCAGGCAGAGAATTACCCTGGTGCAAAGCGCCCGCCAGACCACTTAACCACCCGCAACGCCGCGTTGCTGCCCTGGCCGCCAGTGCAAGCAAGTGGAACAAGCTCCAGTCTTTGTTCAGCACCGCAGGAGCAGCTGAGTTGAAAAAACTGCTCAGCTGCATCTCACACCCATTCTGGGACACGCACTACACCCTCACCGCAGCCCCCATGCGCAACAAAGCATCGCTCATTGGTCTGCAACGAATCAACGATTTCCTTGTCAACCACGTGTATGTGTATGACGAATCACCGGCAGCCTGGGAAAGTTATCTGCACTGCAACTCCGCGTCAATGCCGCACGAGACCATGCGCACAGCCCAGCTTCTATTCGGCGAAAGACCGGAGCTGCACCAACTGCTTCGCAAGGCATACGCGCAGCAGGCATTGCTGCAGATAGACGCAGATTTCTGCGCATGCAACATATGCATGGACTGCGCGTTCCCTGCCCAGCTCTGCCAGTGGGCTCACTAAAAGATTAACGCGCTGTAAGCTGGCGGCAGGCCTTCACCGTGTTAGCCATCAGCATGGCAATAGTCATGGGACCTACCCCTCCGGGCACGGGTGTAATATACGAACATTTGTCCTTCACTGCGTCAAAATCCACATCCCCGACAATACGGTAGCCCCGGGGACGCGATTCATCAGCAATGCGGTTAATGCCTACATCCAGCACCACCGCGCCTTCTTTCACATAGTCAGACGTTACCATTTCCGGGCGTCCGACGGCTGCCACAATGATATCCGCAGTGCGGCAAAGCGCAGGCAAATCGCGCGTGCGGGAATGCGCGATTGTCACCGTAGCATTAGCATTCTTTGCCACCAGCAGATTTGCCATCGGCTTGCCCACAATCATGCTGCGTCCAATGACCACAGCATGCTTACCAGCAGTTTCAATGCCATATGCTTTCAGCAATTCCATGCAACCCAGCGGCGTGCAGGGAACAAATCCTTCTTCATCCTCCAGCACCAGCTTGGCCACATTAACCGGGTGAAAGCCATCCACGTCCTTGCGCGGGTCAATATTGAGAATGACAGCCTCTTCATCTATATGTGCCGGAGGCGGGCTCTGCACCAGAATGCCGTGAATCCGGTCATCCGCATTCAGCTGGTGAATCAACTGCACCAGTTCCTCCTGCGTGGTTGAAGCTGGTAATGCCCACTTCTGGGAATAGATGCCCAGCTCTGCACAGGCTTTCACCTTGGAACCCACATATACCTGGGAAGCGGGGTCATCGCCAACCAGAACCACGGCCAGACCAGGAGTCACCCCGTTTGACTTAAGCTCATCGATTTCGCGCTGCAGACTGGCTCGTACCTGAGCCGCTACATCCTTACCATCTATCATCACGGGTGTCATATACTTTTCTCCTGAAGTTCTATTGGTTCAAAATCCGGGCGTGCAGCGGCCATAGCATCTTCCAATTTCTGCACCCATTCCTGCTGCTGGGCATCATCCAGACCGTCTGGCACAAACAAGGGCTCTCGAACAACCATGGTCACTTTGGAGAAAGGTTTGGGAATAACAAACTTATCCCACGCCTTTCTGATGCGCCAGCAGTTCGGAATATCGATGCATACAGGCAAAACAGGCAACCCGGAAACGGAGGCCAGGCGCACTACGCCCGCGCGGCATTTATAGATTGGGCCCTTGGGACCATCCGGGGTAATGCACATGCTGCATCCGTCTTCCAATTCGCGCAACATATCACGGAAGCCAGCCACGCCACGGCGGTGGCTGGAGCCACGAACCGCCCGCATGCCATAATCCTCTGCCACCGTGGCCAGCAGCGCGCCATCCTTGCTGGCACTTGTCAGCATACTCATCGGAATCTTACCTTTCACGACATAGCGGTATATGAAGCAAGGGGTGAATGTGCGATTGTGCCACAGGGCAATAATACACTGTTTCTTTCCCAGCCACTCACCAGACTGTCCAAGCATGTACACCTTGATGCGCAGCGTGAAGCACAACAAAGTAATAAGGGTCCACGCCAGATGCCCCAGTGGACGCGTCCACCATTTTGAGCGTTTCTCTAATGCTTTGCTACTCATATCAGGCTTCTGTAAAAATTAAGTTAAAACGGTGTAGTTGGCGCAAACGGATCTTCTTCCATTTCAAATGGGTTCGAGGAAGACGGCTTCTGTTGCCCCTGGCCATCACCTGCCGGCGTGTCAAATATCTCCAGTTCCTTACCGGCTTTGAGCTGCTCTGTCAATTTATCCAGATTCAACTCATGGAAAGGAATACGAGCGGGGCGCTCACGTCTTGCAATGGCAGCACGGGCTTCCACCTCAGCCATGTCATCTGCCGGCAATGTTCCAACACCGCTTACACGCGTCTGCAATATGGCCCATTCGCCATGCTGCTGGAAGATGGGATCAGGGCGTCCATCCGGATACTCTGCGCGCGCCAGCAGCATCGGAATGCCGTAATGCAATTCACCCGTCAACTCATTAGCCGGATTCAATACAATCTTGCCCTTAAGAGAAGCCAGGTCGCGTTCTTCCATGCCGGCAGCGGGTATTTCCAAAGACAACTCGCCATCTTGTTCTCGTAATACAACATAGCCACGCTGCATGGTAAGCGGATTATACAAGCGGCGTCTGGCAGGTTCTATATGTTCAGTAATAGCCTGCAGAGCGGGGAACGCGCTCAGGCAGATATTGCGGAGGTGGAATTCACCATTAAATGTGGGTTCTTCCTGCTCAACAGCCAGGGTAATCGTAGCCTTATCGCTTATCTTTCCCTGGGATTGTGCCGATGTACGGGCCGTCAGGAACTCCTCAAACCGCCCCTTGGTAAAATCAGCCAGGCTCATATTATCGGACTCTACAGAATACGGACCGGCAAAGGAAGCACCAGGGGCAATCCTGCCGGCAAATGAAATCCGTGTACGCCGCTGCTCCGGAACATCGGCGGCACTATCTGTGGTGCCCTTCAGAGAAAAGTCCTCAATACCCTCCGCGGAAAGCATCACTTTACTCTCCGTGATATTTACCGTTTTCCAGCCTTTGATATCCAGAACGCCGGAACTCAGCATCACCACATTTGTAAATCGGTTGGCATGTGGATAGTACATGTATGCCTGTGCATTCCTTATCTGGAGAGGACCTTCTTTTTCGTTCTGGAATTGGACAGTCAGGCTATCGCAATTAACGCGGCGGAAACGCCACATGGATTCTCCCTGTTGCTTCGGCATCTGCATGCTGGCACCATGACGCAGCACAAGCAATGCCCGTTCCACTTTTAACTCATCTCCCTTCAGACGATTAACAAAGAAGCTGGACAGTTCGACATCGGCACTTACGCCAAACAGCTCCACGCGTTCAATCATGCACGATTCCGGGAACTTAGCCTCCAGAATCTCAAGGCGCAACTTTGTGCCTTCAAGACCGGCTCCTTCCACTCTGATGGACTCCGCCCCCCAACGCTGCTGCAGCTCAACCTGCCTATCAGCCAGATACGCGCTGCTCGACATCACAGACATGCGGTAGAATAGCACAAATACAAGCGCTGCGAGCATGAACAACAAAATAAGCAAGCCTTGCACCATTCGCTTACGCCCGCGGCGTTGCACATCGCGAGCAGAAAGCATTACCCGGCGTTTTTTCCGGACCCGCACTACCTTGGAACCGTCAGCCCGCACAACAACCTCCCTGCTGCTTTCCCGGGAAGGATTTTCCTCATTGAGATGCTTGATAATACTGCGAACCTGCGTCAGCTCCTCCTCTTCGTCCTTGTATTTATCCTCTTTATCCACCATTCGTTGCTGTTTTTCAGTATGTTTATGTAAAGTCACTGCTGAACAGGCTCAGCCGCATCTACGACCTTACCGGAAGGGTCGATGATATCCGTTTTGACAAACACCATATACGCCTTACGAACTCTTTCCGAACCTTCAGTCCGGAACAGACGCCCTACCATAGGCAAGTCACCAAGAATAGGCAGCTTGTCCTCATACCGGACAGAACGCACCTGTTTCAACCCACCCAATACGATAACAGACCCCGAACCGACTGTGATTTTGGTATTTTCCAAACGGCGCTTGAACACAGGCTGAAGAATCATGTTGGGAGTCAATACGTAGCGTTCCACCATTTTTTCCTGATGTTCCAGCACTTCCTTATCCACCAGATTCGTCTGCCCGAGTATATTTGCCTGCCATTTATCCAAGGTGTTATTCAGGCGCACAGTACCATAAATAGCGCTACCCCAATTGATAAAGCCCTCAAATTCATTAGAGGTGACGGTGAGGGACAAAGTAACATTCTGTCCATCCGGAGTCAAGGTTGCATCATGCACCTGCACCACTGTACCGACACCGCCGACCTGGTCATCAATCATGCCGAATCGAATAAACGATTCCGGATGAGCCGGTGCTGCAACAGCGCCATTTTCTCCTACACCCGTAGGTATCTGAGGTGCAGAATAACTCTCCGGGTAGAACATTTCCTTTATATCTGCAATAATGACCTGCTCTTCGCGACCGGGAGTAAATACCACGCGGGGATTTGCCATAATGTCCATCCCCTTTTTCTGCGATGCACCGCGCATAATCATCGTTACGTCAATCATGTTCCAGACGCCTCTCACGCTGAAGATCTCAGGAGCCTTCATGCGATGCGCATTATTAATGCCATAGCCCTCTGCACTACCCGTACGGATCAGGTTATCAAGGTTATCCGCCGAAACGACAAGATTGCCGGAACGAAGCCCCTCGGTAGCAGACAATCCCTCGTCGCCCCCGAACTTCACCCACACGTCAGACATGCCGGTCAGCACGTTTTCACCACCGGAAAGAAACATATGCTCCGGGTGCAGCGCTGAGTCAAACAGCCACTCAAATCCCAATTCATTCAAATCATCCTCAGAAACCTCCATCGCAGTGATGCTGAGAGAAATCTGGCGGTCTTCCGTTGCAGGGATATTGACCAGTTCCTCGATTTCTTTCTGATTATGCAGCGTATTGCGGACCTTAAGGATTCTCGACCTGGCATCATAGCGCGCCGTAGCCCCCTTGGGGAAAGAAACTCCCATGGATTTAAGAGCTTCCACCGGATTAACACGCTTTACAAGCACCGCGCGCTGGCGAGCACTCGCAAAGTCATTGTCTTCATCTTCAGTCTGGTCCATTTCGACATCGAAGAAATGGGGAGGTACAGTATAGGCACGCTCCAGCAATGGGCCATAATCTTTTCCGGAAAGCACAAAATGAATTCCCAGATGCGAGATATAATGGCTGATTCCGTACAAATCATCAACAACATCCAGCAGATCGAGAACCGAAATTTCTGCAAGTTTCAGATTAACCTGTCGCTTCAGAAGTTCTTCTTCCGCTGCACCGAAATCTGACATCAGGTTAATGGATTGGCTGGCTTTCACACCCGAAGCTTCGAACCGGGCAATCTGGCTGCGCAACTCCTGCTGCACATCCTCGATGGTGGCACCCTCCAGAATAATCTGGGGAATCACCATTTCCTTCAGAGCCGCGGCAATGTCATTCTCTGCAGTCACGGAATCCTGCTGCAGATTTTCATTTTCAACCGCCACAATCGCTTCCACTTCATCCTCAGGCAACGACTCTTCCCACGTTTTATCTACATCTGCAAGCGCTTTTGAACGGAATGCATCATGAGCTGCCTTGAAGTACGAACTGCGGCGTTTCTGAACCATTTCCTTCCCACGACGCGCAGCGGTATTATACGCATCAATCTTAAGAACCGCGTCAAACGTGGCGTTTGCTTTGTCGAAATTGCCAAGGTCATAGTAACCAAACGCCAGCGAAAGCAGGCGCTTTACTTCCTCCACATTGCCAACATGCTGCGGTGTGAGCGCCGGATTCGTACGAACCGGATCCAAGGTACGGTTCAATTGTTCAGCCGCATATTTATGCCCGGGAGAAACCACCTGTGCCTCCTTCAGAAATTCGACAGCTTCATCTATACGCCCCACCTTGCGGTAATCCATAGCATTGGCAACCAGCGCATCTGCGAGGCTGTCCTTTATGAACGTTGCCTGTTTCTGCGTAGCGGGCACCTGCGGCAGCACCTTGAGAGCCGCGCGGTACAAATCAACAGCCACGCCATATCGGCCTGCAGCATAAGCCAATCTGGCTTCCTGCACTTTCTGCGCAGCCTCTCGCACAGCCATCTGCCGCTGTGCTGATTCCCTCACCGCAATGGAGGCAGAACCTGCATCTTGAGCTACAACTTCCGGCACCACTGCCATAGCTAAGGTTGAAACCAGGGAAAGAAGTACAGAGCGTGAGGTAAAGCCTTTCATAGTGAGTGAAAGTATAATACCAGAGCAACAAGCCAAAGTCACTCTAAAAGTGCGTTAACCGGCAATTTTTATAAGAGAAAGCGGCCCTTGAAACCAAGAGCCGCTTTCTCATCAAAGCTACTTACCAACTTAACCTTCAGCAGAGTCAGGCAGGTAGCCCTTAATCTTACTGATTCGCGTTGGGTGACGCAATTTGCGCAAAGCCTTGGCCTCAATCTGGCGAATACGTTCGCGTGTCACGTTGAACTGGCGACCCACCTCTTCCAGTGTGCGGGGGTTACCATCCTTCAAACCGAAGCGCTGTTCAATCACAGCACGCTCACGGGCGTTAAGCGTATTAAGCACATCACCGATCTTATCGCGCAAGGAATTGTACGACGCACCGTCCATGGGATTTTCTGCACTCTTATCCTCAAGGAAATCACCAAAGGAAGTATCGTCAGAATCACCCACAGGCTGCTGCATGGAAATCGGCTGCTGAGCCATCTTAAGCACGCTACGCACTTTTTCTACTGACATAGCAGCCCCCTTGTTAGGCTCTTCTGCCAATGCTGCGGCAATTTCCTCCGGCGTAGGTTCGCGACCAAAATCCTGCACCAACTTCTTCTGCACACGCATGAGCTTGTTAATCGTCTCAATCATGTGCACCGGAATGCGAATCGTGCGGGCCTGGTCCGCAATGGAACGCGTAATAGCCTGGCGAATCCACCACGTCGCGTAGGTGGAGAACTTGTAACCACGGCGGTATTCAAATTTTTCCACCGCCTTCATAAGCCCCATGTTGCCTTCCTGAATCAAATCCAGGAAAGCGAGGCCGCGATTCGTATACTTCTTGGCAATGGAAATAACCAGTCGCAGGTTAGCCTCAATCATTTCGCGCTTAGCAGCCTCGGCATCTTTCATGCTCTGGCTCATGAGCTTGTAGTTATCCAGGAACTGAGGAATCGGCATCCAGAGCTCCATTTCAAACTCTTTGAGAGCATCGCGGTACAGCGGATTCTCCGGGTCTGCTTCACGCTGGCGCAGAACCTTTTTGATACGCTGGCGCAAATCGCGCAATTCCTTCACAAAGTCCTCATACACCTTCCCCTTGAACGAGAAACCAGCATACAGCTCCGAGAGAGTTTCCAGCTTCTCTTCAAATTCCTTCTGAAGAGCCGCTACAGATTTCTTGCGCTTACGGGCAGAGCACAAGCGAGCGTAGCAGGACTGAACCTCTGCATGACGAGTCATCACCTTGGTCACCAACGGAGGCAATTCCTTCAGGTACTTGTCGCGGCGGTCAATATTCTTATCCACCACAACGCGGTCGAAACGCTCCTCGTTATGCTGAACCTTATCTGCCGTGTCACAATAATAGATAGCCACAACGCCGAAACGGTGCAGATAACGCTGCAGATCCTCTTCAGCCTGGTCAATCTTGCGGGAAATCTCCACTTCCTTCTGGCGAGACAGCAGGTCCTTCAAGCCCATCTGCTTAAGGTACATGCGCACCGGGTCATCCAGGATATCGAGTTTGGCCTCCATTTTTTCGGCCTCATCCTCTTCCCCGCCTTCGGTCATGCGCTGGCGCTCACCGTAGGTATCCACGTCGCCTGCATCGATAATATCGAACTGCATACCGCGCAGACGCTCCATGATTTCCTCGTAATCAGCAGGGTCAATCACATCGTGCGGCAGCACATCGTTGATATCATCGTAAGTGAGATACCCCTGCTCCTGAGCCTGGCGAATAAGCTCCTTAATCTTTTCCTGAACCACCGGGCTGTTAACCAGGCTTCCATCCTTGGAAGTAAGTTCCTCCGCAGAAAGCGGTTTGACGGCATATTCCTCATCGTCGCGCACCTCAACGCCAACCAGGTGCAAACGCTCAAACAGGCGTGCCTGGTCGTTATCTTCTGCCTCATCCGGCGGGAGCGAATTCTCAATGTCTTCCGATGTTACATAGCCATTATTTTTCTTGGCAATCGCAAGAAGCGCCTTGAATGCCGTTTTCAGAGTAGCATCATCTGCAAAGAACTCATTCATTTCAGCAGCCGTCATCTGCGGCGTAAAATGCTTATTCTTCCGCTCTTTAGACTTAGTTTCCTTGCTCTTCACCTTACTCTCCGGCTCTTCTTCAGGAGCAGAAACCACCTCCGCCTGAGGCTCAGGGGCAAGCCCCATCATCACCTCAAACATATCAGGTCCTTTTACTGCAGCTTCCTGAGCTTCAGCAACCGTTTGAGCATCTGCAGCAGCAACAGTTACTTCCTCCACCTCCTCGGTCTTGATGACCGGCTTTTTCTGCGCCTTAGCCGCAGGTTTTGCAGCAGGCTTCTTCGCAGCCTTGGGGGCAGCGGGTTTAGCAGCGGGCTTTTTCGCTGCAGTGGCTTTTTTCTCCTCAACTTTTTCAGATTTCACCGTTTTTGACTTTGAAACCGGAGCTTTTGCGGAACTTTTCTTAGGAGTCGACATAACAGTAAATAAAAATGCGGGCATACTCCACCCATTACCGATTTTGTCAAGAGTCTGACAAAATCTGCGTGCATTATTTATACGAGCATTTATCAGCATGTCAACACCTACAGGCGTAATATGACACACTTTGTTACATAAAAGCGCCGAATTCGGTCTCCAACTCGGCAGTCCGGCTTTCAATCTGGGTACTGAGTTCCTCCCAGCGGGAGTAAAGGGCTTCAGATTCACGCTCCAATTGCTGGTATTCCTGCGTGAGCTCCATGAGCTTCTGATTATCGCTCATGTTGGCCGGGTTTTCCAGTTCGGCAGAAATACACTCTTTGCGTTCATCCTTAAGCGCAATCTCATTTTCCACCTGTTCAAGCTCCTGCTGCAGTGGTTTCAGGATTTTATTGCGCTGCTGGCGGGCCATTTCCCTCGCACGCCGGGCATCTTTACGATTACCGGTCTGAGCCTGCGCAGCAGGAGCATCCGATGCCTGCGCCACAGACATTTCCTTAGCGCGGCGTTCCTCTGCTTCCACCGTTTCCAGATACGCGCTTACATTGCCATAGAAAAGGCGCGGGGCGTACCCCAGGCGGAACTCCAGCACTTTGTTCACAATGGGGTCCAGGAACTGTCGGTTGTGCGACACAATGCAGTACGAACCGGGATACTCCAGCAGAGCGCGCTGCAGCACCTCCTGGCTCTGGAAGTCCAGGTGATTGGTCGGTTCATCCATAATCAGGAAGTTCGCCGGCTTCAGCAGCATGCACACCAGCGCCACGCGGGAACGCTCACCACCGGAAAGCACCCCGATTTTCTTGAAAACATCATCCCCGCGGAACAGGAAGCAGCCCAGAATATTACGCACCATCGGGCGTGTCTCGCGGCTGGCTGCAGCCTCCACACACTCCAGCACCGTCTGCTCATTATTCAGCACGTCGGCATGTGTCTGGGAGAAGAAAGCCACCTGAGTGTGATGACCAAAGGAAAATTCACCGGCATCCGGAGCCTCCGTGCCGGAAATCAGGCGCGTGAAGGTCGATTTACCGCTGCCGTTGACACCCACGATGGCAATGCGATCCCCCTTCTCCATGGTAAAGTCATAGCCATTGAGCAGCGTAATGGGACCATAGGCCTTGCTGGCCTTTTCCAGCTTCACCACGGTATGCCCACCAGGCGGGGGCGGAGGGAAGTGAAAACTCATCACTGCGTCATCATCCTCCACCTCAATCAACTCCACCTTTTCCAACTGTTTGATGCGGCTCTGCACCTGGGTGGCCTTGGTAGCCTTGGCGCGGAAGCGGTCAATGAATTCCTGAGTCTTGGCAATCTCGCGCTGCTGGGCTTTGGCCTGACGCAGCAGCACTTCCTTACGTAATTTACTCTCCTTCAGATAGAAAGAAAAATTACCAGCATATTCCTCTGCGCGACCATGGTGGAAGGCGATGGTACGGGTCACCAGGCTATCCAGCAGAGCCACATCGTGGCTGATGATGCAGATAGCCCCGCGGTATGTGCGCAGACTCTGCTCCAGCCAGCGCTGGCTCTGCAAATCCAGGTGATTGGTCGGTTCGTCCAGCAGCAGCACTTCCGGCTCCTGCAGCAGCAGCTTCGCCAGCGCAATACGCATCTGCCAGCCACCGGAAAACGCCCCGCAATCACGAGCAAAATCCTTATCAGCAAAGCCCAGTCCGCGCAGAATCGACTCAGTGCGCGGGCGCAGCCGCGTGGCATCGCGGTCCAGCAGAATCAATTCAAGGCGTCCGATTTCCTCCAGAGTATCCTTATACTCCTGACTGGCGGAATCCAGCTTCTGCAAATCGGCAGAAAGCTCATCCACCACCTGCTGCAGCTCCACGATATTACCCACGCTGCCCAACACTTCATCCAGCAGCGGAGATCCGGAAATATGAATACCATCCTGCGGCAGGTAGCCCACCTGGGTATGTTTCGGCAGCATCACCTTGCCGCGGTCGGGCTCCAGAGCCCCCACAATGCACTTCATAAGGGTGGATTTACCCGCCCCGTTCTGCCCGGCAAAAGCGATGCGGTCACCATGTTCCACCACAAAGGAAAGCGAATCGAACAGCACACGCGGGCCAAATTCGATATGTAAATCCTGGACAGCAAAAACCATGGTGACGAGCTAAAGAAACGCAGGCACTCGTCCGGGAGGAGAGTGCCTGCGCGTTGTTAAGATCATTTACTTTCTGAGCATGCTGTTCCAGCGCTCAATGTTGCGAGCCTGTTCCTCGAAGAGGTCGGCGCAGTCATCGTGAATCTCGATGGCAACAATCTTATCGCCCTGGCGCACAGCGTTCACCACATCCTGGTCTGCAGCGGAAAGCACCTCACCGAAAATGGTGTGCTTGCCGTTCAGCCACTCCGTGGGCACATGCGTAATGAAGAACTGGGAACCATTCGTTCCCTGCCCCGTCCAGGTGCGGCCGGCATTGGCCATGGCCAGCAGACCGGGTTTCGTGAACTTCAGGTCAGGGCGGCATTCGTCATCAAACTTGTAGCCGGGACCGCCGCAGCCAGTGCCCTCAGGGTCGCCACCCTGAATCATGAAATCTGCAATCACACGGTGGAAAGTCAGACCATTATAAAAACCCTTACTGGCCAGATTCAGGAAACTGGCGGCAGTCATGGGGGTCTTGGAGGCGAACACCGTCAGGTTAATATCGCCCTTGCTGGTCTTCATCGTGATTTTCTTATCAGTAGCCATGCGCCGCACCATACCACCCCCGCGCATGAAAATCAAGGGCAAAAACGCCACCATGCCGCACTTTCGCGCAAGGCGCAGGCTTGCAACGCGCGCGAAATTGTGGTACAATGCGGGCATGCCGAGGATTGCCCTGATTCAACAGGAGGCTGTAGCCGAACCCGCAGAGAACAAGAAACGCCAGATGCAGGCCATCCGCGAAGCCGCTGCCGGCGGCGCGCAGATTGTGTGCACACAGGAGATGTGCACCACCCTGTATTTCTGCCGCACGCAGGACTGCGAACTATTCAACACCGCCGACCCCATCCCCGGTGAGTGGACGGATGAACTCTGCGCTCTCGCAAAAGAGCTGGGCGTTGTCATCGTGGCAGCCGGGTTCGAGAAACGCGCAACCGGGCTCTACCACAACACCGCCTGGGTCATTGATGCCGATGGCACCTTCCTGGGCATGTACCGCAAGATGCACATTCCGCAGGACCCCGGCTTCGAGGAAAAATTCTACTTTACTCCCGGTGACCTGGGCTACAAATGCTTTGAGACGCGTTTCGGGCGCATCGGCGTCCTCATCTGCTGGGACCAGTGGTATCCGGAAGCCGCCCGACTCACCGCCATGGAAGGGGCAGAAATCCTGTTCTACCCCACCGCCATCGGCTGGATTCCCGGAGAGGAAGAACTCTACACCGCCCAGCACTGCGCATGGGAAACAGTACAGCGCGGCCACGCCGTGGCCAATGGCTGCTACGTCTGCGCCGTGAACCGCTGCGGCGTGGAAGGAGAAACCACCTTCTGGGGGCAGAGCTTTGTGGCCGACTACTGCGGCCAGATTGTGGCCAAGGCCCCGGTGCAGGAGCGCACCATTCTCTATGCCGATGTTGATTTAGCCGCGCTCGAAGCACACCGCCGCATCTGGCCGTTCTTCCGCGACCGCCGCATCGATTCCTACAACGGCATCACCCGCCGCTGGGGTAAATAACGCGCATGAGCACCGCCGCACAGGAACCGAACCAGCAGCCTCTCCGTGTCATCATTGTGGGCATGGGCGGGCGGGCCTCCATATACTCCGCCGTAGCTCTCACCAACCCGGAACTGCTTCGCATTGTCGGCGTGGTAGATATCAACCCGGAGCGCGTCAGGCAGGCGCAGCTCATGTTCGACCTGCCGGATGCCCACTGTTTCGCCACCGTGGAAGAATTGGTGGCCGTGCCCAGGTTTGCCGATGCCGCCATCAACTGCACCATGGACAGGCTGCATGTGGAGACCTCTCTGCCCCTGCTGCGCCACGGCTATGATTTATTGCTGGAAAAGCCCTATGCACTGAACGATGAGGAAGGCCAGCGCATCATCTCCTGCGCCCGCGAACACGAGCGGAAGGTGATGGTGTGCCACGTGTTGCGCTATACCCCGTTCTACCGCGCGCTGCGTCGCGTGATTGCCCTCGGCACCATCGGCGATGTCATCCATATCCACATGACGAACCAGGTGGGCTACCAGCACGAATCCGTCTCCTTTGTGCGCGGCAAGTATGCCCGCGAGGAAATCTGCGGTTCCGGCATGCTGCTTTCCAAGTGCAGCCACGACCTGGACATCATGTCCTGGCTCATGGGCGACAACGTGCCCGCCACCATCTCCAGCGTGGGCAGTGTCATCCAGTTCAAAGAAGAAAAAGCCCCGGAGGGCGCCGGCACACACTGCCTGAACAACTGCCCGATGGAGCGCGACTGTCCCTACTCCGCACGCCGTCTCTATATCGAACACCCCATGCGCTGGGCCAACAACGTGTGGCACGACACGCACAGCAACCCCACTACGGATGAAGAGAAGGAAGCCATTCTGCGGCATCCGGACAACCCCTTCAGCCGCTGTGTCTACCGCTGCGACATCAACATTGTGGACCACCAGTCCGTGCTCATCCACTTCCGCGATGGAGCCATCGGCACATTCTCCATGAACGGCGGGGCCAGCACTCCGCGCCGCATGATGCACATCACCGGCACCAAGGGTGAGATATACGGCGATTTCGAACGCGAGCGCTTCCACGTGCGCCAGATTGCCCCGGAAGCCCCAGGCGGCTACACGGAACGCACGCTGGATATCTCGGACTTCCAGCAGGGCGATGCCCACGGTGGCGGCGACCGCAGCATCGTGCTTGACTTCGTGGCTCTACTGCGCGGCGAACGCACCTCCCCCGGCTGCCCCACCCTGGAGGACAGTATCGTGGGTCACCGCATGGTCTTCCTGGCCGAAAAATCCCGACTGGCCGGTGGTGCCGTGCAGCAATTCTGATTTTCAGCATGAGCGATCAGCCCATACGCTTCCGCTACCCGGATTTACCCATCTCCCGCCACCGCGATGAGATTGCCGCAGCGCTGCGCAGGCACCAGGTCGTTGTGGTAGTGGGCGAAACCGGCTCCGGCAAGACCACCCAGCTGCCGAAAATTGCGCTGGAGGTAGCGGGCAGACGCCGCGGCAAGCTGGGGTGTACCCAGCCGCGCCGATTAGCAGCCGTAGCAGTAGCCCGCCGCATTGCCGAGGAGGTAGGTTGCGAACTGGGCGGCTACGTGGGTTACCAGGTGCGTTTCGACGACCGCACCGGGGCAGACACTCAGCTCAAACTCATGACAGATGGTATCCTGCTGGCAGAAACCCAGGACGACCGGGATTTACGGCAGTACCACACCATCATACTGGACGAAGCACACGAGCGCAGTCTCAATATCGACTTCCTGCTGGGCTACATGAAGCTGCTGCTGGCGAGGCGGCCAGAGCTCAAACTCATCATCTCCTCCGCCACCATGGATGCCGGAGCATTCTCCGAATTCTTCGGCGGAGCCCCGGTCATCAACGTGGAGGGCCGCACCTACCACGTGGACATGCACTACATGCCCCCGCGCCACAGCGAGGAAGAGCAGCCCGACCACGTCTGCCGCGCGGTGGAGTGGCTGTCGGAGTATGATTCCAAGGGAGATGTGCTGGTATTCCTGCCCGGCGAACGGGAAATCCGCGACTGCGCGGCCGAGCTGGAGCGCATGAACCTGCCCCACACGGATATTCTCCCCCTCTTTGCCCGCCTGGGGCTGGCCGAGCAGCAGCGCATCTTCCATCCTGCGAAAGGACGCCGCCGCATCGTACTCGCCACTAACGTGGCAGAAACATCCCTCACGATTCCCGGTATCATCTATGTCATCGACAGCGGCGAGGCGCGCATCTCCCGCTACCTGCCGGGGCGCCAGATTCAACGGCTGCAGGTAGAGCCCATCTCCCAGGCTAGCGCCCGCCAGCGCGCTGGCCGATGCGGACGCGTGACGGAAGGCGTGTGCATCCGCCTGTATTCGGAGACCGATTTCGAGAGCCGGGATGCCTTCACCGACCCGGAAATCAAGCGCAGCGCGCTGGCCGGGGTCATCCTTCGCATGGCCGACCTGAAACTGCCGCCGCTGGGTGAGTTTCCCCTGCCCGACCCACCCAGCCCGCGCCTGGTGAACGAAGGCTACAAGACCCTGCGCGAAATCGGCGCCATCGACCGTCACAAGAAGCTCACCCCCACAGGCCGCAGCCTGGCACGCCTGCCGCTGGACCCGCGACTGGGTCGCATGCTGCTGGAGGCAGATAAGGAAAAAGCACTGGCCGAGGTGCTGGTGATTGTGGCGGGGCTCAGCATCATGGACCCGCGCGAGCGCCCGGCCGATTTTGCCACCCAGGCAGACCAGGCGCACGCCCAGTGGAAAAACGAGGAAAGCGACTTCCTCTCCATGCTCACCCTCTGGCGTGCATCGCTCGAGTTCAAGGAGAGGAACAACCTGCGCCGCAACCAGCTCCGCAAGTGGTGCACTAAAAACTACAACAATTTCCTGCGCATGGTCGAGTGGCACAACCTGGTGCAGGACCTCGGCTCTGCCCTGCAGGACACCATGCACTGGCGCATCCCCGCCCTGCCCGAAGAGTCCAAACAGGCCACCTCAGAGATGATTCACCGCTCCCTGCT